>NZ_CP101497.1:331709-663419 GCF_024362325.1 Microcella humidisoli
CTTGCAGGCACAGCAGGTTGGGCGTGTGCGTCTCGACGAGCTGCTCGAGCTCACCACGGGCGGCGTGCTTGCGCAGGTTGTACGAGATGACTCTCATAGCCCCATCCTCCCCCGGCCGGCGTGCCACGGTCGAATCGGGCCCACTAGTTCTTGGCCAGGAAGTCTCGCGCCGACTCATCGAGGCGGCGCGCGAGGGCCGCTTTCAGCGCGGGATGCTCGCGCAGAGCCGCATCGCCGCCCAGCACCCCGGCCGCCGCCTCGCGCGCGTCGAGGATGAGGTCGCCGTCGGTGGCGACCCGCAGCAGCCGCAGACTCGAGCGCCCGCCGCTCTGGTTCGCGCCGAGCACGTCGCCCTCGCGCCGCAGCTCGAGGTCGACCTGCGCGAGCTCGAAGCCGTCGAGGGTTGCAGCGACCGCTTCGACGCGCTCGCGCGCCAGGCTGCCCTGCTGCGCGGCGGTCACGAAGAGGCATAGCCCGGGCACGCCACCGCGGCCGACGCGGCCGCGCAACTGGTGCAACTGGCTCACGCCGAACCGGTCCGCGTCGGCGACGACCATGGTCGAGGCGTTCGGCACGTCGACGCCGACCTCGATGACGGTCGTCGCGACGAGCACGTCGATCTCGCCGCGCGCAAAGGCCTGCATGGTCGCGTCTTTCTCGTCAGTCGACATGCGGCCGTGCAACGGCTCGACCCGCCGCCCGGCGAGCGCGGGGTGCGATCGCAGCAGGGGCGTCAGCTCGGCGACGGTCGCCGGGGGGCGCGCCACGGCATCCGCGTGGTCGGCGGAGCCGTCGGCGGGATCGTCGGCGAGCGCGTCAGGGTCGTCCTCCGGCGTCGCGGCATCGATCGCGGGCACGACCACGAAGCCCTGCCGGCCCTGCTCGAGCTCTTCGCCGAGGCGCGCCCAGACGCGGTTCCACCAGCCGGGCTTGTCGGCGAGCGGCACGACGTGGCTGACGATCGGGATGCGCCCGGCTGGCAGCATCGCGATCGTCGACACATCAAGGTCGCCGAACACGGTCATCGCGACCGTGCGGGGAATCGGGGTGGCGGTGAGCACGAGCACGTGCGGCGGCACGGCACCCTTGCGGCGCAGGGTCTCGCGCTGCTCGACGCCGAACCGGTGCTGCTCGTCGACGACAACGAGGCCCAGATCGGCGAACTGCACGGTGTCGCCCAGGAGGGCGTGGGTGCCGATGACGATGCGGGATGCTCCGCTCGCGATCGCCAGCAGTGCCTTGCGCCGCTCGGGCTGACTGAGCTGCCCGGTGAGGAGCACGGGGCGCAGGCGGGCCGCGCGGTCAGGGCCGAGAGTGTGCACGATCGACCGCACGTGCTGCGCGGCGAGCACCTCGGTGGGGGCGAGCAGGGCGCTCTGCCCGCCGCTCTCGGCCACCGTGAGCATCGCCCGCACCGCGACGAGTGTCTTTCCCGAGCCGACCTCACCCTGCACGAGCCGGTTCATGGGGGCATCGGAGGCGAGGTCGCGCGCGATCTCGTCGCCCACGAGCACCTGGTCGTCGGTGAGTTTCCACGGCAGTTGGGCGTCGAAGCCCGCGAGCTCCGCGCCCGGCCGCCGCGGGGTCGCGGGCTGCTCGCGCAGGGCGGCCCGGCGCTGCAGCAGGGCGGCCTGCAGCAGGAACGCCTCGTGGAAGCGCAGGGTGTCGCGCGCGCGGCGCCACTGCCCGTCGTTCTCGGGCCGGTGGATGAACTGGTACGCCTGCCCCAGGTCGAGCAGCTCGCGGTCGACGCGCACGTTGTGCGGCACCGGGTCGTCGACGGGCGGCAGGGTGTCGAGCACGACACCGAGGGCTTTGGCGATCTGCCAGCTGGCCACGGTCGACGTGGCCGGGTAGATCGGAATGGGCTGCATCGCCCACTTCGTCGCCTCCGGCCCCGCATCGCGTGCGTCGCCGGCCTCGAACAGCTCGTAGTCGGGGTGGGCGAGCTGCCGCACGCCGCGGTACTCGCCGACCTTGCCCGCGAAGATGCCGCGCGCGCCGGGCGTCAGCTCGTTCTTGCGCCACACCTGGTTGAAGAACGTGAGCACGAGGATGCCCTTGCCATCGGTGATGCGCACCTCAAGGATCGTGCCCTTGCGCTCGCGCATCGACCGCTCGACGACCTCGATGACCTCGGCCACGATCGTCACGCTCTCCCCGACGACGAGCTCGCTCAGCGCCGTGAGCTCACCCCGGCGGGCGTAGCGCCGGGGATAGTGGGTCAGCAGATCACCGACGGTGAGCATCCCGAACGCCTTCTTCAGCGAGTTCGCGCTGCGGTCGCCCAGCGCACTGCTGAGCTTGGCGTCGAGCGGGCTGGTCACGGTGTCAACGCTACTCGCGCCGCCCGACCGTCACGGCCGGGCGCGACGGCGCCTACTCGGCTGGGCCGACTCGCTCGAGGGCTGTCGCGCAGAGTGCTGCCGCGCTTCTGGCCATCCATCGGTCACTCGTTGCGAAGTCTCGCGGGACAGTCCGCAACGAGTGACCGATCGTCGTCGTCGTCGTTGTCGAGCGCACCGATCGGTCCCGAATTGCAGCACGTCACACGCCGCACCCCTATTCGGGACCGATCGAGGTCGGTATCGGCATCGGTGCCTGCGGAATCTGGAGACGACTCGGCCTTGTCGCGAGCCGCACGCGCATTCGGCGCCGGCAGCCCACGGAGTGCAGACGGCGGGGCGCAGTAGCGTTGTCCCCGTGACACGCATCATCGCCGGGTTCGCGGGCTCGCTGACGCTGAAGGTGCCGAGCGCCGGCACCCGGCCGACGAGCGACCGCGTTCGCGAAGCGATCTTCAGCGCCCTAGAGGCGCGCGACGCGATCGACGGGATGCGCGTGCTCGACCTCTACGCCGGCTCAGGCGCCCTCGCGCTCGAAGCCATCAGCCGCGGCGCCGCCTCGGCCGTGCTCGTCGAGAAGTCGTTCGCGGCTGTGCAGGTGTGCAAGGCCAATGCTGCGCTTGTGGCTGGTCGGGCGGGGCGCGGCGAGCGGCCGAGCATCCAGATCATCGGAAAGCCCGCGACCTCGTACCTGTCGTCGGCGCTCGACACCTTCGACCTCGTCTTCATCGACCCGCCCTACGAGGTGGGCGGGCTTGAGCTCGACCACGTGCTTGAGGGCCTCGTGCCGCGATTGGCTCCGGATGCTGTCGTCGCGCTCGAGCGCTCATCGCGCACCCCGGCTCCCGCCTGGCCCGCCGGGCTCGCGCTCGACAAGGTGTCGCGCTACGGCGAGACCGCGGTGTACTGGCTCGACCCGGAAACCCCTGATTCACGGTCTGGCTAGTCAGCGCTCGTAAACCTCGCGGCGGTGGCCGAGCGTCACGACGACGATCAGCAGCACTCCGTCGTCGATCGTGTAGATGATGCGATAGTCGCCCACGCGCACGCGCCAGGCGGGCCGCCCGCGCAGAGGCTTCGCGGCCGGTGGCCTCGGGTCGTCGCCGAGCAGCGCGATCGCCCCGCGAATGCGTTCGCGGTCGCGGTGGTCGATCTGCTTGAGGGCGCGGATCGCCGCCGGTCGCAGCTCGATGCGATAGCTCACGCCCAGCCCAGGTCGGCCTTCACTTGTGCCCAAGGCACGTTCGACCCTTCCTCAGCCATCGCCACGTCGAACGCCGTGGCGTCTTCGGCTTCTTCCAGGGCATCGAGCATGCGCTCATACTGCCCGGGACTGATGACGACTGCAGCGCGTTGTCCACGGCGCTCAATGAACACGGCCTCCGTTTGCGAGCGGTCGATCACCTCGGAAAAATGCTTGCGGGCGTCGGCGACGCTGAGGGGGTTCATTGCTCAATTGTACAAATGGATCTTCTAGATGTACAGCAAAGAAGTGATCACTTGGTCAATCACTGCCCGGCGAAGGCTTACCCGTCCTCGCGAAGTTCCAGCAGCAAGACGGATGCCTCCCACGTGTCTGTTGTAGCGATCAGTTCCCCCAATGAAACACGAACGAGAGCCAAGTCATCTGAGGTCGCGTCGCGGAGGTCGTTTCGGACGCCAAAGGGGTACTGCGGCTTGAGTAGCGACTCAACGGTCGCGCTCGGCAAGGCCAACGTCCAGGACTCGGTGCGAACCACGCGCATACCGACCTTTGCGGCGATCTCGCGCCACGCGTCGACGGTCGACGTCGATTCGTTCGGATCGTCCACCATCAGGCCGTGTTGACGGGCGGCACGGCGAAGCAACGTTGGCCCGGTCAGTCCGTCAGGCGTGAAGACAGAAATGACAATCCGCCCATCGCGCACAAGCACTCGCTGCCACTCCCGAACAGCCTCGACCGGATCGTCAAGGTAGGGCATTGCGGAAACGCAGGTAATGACGTCGAATTCGCCTGGCCCGAAAGGCAAGCGGCTTGCACTCGCTTGAAGGAAGCGCGCACCTGGCAACGAGGAGCGTGCAACATCCAACATGGCCGAGGACACGTCGATGCCCGTCAGGTGGGCAGCAGGCAGTGTCTGCAAGCTGCGCAAGACAAGACCTGTGCCCGTGGCGACATCCAGCACTGCGTCTTTGACCGTCGGAGCAGCAAACCGCGCGGCGGCTTCCGCAAGTGACACGTGGAAGGAACTCTGGTCGTAGGTCGACGCGCGGCGGTCAAACTCTCGTTCAACCCATCCGATGCTCATGACGCCAGGTTATCGCCGCAACGACCCGTACCCCGGGGTCGTCGCCGTGCTCACCCGGCCTGCCCGCTCCACTCGGCGAACGGGTCCCATCCGCCGCGCTCGTCGAACACCCGCCCGTCGACGAGCAGCGCGGGCCCATGACGATCGGCCGCGGCGACCCGGCCGATGACGCGGAAGCCGCCGGGAAGAGCATCCAGCGGCGGCGCCACATCGGGCGGGAAGGTTGCCAGCAGAGAGTGGTCTTCTCCCCCGGTGAGCGCGAGCGACGCGGGCGCGGCGGGGTCGAGGCCGTGCGCGAGCGCGACCTCGCGCACCTGCTCACTCGAGAGGTCGAGGCTGACCCCGCTCGCGCGGGCGATGCGGCGGGCGTCGAGGGCGAGACCGTCGCTGAGGTCGAGCATGGCGGAGGCTCCGCCGAGGGCGGCGGCCACGCCGTCCGCGATCGGCGGATGCGGCGTGAGCTGGGCGGCGAGGGGCACGGGATGCTCGGCGCGCAGTCGAGCCGCTGCCGCAGCATCCGGAGCCCCCGTCGCGTCGACCCCGTGCTCGAAGAGAATCCGCAGCCCGTCGGCCGCGAGGCCCAGCGAGCCGGAGACCGCGATCCAGTCGCCCGGCCGCGCGCCCGCACGTGTCACGGGCTCACGGTCGTCGAGGTCACCGAACGCCGTGACGGCGATCGTCAGCACGCTCGACACGCTCAAGTCACCGCCCACAACCCCGCAGCCGGGCGCAAGCGCCTCGCACGCATCGCGCAGCCCTTCGGCCAAGGCCTCGAGCTCGGCGACCGGCGTCTCGGCGGGCGCGGCGAGCGCCACGACGAGCGCCGTGGGCCGCGCGCCCATCGCCGCAACGTCGCTGAGGTTCGTCGCCGCGGCCTTGAACCCGAGGTCGTGCATGGTCGACCACGCGGTGCGAAAGTCGGGGCCGTGAATCATCATGTCGGTCGTCACGACGTAGCGGCCGTCAGGCGCCGCGAGCACGGCCGCATCGTCGCCGGGGCCGAGGATCGTCGACTCGCTCTCCGGCAGCAGCGGGATGATGCGCGCGAGCGCCGCGAGCTCGCCGACCGCACCGAGCGTGTCGCTCCCATTCCCCTGGTTGATCACGCCACAACGCTAGTCGCTCTTCACTCCGCTGGTACAGTGTACGAATGACTGATGCTCCGCGGCCCGACGAAGCTCCCGAACCCCCGCCCGCCTCGCCGTACGGCCCGGCCGACGGCGTCGACCAGCTCTTCGGCACCCCGTCTGATGCTCTTGCCTCCGACGCCGCCGTCGCCCCGGCTGTCGCTCCGGCGCCGCACGGCGACTCGCCAGCGGTCACGCGCGCCCGGCGCACGCTCAGGCTCCTCGCGATCGTGCTGCCGCTCGCGGGCCTGGCCCTCAGCATCGTGGCGCTCGTGATCTACACCGTCACCGGCGGCTTCGGCATCGACCCCCTGAGCGAGTTCGCCGGTCTGCTGCTGACATTCATCGGCCCGACGCTGCTCGTGCTCGGCCTCCACATGGTCGTCTGGCGCGCCATGGTGCGGCCGCTCTCGCACATGAGCCCGGGCTCCCGCGTCGGCATGATCATCGGTATCGGCGGGGTGCTGTCGTTCCTCAGCGTGATCCTGGTCATCATCCTTGTCTTCATCGGGTTCATGCTCCTGTCGCTGCTGCTGTCGGCGACCGATCAGGCGATGTAGGCGGCGGGCTCGAAGCCGACGCCCACCTGTGCCGCGATAGCGTGGAGACGATGTCGACACGCACCGCTCCTCCGCGCGCCCGCCGGGCATCCGCCGCGCTGCTCGCGACGGCGGTTCTCGGCGTGACGGGATGCGCCGGCACGGTCGCTCTCGAGCCGGGCCCCGAATCGAACGCGCTCGCGTGCGCGGAAGTCATGGTGAGTCTGCCCGACACGGTCGGCACCGTGGCCCTCGCGCGGCGCTCGACGAACGCACAGTCCACGGCCGCCTGGGGTGACCCGACGGCGGTCATCTACCGCTGCGGGTTACCCGAGCAAGGGCCGAGCGATCTGCCCTGCTTTGACGTTGACGGCGTCGACTGGCTGCTCGACGAGTCGAATGCTCCGCGCTACGTCTTCACGACCTACGCTCGCACCCCGGTCACCGAGATCATCGTCGATGTGACCTACATTGCGGGGGCCGACGCGGTGCGCGAGTTAAGCCCATTCATCGCCGCGAAAACCACGGCCACCGCCCGGTGCCTCGCGGCGACCGACGTCTTCGGCGGCGGGTCGGTGAGCCCCACGGCCGAGCCCACCCCGACGCCGACGCCGTAGCGCCTAGGCGCGCGGGCCGTCGAGCCCGACGAGCTTGCCGGCGATGCCGCCCGCGGCCCGCAGCGCGGCTCCGCCCCCGAACCCGGCCTGCGGGAACACGACGCGGCGGTCGCGCGCCTCGGTGAGCGCGTCGAGCAGCACGGTCGCGGCCGGCCGCTGCGGAGCCCACAGGTAGAGCGAGAGCGCGCCGGGGATCGAATTGACCTCGTTGACGAAGAGCTCACCGGTCGCCTCGTCGAGCAGCAGGTCGACGCGCACGATGCTCGTGAGGCGCGTGACCTCGGCGACGCGCTCGGCGAGCGCGCGGGCCTGCGCGTGCACGGCCTCGGGCACGAGGGCCGGGAACTCGCGGGGGGCGCTCGTGAGCCCCGCATCCGACCCCGCCCCACCAGCCAGGTACTTCTCGGCGTAGGAGTAGAGCGCGCTGCCGGCCTCGCCGCGCAGCGGCTTCTCGAGCTGCGTGATCTCGAGGCTCGGGTGCGTGCGGAAGGCGATGTTGAGGTCGACGAGCTCGGGGCGGTACGGCTCGAGCACGGCGCCCGTGCGCAGGTGCACGCTCGTGGCGGCGAGCGCGCGCGCCGCGTCGATGTCGTCGGCGATCTCGATGCCGATCGACGAGCCGCCGAAGCGCGGCTTGACGATGTACGGGCCCGCGAAGCTCGGCTCGACGATCGTCGACACCGCTTCGCGCGGCAGGCTCGGGATGCCTGCGGCGTGCATGAGGCCGCCGAACGCGAGCTTGTCCATGCCCACCGCGCCGGCGAAGAGCGTCGACCCGGTGGCGGGGATGCCCAGCAGCGAGAACACCGCGGCCGCACCGCCGCCCTCGCCGACGCCGCCGTGGAGGCAGAGCAGAGCCGCCTGGATCTCGAGGCGCTCGGCCCCGAACTTCTTGCGGCGGTACAGGCCGGGCTCGCCCGACACACGGGCCTCGAGCACGACCGAGTCGCGCGGCGCACCCTCGAGGTAGTCCTTCGCCTCTGTGGCGTCGGGAACGCGGAACCACTCCCCCGTCGGCGACCAGTAGATCGGCACGACGCTGTGGCCGGCGGCCGTCAGCACCCGCTCGGCCTGCAGGCCCGTCAGGATCGAGATCTCGTGCTCGGGGCTCGGTCCGCCGAAGACGACGGCCCAGGGGGCGGTACCCGCCATGGTCACCTCAGTTGCTCGTGGGCCGCGGAAGTCAGGCTTCTGCCCACGCGGCCGATCAGGGGTAGTGGTCGGGCAGATCGTTCTCGTAGAGGATAACGCCCCGGTCGCCCGCCGCCTCGACCGCGCGCGCCACGGCGGCCTCGCGGCGGTCGACGGCGATCGCCCCCGGCGCCTCGCTCGTGGCCGTGCTCGCGTAGCCGGCCAGTAGCGCGGCACGGTTGGTGCGGGCCACCGCGAAGAGCAGGCCGTTGGCCGCGCCGATCGCCGCCCCGAACGCGCGGTTGCGCTCGGTCTGCACGGGGCCGAGCTCGACCATGCCGGGCGTGACGACCACGAGCGGCCCGCCGCGCTCGGCGGCGAGGGATGCCGCGCCCTCGAGGGCGCGCAGCGAGCCCACGGGGTTGGCGTTGTAGGTGTCGTCGATCACGAGCGCTCCACTCGGAGCGTGCTGCACTTCGGCGCGGTGCTGCGAGCCGGGCAGGTCGCCCAGCCTGGCCGCGATCGCCGCCACGGGCACCCCGGCCGCGAGCGCAATACCCGCGGCGACTGCGACATTCACGGCATGTTCCACGCCGCCGATGCTCACAGGCACCGGCTCGGCACCGGTGCCGAGGCGGATCGACCAGTGCTCCGCATCCGTCGCCGCGTCGCTCGGCGGCACGAGCGCGACGTCGGCGTCCGTCTCGGCGCGGCACGTGGTGGTGATCACGGTCTTGCCGGCGGCGCGGCAGCGGTCGGCGAGCTCGGCGAGCCGCGGGTCGTCGATGGGCAGCACGACGACAGGCGCGAGATCGGTGATGCTCGACTTCTCGCGCAGGATCGCGTCGGTCGTGCGCATGCGCTGCAGGTGCCCCTCACCGACGACCGTGATCGCGGCGATCGACGGCGGGAACTGCCGGCAGAGCTCGGCGATCTGGCCGGGCGCCGCCATGCCCATCTCGGCCACGAAGAGCTCGGTGCCGGGCACGAGCTTGTCGTTGACAGCCCGCGAGAGCCCCAAGCGGTTGTTGAAGGATGCGGGGCTCGCGACGGTCGTGAACGCCGCGCTCAGCAGGTGGGCCACGTAGTTCTTCGTGCTCGTCTTGCCGTACGACCCCGTGATCGCGACGACGCGCGCGCCCGTCTGCGTCAGACGCTGCTGCGCCTGCGTCACGAAGCGCTGCGAAGCGGCCTTCTCGATCGGGGCCATGATCGCGAGCGCGAGGTCGGTGAGCGGGGCGCTCAGCAGCAGCACGATCGCGGGGGCAGCCGCGGCACCGAAGTCGAGCAGCCACACGAACACGAGCAGCACGCCGACGTGCAGGGCGATCCAGCACACCATGAGCCGCTTCACCCGACCCGTGATCGCGAAGCGGGCCGTGCGACCGCGAACGGGGAGGCCGAGCGGCACCGCGGCCAGCAGGACGATGGCGACGAGCGCCCAGTACGGCCCGAGGGGCGGCACGCCGCTGAGCACGGCGGCGAAGGTCGCGCCGAGAGCGAGCACGAGCAGCACGGCAGTCAACGGCTCGCGCGCGACCCAGAGCCACGCCATGCGGGTGACGGCGGCCGGAACGTAGTGCTCGCGCTGCGCCACGCGCAGCCAGCGGGCCGCGATCGGCACGGCGGCCACGAGGCCGACGAGCACCGATACGAGCGTCGCGGGGTACAGCAGCAGGTCGATCACACGGGCTCCTCGGTCGTGGCGATCATGGCCAGCAGCTCTTCACGCACGGCGAGCTGTAGGTCGCCCTCGAGCAGGTGACGCTCGCCGGGCACGACGCGGAAGGGGGCACCCGCACGCTCGGCCGCAACGCGACCCGCGTCGGTCGGCGCGGCGGTGTCGTGCTCACCCCACACGAAACTCATGGGCAGCGTGCTCGCCGCAAGCGCCGCGAGCTCGTCGTCATAGGTCTCGTTCACGAGACGCACGAGCACGCCGCGCATGACGCCCTGGGCTGCGCGGTAGTCGGAGGATCCGCGCTGGTCGCGCAGGGCATCCATGCGCGCGTCGCTCAGCAGACCGCGGCGGTTGGCCCAGCGGGCGAGACGGTAGCCGAGCGGCGGCGCCGCCGCGGCCGTGAGGCGCACGAGCGGCACACCCGTGAGCACGAGGCCGCGCACGAGCTCGGGGCGCGCGGCCGCGAGGCGCACCGCGACGCGACCGCCGAAAGAGTGCGCGACGATCACGACGGGCGCGAAGGCCGCGATCGCCTCGGCGACGAGCTCGGCGTACTGCTCGCTGCCCCAGACCTCGTCGGGTGCGGGCGCCGGCCCGTGGCCGGGCAGGTGGATGCTCACCGCATCGAGTCCGCTCAGCACCGTTGCAAAGTCGGTGCCGTCGCGGCCCCAGCCGTGCAGGGCGACGACCCGCGGAGGCGTGGCGCCGTGCTTCTCGGCCAGCACGCGGCCGCCGGCGAGGGAGGTGATCACAGCACCAGCCTATCGAGGGCCGTCACTCGGGCTGGGGCTCATCGCTGTCGGTCGCGAGGTGCGGCGCGAGCTCGCGCGGGTCGAGCGTGCCCTCGAGCACGCGCGCCACTTGCGCCACGATCGGCATCGAGACGCCGCGCGTCGCGGCGAGCTCGAGGATGGGCCCGACCGAGGCGAGCCCCTCGGCCGTCTGGTTCATCTGCGCGATGACCTGCTCGAAGCCGTAGCCCTGACCCAGCAGCCGCCCAGCCGTGTTGTTGCGCGACAGCGGCGACTCGCACGTGGCGATGAGGTCGCCGAGGCCCGCGAGGCCGATCATCGTCTCGGGGCGCGCGCCGAAGGCGACGGCGAAGGCGCTGAGCTCGACGAGGCCGCGCGTGATGATCGACGCCTTGGTGTTCTCGCCGTAGCCGACGCCGTCGGCGATGCCGACGGCCACGGCGATGAGGTTCTTGAGCACGCCGCCGAACTCGGTGCCGATGACGTCGGTGTTGACGAACGAACGGAAGTAGTCGTTCGACGCGACCGTCGCCACCGCGACGGCGGTCTCGTGACTCGCGCTCGCGACGACCGCCGCGGTCGGCTCGCGCTTGGCGATCTCGAGGGCGAGGTTGGGGCCGCTGACCGCGGCGATGCGGTCGCGGTCGATGCCGAGCTCCTGCTCGATGACTTCGCTCATGCGCAGCCCCGTGCCGCGCTCGACGCCCTTCATGAGGCTCACGACGGGCACCTCGGGCGGCAGGATGTCGCGGATCGACGCGAGGTTGCTGCGCAGGCTCTGGCTCGGCACCGAGAGGTACACCTGCTCGGCACCCGCGAGCACGTGCTCGAGCGAGTCGTGTCCGCGCAGGTTGGGCGGCAGATTGATGCCGGGCAGGTACCCCGAATTGCGATGCGTCTCGGTGATCTCATGCGCGACCTCGCGCCGTCGAGCCCAGATGAGCACGTCGGCGCCGCCGTCGGCGAGCACCTTGGCGAACGTCGTGCCCCACGATCCGGCACCGAGCACGGCGACGCGCGCGGCTCCGTGCTCGACGGCGCTCGACGGCAGGCGCACCGCTTCGGTGAGCGGCGGATGCTCGCTCACAGTCGCCCGGTCTCGCTCTGGCCGTGCTTCACCGGGTCCCAGCGCTCGGCGGGCGGCGTCTCGCCGCGCAGATCGCCGAGCAGCGCCGCGATCGCCGCCATGACCCGCTCGGTTCCCTCATTGAGGGTCGCCTGGTCGAGCGGCCGACCGGCGAGGTCGCTCAGGTCGACGGGGTCGCCGATCTTGCAGGTGATGGTCTTGCGCGGGAAGAAGCTGATCTTCTTCGAGTAGCGCGCCATGATGTGCTGCGTGCCCCAGTGCGCGGCGGGGATGATGGGCACGCCGGCCTGCAGAGCCATGCGCACGGCTCCGCTCTTGCCGCGCATGGGCCAGAGGTCGGGGTCGCGCGTGAGGCTGCCCTCGGGGTAGATGATGACCGCGAGCTCTTGGTCGACGAGCTGCTGCGCCGCCTTGAGCGGAGCATCCGACCGCCCCCGCCCCTCGCGCTCGACCGGGATCTGCCCCGACCAGCGCAGCACCGCACCGAGCACCGGCACGCGGAACACGCTCGCCTTGGCGAGGAACCGCGGCACCCGACCGAGCTTCCACATGAAGCGGCCCATGATGACGGGGTCGATCTCGCTGTAGTGGTTGGGGGCGAGGATGAACGCGCCGGTCTTCGGCAGCTTCTCCCCGTCGATCACGGGGTAGCGCGCCATGAGGGTCAGCAGCGGCAGGCAGAGGGCCGCGATGGCGTGCCACAGCAGGGTCTTCTCGCGGCGGCGCTTCGGCTTCTTCGCAGGTTCGTGCACGCCCTCCAGGGTAGTGCGTGGGTCGAACCCCGACGGCCTAGACCAGTTCGAAGTCAGCGCCGAGCGCCGTGAGCTTGTCGATGAACAGCTCGTAGCCGCGGCTGATGATGCCGACGTTGCTGATCGTCGACGTGCCCGTCGCGGCGAGGCCCGCGATGAGGTGGCTGAAGCCGCCGCGCAGGTCGGGCACGCGAACGGATGCGCCGTGCAGCGGCGTGGGCCCCGTGATGACGGCGGCTTGCTCGAGCGGGCGGCGCGGCACGCGGCGCGTGATCGAGGCGAGCCCCGACTGGTGCACGACAATGTTCGCGCCCATCTCGTTGAGCGCCTCGGTGAAGCCGAAGCGGTTCTCGTACACCGTCTCGTGCACGACCGATTCGCCCTCGGCCTGCGTGAGGGCGACGATGAGCGGCTGCTGCCAGTCGGTCATGAAGCCCGGGTGCACGTCGGTCTCGATCATGACGGGCTTGAGCGGCGTGCCGGGGTGCCAGAAGCGGATGCCGTCGTCGAGCACGTCGAACTCGCCGCCGACCTTGCGGTAGATGTTGAGGAAGGTCATGAGCTCTTGCTGCTCGGCCCCGCCCACGGTGATGTCGCCCTTCGTGGCGAGCGCCGCAGCCGCCCAGCTGGCCACCTCATTGCGGTCGAAGATCGCGGTGTGCTGGTAGCCGCGCAGCGTCTCGACGCCCTCGATGACGATGACGCGGTTGGGCTCGACCGAGATGATCGCGCCCATCTTCTGCAGGATCGCGATGAGATCCATGATCTCGGGCTCGATCGCGGCGTTCTTGAGCTCGGTGGTGCCCTCGGCCCGCACGGCCGTGAGCAGCACCTGCTCGGTGGCTCCGACGCTCGGGAACGGCAGCTCGATGAGCGCGCCCCTGAGCTTCTGGGGCGCCGTGAGGTGGATGCCCTCGTGACGCTTCTCGACGATCGCCCCGAAGGCGCGCAGCGCGTTGAGGTGGAAGTCGATAGGCCGATCACCGATGCGGCAGCCGCCGAGGTCGGGAATGAAGGCCTCGCCGAGCTGGTGCAGCAGGGGGCCGCAGAACAGGATCGGGATGCGGCTCGACCCGGCGTGCGCGTCGATCTCGGCGAAGTGCGCGCTGACGACGTTGCTGGGGTCGAGACGCAGCACGCCCTCGCCCTCGCTCGTGATCTCGACGCCGTGGGCACGCAGCAGGCCGGTGACGACGTGCACGTCGCTGATCTCGGGAACGCCCTTGAGCACGCTCGGGGTGTCGGCGAGAAGCGCGGCGACCATCGCTTTCGTCACGAGGTTCTTCGCCCCGCGCACCTCGATCCGCCCGTGCAGCGGCTTGCCGCCGTGGATGACGATGGTGTCGGAGGTGAGGCCGACGCGAGCGGCGGCCTTCTGCGAGTCTTTCGAAAGCGAGTTCATGCGACCTCAGGTGGTGGTGTCGGTCTGCCCTCAGCGGGCGGGAAGGGTGGTGGGGCGCCAGGACTCCCGGCGGGCCTCGAAGTCGGTGATGGCCTGCTCGTCGCGCAGGGTCAGACCGATGTCATCGAGCCCCTCGAGCAGGCGCCAGCGCGTGTAGTCGTCAATCTCGAACGGCACGGTGATATTCCCCACCGTGACGGTGCGCTCGACGAGGTCGACCGTGGCCTCCATGCCGGGGCTCGCCTCGAGCTCGGCCCAGAGCCGCTCGACGGTCGGCTCGTCGACGACCCCGACGAGCAGGCCCTGCTTGCCCGCGTTGCCGCGGAAGATGTCGGCGAACTTGGGGCTGATGACCGCGGCGAAGCCGAAGTCGCGCAGCGCCCAGACGGCGTGCTCTCGACTCGAGCCCGTGCCGAAGTCGGGGCCGGCGATGAGGATGCGCGGGTGCGCGTACTCCGGACGGTTGAGGATGAACTCGGGGTCTTGCCGCCACGCCGAGAACAGCGCGTCGTCGTACCCCGTCTTCGTCACCCGCTTGAGGTAGACCGCGGGGATGATCTGGTCGGTGTCGACGTTGCTGCGGCGGAACGGCACCGCGACGCCCGTGATTGTGCTGACCTTTTCCATCGCTAGACCTGTGCCCCTTCGATCGTCGCGAAGCGCGGGTCGACGGCAACGCCGTCAGCAATCAGGTCGCTCACGCTCGAGAGCGTGCCGCGGATGGCCGTGGAGGCCGCGACGAGCGGCGACACGAGGTGCGTGCGCCCGCCCTTGCCCTGGCGGCCCTCGAAGTTGCGGTTGCTCGTCGAGGCGCAGCGCTGGCCGGGCTCGAGCTGGTCGGGGTTCATGCCCAAGCACATCGAGCATCCCGCGAATCGCCATTCGGCCCCGAAGGCCTCGACGATCTTATCGATGCCCTCGGCCTCGGCCTCGAGGCGCACGCGTGCCGACCCGGGCACGACGATGACGTCGACCCCGTCGGCCTTCTTCTGCCCCTTGATGATCGAGGCGAAGGCGCGCAGGTCGTCGAGGCGGCTGTTCGTGCACGAGCCCATGAAGACGACGTCGACGGGGATCTGCTTCATCGGCGTGCCGGGGGTCAGGTCCATGTACTCGAGCGCGCGCTCGGCGGCGGCCCGCTCGTTCGCGTCGATGATGGTCGACGGGTCGGGCACCGACTGGCTGAGCGAGATGCCCTGGCCGGGGTTCGTGCCCCACGTGACGAAGGGCTCGAGCTCGTTGGCGTCGAGGAAGACCTCGGCGTCGAAGACGGCGTCGTCGTCGGTCGCGAGGGTGTTCCAGTAGGCGACCGCGGCATCCCAGTCGGCACCCTGGGGTGCGTGCGGCCGGCCCTGCAGGTAGGCGTAGGTCGTCTCGTCGGGGGCGACCATGCCGGCCCGCGCGCCCGCCTCGATCGACATGTTGCAGATCGTCATGCGGCCATCCATCGACAGCGCCCGGATGGCCGAGCCGCGGTACTCGAGCACGTAGCCCTGGCCCCCGCCCGTGCCGATCTTCGCGATGACGGCGAGGATGATGTCTTTCGCGGTGACGCCCGGCTTGAGCTCGCCCTCGACCGTGATGGCCATGGTCTTGAAGGGCTGCAGCGGCAGCGTCTGGGTGGCGAGCACATGCTCGACCTCGCTCGTGCCGATGCCGAAGGCCATGGCCCCGAACGCACCATGCGTGCTCGTGTGCGAGTCGCCGCACACGACCGTGATGCCGGGCTGGGTGAGGCCGAGCTGCGGGCCGACGACGTGCACGATGCCCTGTTCGATGTCGCCGAGCGAGTGCAGGCGGATTCCGAACTCTTTCGCGTTGGCGCGCAGCGTCTCGATCTGCTTGCGGCTCGTCGGTTCGGCGATGGGCTTGTCGATCACGAGGGTCGGCGTGTTGTGGTCTTCGGTTGCGATCGTGAGGTCGGGGCGGCGCACGGGCCGGCCCGCCATCCGCAGCCCGTCGAAGGCCTGCGGGCTCGTCACCTCGTGCACGAGGTGCAGGTCGATGTAGAGCAGATCGGGCTCGCCGTTCTCGCCCTTGGCGACGAGATGCGCATCCCAGACCTTCTCGGCCAGGGTGCGGGGGCGGTGCTCAGCAGATTGGTTCGTCATGGGGAAATCACCCTTCTAGCAAGGATTGCGAAGCGGCCGCGCCAGAACTCCGCGACGAGGATGCGACCTGGGGTGATCAGGACTCGTCGCGGCGACGAAGAAGGAGCCGCGTTGTGTGCCGCACGGGGTTCAGGCTATCACCGGGCGGCAGGGGGCTCGGAAGCCACCGCGTTCTCGTCCTCGTCGTCGTTGGTCGGGATGGCGAGCGCCGTCGGCAGGTAGCGGTGCTCGATGCGCAGCTTGATGAGGCTCGCGGCGACCGCGAGCGCCATGGCCCCGATGATGACTCCGAGCGAGGTCCAGGTGTCGATGTCGGGAACCCACTCGATCGGCTGGCCGCCGTTGATGAACGGCAGCTCGTTCTCGTGCATCGCGTGGAAGACGAGCTTGACGCCGATGAACGCGAGGATGAAGGCGATGCCGAACTTCAGGTACTCGAGCTTGTCGACGAGGTGGCCGAGCAGGAAGTACAGCTGGCGCAGACCCATGAGGGCGAAGACGTTGGCCGTGAACACGATGAACGGGCTCTGGGTGATGCCGAAGATCGCCGGGATCGAGTCGAGGGCGAAGATCAGGTCGGTCGTGCCGATGGCGATGAGCACGATCAGCAGCGGGGTCCAGACCTTCTTGCCGTCGACCACCGTGCGCATCTTCATGCCGTGGTAGTCGTCGGTGATGGCGATGCGCTTGCGCAGGAACCGGATGAGCGCGTTCTCGCGCGCCTCGTCGTCCTCGCGGCCCGAGAAGGCCTGCTGCGCGGCCGTGATGAGCAGGAAGAGACCGAAGATGTAGAAGATCCAGCTGAAGTTCTCGATGAGCGTCGCGCCGAGCAGGATGAAGACGCCGCGGAACAGCAGGGCCAGGATGATGCCGATCATCAGCACCTCCTGCTGCATCTTCTTGGGCACCGCGAACTGGGCCATGATGATGACGAACACGAAGAGGTTGTCGATCGAGAGGCTGTACTCGGTCAGCCAGCCCGCGACGAACTCGCCGCCCGCGTCCGGGCCGGCGACCGCGAACATGAGGCCCGCGAAGATGAGGGCGAGGGTCACGTAGAAGCCCACCCACAGCGCCGACTCTTTCGGGCTCGGCACGTGCGGGCGCCGAACGACCAGCAGCAGGTCGAAGATCAGGATCAGGCTCAGGACGATGAGCGAGGTGATCTCGAACCAGGCGGGGATGACGAAGTCGCTCACAAGAGCCTTTCGGTCGAGGGTTCAGCTGGCCAGCTTACCTCCCGCCGCGCGGCTCCGAGCTCGGCGTCAGTCCTTCTCGAGGGTCAACGTCCAGGTGAACTCGTCCTGCTCGCCCTCGAGCTCGATCGTCGTCGCGTCGCGCGTGTAGGGGCCGGTGAGGGTCGCGATGCCGGTGTCGAAGGCGATGCCGATGACGATCGTGCCGTTCTCGACCTTCCAGACGTCGCTGTCATCGTCGTACACGCCATCGTTGAAGGTCAGACCGACGCCACCGCCCTGCTGAAACTCGATGCCCCACTCGTCGCCGTCGGAATCGGTGCCCGACCAGGTCGTTCCGACGAGCTCCTCACCCGTGGAGGGGTTGAGCACCTCGGAGACCTGAGCGCAGGCGGTCGTGCCCGCGAGGAGGGCGACGGCGAGGGCGGCGGTGGCGAGGATGCGCAGTCGGGTCATGCGCACAGCGTAGCGTCGGCGCTCGTCCCCTGCGTCGCGCGTTAACCAACGAAACCGCCCGGAATGATCCGGGCGGTTTCGGTTGTGACCCCAGCGGGATTCGAACCCGCGTTACCGCCGTGAGAGGGCGGCGTACTAGGCCGCTATACGATGGGGCCGCGTTCGCAACCACACGAGTATGCCACAGCGGGCACACCCCGGCAAAACCGGGGCCGGGTGCGCGGCCGGGCCGCCTCGAGAGGCCGCCGCGGCCGGCTCAGGCGAGCACGCGAAGGCCTCCCGCATCCATGTCGATGTCGACCGGCAGCGGCGCGATGCGCTCACCGTCGGCGTAGGCGACGACCCCCGCGGCCTCTACGCGCACCGCCGCAGCGCGGTGCACGACGACGCGCGGATCGGTGATGTGGGTGCCCGCGAAGACGCGCGGGTAGATGCGCAGGAAGGCGAGACGGCCGAGCGGGCGCACGAGCACGACGTCGAAGAGGCCGTCGTCGAGACTCGCGTCGGGCGCGACCTTCATGCCCCCGCCGAACGAGAGGTTGTTGGCGACCGCGACGAGCAGGGCGCGTTCGTGATGCACGACGCCGTCGAGCGTGAGCGTGTAGTCGATGGGCCGCAGCTTGGCGAGCTCGACGAGCAGGGCGATCGTGTACCGGCTGCGCCCGCGCGGGCGCGTCATGCGGTTCGCGCGCTCGTTGACGAGGGCGTCGAATCCGGCTGACAGGATGCACGCGAAGCGAGAGCGGCCGCCCGCGAACCCGATCGTCCCGGCGTCGATGACCCGCGCCGGCCGCTGCAGCGCCGCCGCGAGGTGCTCGATCGCCGCCTCGGTATCGCCGACAGGGATGCCGAGGCCGCGGGCCATGTCATTGCCGGTGCCGCTCGGCACGAGGCCCAGGGGCACGCGCGAGCCCTCCAGTGCGAGCACCCCGAGATTGACCATGCCGTCGCCGCCGACGACGACGAGGGCGTCGGGCTTCTCGCGCACCGCGGCGCGCGCGGCGTCGAGCAGCTGCGCGAAGTCGGGTTCGGTGAGGCTCGTCACCTCGTGGCCGAGACCGCGCAGGGTCGTGACGACGGCCGGGCCGACCTCTCGCCCACGGCCGAACGAGGCGGTGGGGTTGATGGCCACGACGATGCGCTTCGACGACGATGTCATGCGCTGATTATTGCGCCCCGCGGGGGCACTGTCGTCCGCGTCAGCTGCCGCGGTTCTGCTGCAGCTCGTAGACGGCGAGCAGCTCGGCCATCGCCTTCTCTCGCTCGTCTCCGCCGGCCTCGAACATGTCGCTCACGTGGGTGCGGAGATGGTTCTCGACGAGCAGCTTGTTGAGGCTGCGCAGGCTCTTCTGCACGGCGAGCGACTGCGTGATGATGTCGACGCAGTACTCGTCGTTCTCGATCATCTTCTCGATACCGCGCAGCTGGCCCTGCAGGATGCGCGAGCGGTGCAGCGCCCGTTTCTTGATGTCGTCGATCATGTCTCGAAAATACCCCCCGGGGGTATTTTCGTCAAGATCCTCCCGCAGGGGCGCTGAGTACAGTGTGCCCATGATCATCACGAAGCGCGAGCACGCCTGCCTCGTCGTCGAGCACTCGGGGTCGACGCTCGTCATCGATCCGGGCAGCTTCACCGCGCCGTTCGCCGTCGAGAACCTCGCCGCGATCGTCGTCACCCACGAGCACGGCGACCACGTGACCCGCGAGCACCTCGACCGGCTGCTCGCCGCCGCGCCCGGCCCGGTCGAGCTGTTCGCCCCCGCCGGGGTCGCCGCCGCGCATCCCGATTACCACTGGCAGATCGTCGATGGCGGCGACGTCCGCGCCGCCGGCCCCTTCGCCCTCGCGTTCTCGGGCGGGCACCACGCGACCATCCACCGCTCGATCCCGATCGTCGACAACGTCGGCGTCTTCGTCAACGAGACCCTCTACTACCCGGGCGATTCGTTCACGGTGCCGCCCGGAACCGTGGAGGTGCTCGCCGTGCCGGCGAGCGCCCCGTGGCTCAAGATCGGCGAGGTCATGGACTACCTCGACACCGTGCGGCCGCGCCGGGCCTTCCCGACCCATGAGCGGGTCAACTCCGACGCCGGCAACGCCATGGCGAACGCTCGCATCACCACGGTCGTCGAGGCGCACGGCGGCCGGGTGACCGTGCTGCAGCCCGGCGAGGCGCTCGAGATCGACTAGCCCGCCGACGCCGACGCCGCGAGGTGCGATCGCCGCGCTCCCGCGGCGACGACCGCGAGCGCGGCGGCGAGGGAGGCCGCGGCGATGGCGATGCCGATCGACAGCGTGAGGGCATCCGGAGCCACGATCGACTGGCCGCGCAGCGCCTGCATCGTCACGAGCCCGACGACCGCGAGGTACGCGCCCGCGCCGGTGAGCACGAGCCCGCGGCGCACGAAGGCATCGCGCAGCGGCACGAGTCCGCGGCGAGCGCCGAGCTCGAGCAGCAGGGCGAGCAGCGGCAGGGCCTGCAGGGCGTGCATGCCGATGAAGTGGGGGATGCGCAGGTCGCCGGCGATCGTGCTCCAGCCGAGCAGGGGCAGGCCGGGGCCGCCGTCGGCCGTGCCGACCGCGTGGGCGCCCGCGATGCCCTGGAAGTCGTTGAGCTGGTCGGCGGTCGGACCCGTCATGAGGAACGCGAGGCCCATGCCGAGCAGGGAGATCGCGACGCCCGTGCGGATGGCGGCCTGGCGCGCCGGGTCGGCGCCGGGGTTGCGCCACAGCGCCACCGCCGCGACGAACGTGGCCACCCAAAGCGTCGTGATGGCGGCGGCCATGATCGACCACAGGGTCGTGGCGAGCGGCGTCGAGACGTTGAAGTGGCTCGTGATGCCCGCGGCCGCCGCGCCCACGATGATGATGAGCTCGATAGCGAGGGTCACGGCGATGACCGTGCCCGCCCACCACGCCGCGCGCTGCCAGCGCGTGAAGTGCCCGATGAGCCACGCCCACGTGACCGCGTAGAGCACGCCCGAGATCGCGAACTTCAGCGGTTTCTCCCACAGATTCACGCCGAGCAGTTCGCGGTCGTCGACGAGGTAGCCGACGAGCGTCACCACGGTCAATGCGGCGAGCAGGATGCCGAGCACGAGCAGCGGGCGGTGCCACCTGCTCGGCGGCAGGTCGAGGCGCCAGTCGGCGGCGGGTGCGGGCGCGGTCGTGGTGGTCATCAGCAGTCCTCGTCGGTCGTGGTGGCGGAGCCCGGGGCCGGAACGCCCTCGGGCAGGGGGAAGCGGCGGAAGGACTCCGCTTCTTGGGCGATGCGGCGCAGGCCCGCGAGGAGGGCGTCGCCGAGCACGGTGCCGACGACGACCACGTTGGTCATCTCGGTCTCATCGGGTGCGGCGGCGACCGCCGCGAGGTCGGCGCCGGCGACGAGGTCGGCCGCTTCGGCATAGGGCTCGAGCACGGCGTGGAGGCGCTGCTGGCCGAGCGCGGCGTAGGTGTCGAGCACGCGGGCGGCGAGGGCGAGGCCGGGGTTGTTGGGGTAGACGGTCCACCCGCGGGCCGCGCACAGTTCGGCGACGAGTCGGTCGCCCTCGGTGGGCGCGGGTGCGTCGTCGGCGAGCGGCGCCGGCACGGTGACGGCGCGCTGGGCGACGCCGAACACCGAGCTGAGCGGCAGGGAGCCGGCGTCGACCGCGCCGACGACCTCGCGTGCTCGGGCCACGCTGAGCCCGCCCACCTCGAGCAGCGCCCGCACGAGGCGCACTCGCGCGACGTGGCTGTCGTCGTACTGGGCCTGGTTGGGGCTCGTGCGCTCCCCCGCGTGCAGCAGCTGCTCGCGCAGGTAGAACTTGAGCGTGGGCACCGCGACGCCGGTCGTCGAGCTCAGTTCGGACATCCTCATGTACAGATAGTAGCACTATCGATAGTGATGGTGTCTATATTTCTCGGAAGCGCCCTGCGATCATCGAGGCATGCGCCGCCGCATCGTCATCGCCCCCGACTCGTTCAAGGGCACGCTCTCCGCACGGGATGCCGCGCGCGCGCTCGCGGCCGGCTGGCAGGCCGAGCGTCCCGACGACGCGCTGCTGCTCGTGCCGCAGGCCGACGGCGGCGAGGGCACGCTCGACGCGATCGCGCAGGCGGTGCCCGACGCGCAGTGGCGCAGCACCCGAGTCGCGGGCCCGACGGGCGAACCGCACGACGCGCGCTGGCTGTTGCTGCCCGAGCAGCACGCCGTGATCGAGCTCGCCGAGTGCTGCGGCATCACCCTGCTGCCGAAGGGCGACGACGGAGCGCCCGCCCTCGCCCCCCTCACGGCCTCGAGCCGCGGCGTCGGCGAGGCCGTCGTCTCGGCGCTCGAAACCGGCGCGCAGCGCATCACCCTCGCGCTCGGCGGCTCGGCCTCGACCGACGGCGGGCTCGGTGCGCTCAGCGCCCTCGGGCTGAGGCTGCTCGACGCCGAGAGCCGGGCGCTGCCCGACGGCGGCGGCGCACTCGAACGGCTCGCCGCCCTCAACCCTGTGCTGCTGCGGGCTGCGCCGCCCGGAGGCATGACGCTGCTCACCGACACGACCGCCGAGCTCGTCGGCCCGCGCGGCGCCGCCGCGGTGTTCGGGCCGCAGAAAGGCGCGAGGGCCGAGCAGGTCGAACGCCTCGAATCCGGTCTCGCGCGCGCAGCCGCGATCGCCGGCGGCGACGAGCACCTCCGGCCGGGGTCGGGGGCCGCGGGCGGCACAGCGTGGGGGTTCGCGCGGTACTGGGGCGCGAGCATCCGGTCGGGGGCGGAGGCGATCGCCGCCCTGACCGGCCTCGATGCCGCGCTCGAGGGCGCCGACCTCGTCATCACGGGCGAGGGCCGGTTCGACGCGACGAGCCGCGCGGGCAAAGTGGTGGGAGGGGTCGTCGAGCGCGCATCCGTCACCGGCGTGCCCGTCGCGATCGTCGCCGGTCAGGCCGACGTCGAGAGCGCCCGGGATGCCGAGGCCGGGGGCCTCGGGCGCGTGCTCACGCTCATCGGGCTGGCCGGGTCGCCCGAGGCCGCCGTGCATGAGCCGGAGCGCTGGCTGCGCGCCGCCGGAGCGGCGCTCGCACGCGAGCAGAAGCCGTGAAGAGCTGGGGTGCCTGGACTCGAACCAAGAACAACTGAACCAGAATCAGCCGTGTTGCCAATTACACCACACCCCATCAGCGCGGCCGGGGCCGGGCTGAGGCGACCCGCGAGCGGGCCGAGTGGCAATATTACCCTACGGCCGGGGTGACGATGTACGACACCTGGCAGAAGCCGGCGCCGAAGCACGTGGCCTCCGCCGTCACGCCCATGCCCGTGCTGAGGCCGCGATTCGAGCGCACGACGGCGGGCTCACCCGACTCGCGCGCCTCGGAGACGGCCGCCGCGAGACGCGTCGACGGCGGAGTCGTGTAGCCCAGGTCGGCCGAGCGCTCGGCCATGAGCAGGTAGGTCTCGCGAAAGTCGTAGGCCCCGCGCTCTTCGACCCGCACCGACTGCAGCCGGCCGCCGCTCGTGCTGACCGTGAACTGCGGGGTGACGAGCAGGGCCCCGTTCGGCTGCTCGGCGGTGGCGATGAGCACGAGGCGGTAGTCGAGATCGGTGGGGTGCGGGCCGACCGTGAACGCCCCATCGGCGGGCAGACCCAGCGAGACCGCGTCGACCGGCGGCGAGCTGAGGTCGATGCGCGGCGTGCGCGCGGCGTCGATGTAGGCGACCCCCTCGTCGGTGAACACCGACCAGTTGAGGTCGGTCACCTGCTCGGTCGTGCCCGGCCCGGGCTCGGCCGTCAGACGCGGGGCGCCGACGAGCGAGAAGACCACCGCGACGACGATGATCACCGCGAGCAGGACCGCGGGAATCCAGCGAACCCACTCCGGACGCCGCGAGAATTCGTCGATCACGGCTTCATCCTCCCAGGTCTGACGACGAGGCGTCGGATGCCCCCGCGCCCTGCCCGGGCATCCAGCCCCCGCCGACTACCGTAGAGGGGTGCACGCCGCGAGCCCCCGCCGACCTCCCCGCGCCCTCGTGCTCGCCGTCACCGCTGCCGTGCTCGCCCTCGCCGTGAGCGTGCTGCTCGCCCGGTGGTGGCGGGACGACCCTGCTGGTGCCGCCTTCATCGCCCAGTACCCCGGCGCCGTCGCTCCCCCGCCCGGCACCCCCACGGGCTTCCCCGCCTGGCTCAGCTGGACGCACGCGCTCAACGCCTTTTTCCTGCTCTTCATCGTGAGCTCGGCGCTGCACCTGCGCGCGGGCACCCGGCCTCCCGCCTTCGTGACGCGCCGCAACCGATGGCCGCGCACCGCGGGCGCACCGAAGCGCCTCGGGCTGCACACCTGGTGGCACCTCGTGGTCGTGACGCTGTGGATCGCGACGGGCCTCGTGTATGTGGTGCTGCTGTTCGTGAGCGGGCACTGGGCGCGCATCGTGCCGACCGAGTGGTCGGTCATCCCGAATGCGATCTCGGCCGGCCTGCAGTACCTCTCGCTCGACTGGCCCGAGCACACGAGCTGGGCGTACTACAACGCCCTGCAGGTGCTGTTCTACGGCGCCACCGTGTTCGTGGCCGCGCCGCTCGCGCTCGCCACCGGGCTGCGCCTCTCCCCCGTGTGGCCGCAGCGGTGGATGCGCACCCGCGGTCCTCTTTCCGACGCCTGGGCGCGGCAGATCCACTCGCTCGTGCTCTGGTTCTACCTGGCCTTCACGGTCGTGCACGTGGGGCTCGTGCTGCTCACGGGGGCGCGGCGCAACCTCAACGCGATGTACCTCGGTATCGATGACGGCGAGAGCTGGCTCGGCGCGGCCGTGTTCGCCGCATCGGTGGTCGTCATGGCCGTGGCCTGGGTGCTGCTCCGGCCGCCCGCGCAAATCGCGATCGCCGAGCGCGTCGCGGATGTGCGGCGCATGCCGACCGCGCCGCGCTGACGGCGCCAGATTCACCCCACAACGACCGAACCGCGGTGCTCGACCGCCCTTGTGCCCCAGATCTGGGGAGAAAAGGCGCTAGAGGGTCGCGCGCAGGGCCCGCAGGCGCGCGAGCGTCGAGTCGCGGCCGAGCAGCTGCATCGACTCGAAGAGCGGCGGGCTGACCCGGCGCCCCGACACCGCGACGCGCAACGCGCCGAAGGCGACGCGGGGCTTGAGGCCGAGCCCGTCGACGAGGGCGAGGCGCAGGGCCTCCTCGATCGCGGCGGGCTCGAACTCGGCGAGCGGCTCGAGCGCGGCGAGGCCCGCGTCGAGCACGGCAGCCGCGTCGTCGCCGAGCGAGCTGCGAGCATCCGCCTCGATCTCGAGGTCGTTATCGGCGGTGAAGAGGAAGGCGACCAGGCCGGGCACCTCGCCGAGCAGCGTCACGCGCTCGTGCACGAGCGGCGCGGCGGCCGCGAGCAGCGCGCGCTCGGCCGGGCGGGGCACGTCGTTGAACAGACCGGCACCCGAGCAGTACGGGATGCTGCGCTCGACGAACTCGTCGAGCGAGAGCCGCCGCACGTGGTCGCCGTTGATCGACTCGGCCTTCTTCACGTCGAAGCGCGCGGGATTGGGGTTGACGTTCGCGACATCGAACGCGGCCGTCATCTCGTCCATCGTGAAGACGTCGCGGTCGGGCGCGAGCGACCAGCCGAGCAGCGAGAGGTAGTTCAGCAGCCCCTCGGGGATGAAGCCGCGGTCGCGGTGGTGGAAGAGGTTCGACTCGGGGTCGCGCTTGCTGAGCTTCTTGTTGCCCTCGCCCATGACGTAGGGCAGGTGGCCGAACTGCGGGATCGCCGTGGCCACGCCGATCTCGATGAGCGCGTGGTAGAGCGCGATCTGCCGCGGGGTCGACGACAGCAGATCCTCCCCGCGCAGCACGTGCGTGATGCCCATGAGGGCGTCGTCGACGGGGTTGACGAAGGTGTACAGCGGCTGGCCGTTCGGGCGCACGACAACGAAGTCGACGAAGCTGCCGGCCGGGAAGGTGATCTCGCCACGCACGAGGTCGGTGAAGCTCAGGTCGCTGTCGGGCACGCGCAGGCGCAGCGCGGGCTCGCGGCCCTCGGCGCGGTAGGCGGCCTTCTGAGCGTCGGTGAGCTCGCGGTCCCAGTTGTCGTAACCCTGCTTGGGGTCGCGGCCGAGCTCGAGGTTCTTCGCCTCGATCTCCTCCGCCGTCAGGAAGCTCTCGTAGAGGTGCCCGCTCTCGCGCAGCCGCTCGATCACACCGGCGTAGATCTCGCCACGCTGCGACTGGCGGTACGGCTCGTTCGGCCCGCCCGTCTCGACGCCTTCGTCCCACGTGATGCCGAGCCAGCGTAGGGCGTCGAGCAACTGGTGGTAGCTCTCTTCGCTGTCACGCGCCTGATCGGTGTCCTCGATGCGGAACACCATCGTGCCGCCCGTGTGCTTCGCATAGGCCCAGTTGAACAGGGCCGTGCGGATGAGCCCGACGTGCGGGGTGCCGGTCGGCGAGGGGCAGAAGCGCACGCGCACATCGGCGCCGGTCGCGGTGGAGAAGGCGGGGCTGGTCACACGCTCGAGTCTACGGCGGCACGGCGGGGCGTGATCGCGAGCGCGACGACCACCGTGGCGACGAGCGCCATCGTCACGAACGACAGACCGTTGTACCCGAGCATGGCGAGCACGACGCCCGCGAGCGCCCCGCCGACCGCGCCGCTGCCGCTCATGACGAGGTCGCTGCGTCCCTGCACGATCGTGCGGCGATCGGGGGCGGCCGACTCGGTGAGCAGCGCCGACCCGGCGACCGTGCTCGCGCTCCACCCGAGCCCCAGGAAGATCAGGCCAGCCACGACCCAGCCCTCGCTCTCGGAGCCGAGACCCGTCATGAGCAGGCTCGCGGCGAGCATCCCCTGCCCCATCAGCACCGTCGCCCGGCGACCGACCCGGTCGGCGAGGATGCCGAAGACCGGTGACAGCGCGTACATGCCCGCGATGTGGAGGCTGATGGTGAAGCCGACGATCACGAGGCTCGCGCCGTGCGCGGTCAGGTGCACGGGGGTCATCGCCATGACGGCGACCATCGTCGCGTGGCTCAGGGCGATCGAGAGCATCGCGAGGCGGATGCCCGGCCGATCGTCGACCGCGTCGACCACGACGGGCGCCGCCACCCCCGAGCGCTCCTCTTCCGCACGCGCGGCGCGCGCCTGCTCGTCGCGCCAGGCTTCAGCGATCCGTAATGGGTCGGGACGCAGGCCGACGAGGTACAGCACGGCCGCGAGCGACTGCGCGATCACGGTGAACAGGAAGGGTCCGCTGAGATCGGGAAGCCCCAGGTACGCGCCGAGCGACTCACCCGGCCCGATGAGATTCGGGCCCGAGACGGCGCCGACGGTCGTCGCCCAGACCACGAGCGACAGATCGCGACCGCGGGTCGCGGGGGCCGCGAGGTCGACGGCGGCGAAGCGCGACTGCAGGTTGACGGCGGTGCCGCTGCCGATGAGCAGGATGCCGAGCAGCAGCAGCGGGAAGCTCTGCAGGCCGGCCGCCGTCATCGACACGATGGCCCCGACGGCGGCCGTCAGCGCTCCCGTCGCGAGGGCCGGCGCGCGGCCGGTGCGGCGCGCGAGTCGGGCGAGCGGGATCGCCGCGAGCGCGGCGCCGAGCGTCACCGCCGTGGCGGCCATGCCGCTGAACGCGGGCGAGCCGGAGATCTCGGCGGCGAGGATCGCCCCGATCGACAGCGTGGCGCCCATGCCGAGCCCCGCGAGCACCTGCCCGGCCATGAGCACACCGCGCGTGCGCCGCTGCACGGCCGCGACGGTCTCAGCGGTGAGGGCGGGGGCGAGAGTGGAGGCCGAGCTCATGGCTCCATCATCCACCCGTCGCGGTCGTCAGGAGGGGTCGACGCGATCGTCGCGGTTCTTCGCGGGGTTGCGCAGCACCCCGAGACCCTCGATGCGGATCTCGACCAGCTGGCCGTCGTGGAAGCCGCCGAGGCCGTCGGGCGTGCCCGTCATGATGATGTCGCCCGGAAGGAGGGTCCACGCGTCGCTGACGAACTCGATGATCTCGGGAACGCCGTGGATCATGTCGCGCGTGTTGCCGCTGCGCCGCGGCTCGCCGTCGACGAACGTCGTGATCTCGAGCTCGGTGGGGTCGAGCTCGGTCTCGATGTAGGGACCGATGGGCGCGAAGGTGTCGTAGCCCTTGGCGCGCGCCCACTGGCCGTCGGCGAACATGACGTCGCGGGCCGACACATCGTTGCCGATCGTGTAGCCGAACACGACATCGCGCCAGTCTTCCTTCTTCACGCGCTTCGCGATCTTGCCGATGACGATCACGAGCTCGCCCTCGTGGGTGATGCGGCCCTCGACAGGCGGGATGATGATGGGCTCGTCGGGCCCGATCACGGCGGTGTTGGGCTTGAGGAAGATGAGCGGGTTCTCGGGCACCTCGTACTGCATGGTCGCGACGTGCGCCGCGTAGTTCATGCCGATGCACACGACCTTCGATCGCGGGATGACCGGCGCGAGCAGGCGCGCGTCACTGAGCTTCACGCGGTCGCCCGTGGTCTCGTACCCGTGGAACATCGGGTCGCCGACAAGCACGACGAGCTCGTCGTCGTCGAGGATGCCGAACTGGGGGTCGCCCCCGGTGCTGAAGCGTGCGATCTTCACCCGTTCAGCCTAACTGCACTGACCCTGCTCTGAACCGCGCGAGCCCGTCGGTACCGCCTCAGCGCGGGGTGACCACATACGTCGCCGTGACAACACCCTCGCCGTCGGTCGCGACCGACAGGTCGACGCGGTAGGCCGCACCGGAGTAGGCCCCGTAGCCGCTCGTGGCGTCGCTCGACACGCCGGAGGCCGTGAAGCCGGCTTGCTCGAGCGCCGCCGCGGCGTCGGCGAAGCCCAGCCCGCCATCGAGCTGCGTGCGCACCACCCATCCCGATCCCTCCGGGCCGGCACCGCCACCGAGCACGGCTCCCGTGAGCGGCACCTCGGCGGGGAAGCTCGCCGGCACCTCGCCATCGCCCGTGAGCTCGACGCCGCCGAGCACGTCGTCGACGAGGCCCCGGATCTGCTCGTCGATGCCGCCCACGAGCTGATCGACACCCTGCTGCACGAGCCCCTCGACGATGTTGTCGATCGGGGTGCCGGTGCTGCACGCGGAGGTGCCGGTCGCCAGGGCGATCACGATCGCCGCCGCAGCGACGCTTTGGCGGAGGTGCGGACGAGTCATGGATGCTCCAGACGGGTCGGGCCCGGGGCGCGCGATGGCCCTAGGCGTTCTGCTTCTTCAACCGCGACGTCGCCCGCGCGCGCAGCGTCTGGTCGAGCTCGACCTTGCGGATGCGCACAATCTCGGGCGTCACCTCGACGCACTCGTCCTCGCGGGCGAACTCGAGGCACTCTTCGAGCGTCAGCTGGCGCGGCGGCGTGAGGCGCTCGAGCTCCTCCGCCGTCGACGAGCGGATGTTGTTGAGCTTCTTCTCTTTCGTGATGTTGACGTCCATGTCGTCGGCGCGCGAGTTCTCGCCCACGACCATGCCCTCGTAGACCTCGTCGGTCGGCTTCACGAAGAACGACATGCGCTCCTGCAGCGCCATCATGGCGTTGCTCGTCACGACACCCGAGCGGTCGGCCACGATCGAGCCGTTGTTGCGCGACACGATCGAGCCGGCCCACGGCTCGTAGCCGTGCGCGATGGCGTTGGCGATGCCGGTGCCGCGCGTGGTGGTGAGGAACTCGGTGCGGAACCCGATGAGGCCGCGGCTCGGCACGATGAACTCCATGCGAACCCAGCCGGTGCCGTGGTTCGTCATGCCCTCCATGCGGCCGCGGCGGGCCGCGAGCAGCTGGGTGATCGCGCCGAGGTACTCCTCCGGCGCATCGATCGTGAGGTGCTCGAAGGGCTCGTGCAGCTTGCCGTCGATCGTCTTGGTGACCACCTGCGGCTTGCCGACCGTGAGCTCGAAGCCCTCGCGGCGCATGTTCTCGACGAGGATGGCGAGCGCGAGCTCGCCGCGCCCCTGCACCTCCCACGCATCGGGGCGCCCGATGTCGACGACGCGGATCGACACGTTGCCGATGAGCTCGCGGTCGAGGCGGTCTTTCACCATGCGGGCCGTGAGCTTGTGGCCCTTGACCTTGCCGACGAGCGGCGAGGTGTTGGTGCCGATGGTCATCGAGATCGCGGGCTCGTCGACGGTGATGGCCGGCAGCGGGCGGATGTCGTCGAGGTCGGCGATCGTCTCGCCGATCGTGATGTCTTCGATGCCCGCGATCGCGACGATGTCGCCGGCCATGGCCGACTCGGCCGGGTAGCGCTCGAGAGCGCGCGTCTTGAGCAGCTCGGTGATGCGCATCGAGCTGTGCGTGCCGTCGTGGCGCACCCAGGCGACCTGCTGGCCCTTCTTGAGGGTGCCGTTGAAGATGCGCAGCAGCGCGATGCGGCCGAGGAACGGGCTCGCGTCGAGGTTGGTGACGTGCGCCTGCAGCGGGTGCTCGTCGTCGTAGCTCGGCGCCGGGATGTGCTGCAGGATCGCCTCGAACAGCGGCTCGAGGTCGTCGTTGTCGGGCAGGCTGCCATCGGCGGGCCGGGTGCGGCTCGCGGCACCGGCACGGCCCGAGGCGTAGATCACCGGGAGGTCGAGGATCGCGTCGACGTCGAGGTCGGGCACCTCGTCCTGCAGGTCGCTCGCGAGGCCCAGCAGCAGATCGTGTGTCTCCTCCTCGACGGCCTCGATCCGAGCATCCGGACGGTCGGTCTTGTTCACGAGCAGGATGACCGGCAGCTTGGCCGCGAGCGCCTTGCGCAGCACGAACCGGGTCTGGGGCAGCGGGCCCTCGCTCGCGTCGACGAGAAGCACGACGCCGTCGACCATGCTCAGGCCGCGCTCGACCTCGCCGCCGAAGTCGGCGTGGCCGGGGGTGTCGATCACGTTGATCGTGATGTCCTGGCCACCGGAGTGCTTGCCCTTGTACGTCACCGCCGTGTTCTTGGCGAGGATCGTGATGCCCTTCTCACGCTCGAGGTCGTTCGAGTCCATCGCCCGGTCCTCCATGTGGGAGTGGGCGGCGAACGAGTCGGTTTGACGCAGCATGGCGTCGACGAGGGTGGTCTTGCCGTGGTCGACGTGGGCGACAATCGCCACGTTGCGCAGGTCGGTGCGGGTGGCGAGTGCCATGGTGAATCAGTCCTTGGAGGCTGCGCGCTGCTCTCGACGCTCCCGCTGCGCCACAGGATCGGGCAGGGGAACAGCGGCGATGAGGCGCTGAGTGTAAGGGTCTTGGGGGTTGCGCAGAATCTGATCGCGCGAACCCTGCTCGACCAGTCTACCCCGGTGCATCACCGCGATCCGGTGCGCGAGGATATCGACGACCGCGAGGTCGTGGCTGATGAACAGGCAGGCGAACTGCAGACGCTGCTGCAGTTCCTGCAGCAGATCGAGGAATCGGGCCTGCACCGAGACGTCGAGGGCGCTCGTCGGCTCATCCGCCACGAGCAGCTGCGGGGTGAGCGCGAGGGCGCGGGCGATGCCCACGCGCTGGCGCTGACCGCCGCTGAGCTCGTGCGGGTAGCGGTTGCGGTAGCTCGACGGGAGCTCGACCTGGCTCAGCAGCTCCTCCACGCGCTTGTCGAGGTCTTTGCCGCTCGCCTCGCCCGCGAGCAGCAGCGGCTCGCCGATGCTCTCGCCGATGGGCATGCGCGGGTTGAGGCTCGAGCCCGGGTCTTGGAACACGATGCCGGCCTTGCGCCGCAGCGGGCGCAGCTCTTTGAGCGAGGCGTTCGAGATGTCGATGCCCGCCGACACGAGGCGGCCCTGCTTGATCGGCAGGAGGCCGACCGCGGCGCGGCCGAGCGTCGTTTTGCCCGATCCGGACTCGCCGACGAGGCCCACGATCTCCCCCGGGAAGACGTCGAGCGTGATGTCGTCGGCGGCGAGGAAGGCCGGCACGCGACCGCGCTTGGGGTACTCGATCGACACATCCTGGAACGACAGCACGGGCTCGACGCCCGTGCGGTCGGCCGAGCGCGAGCCGGCGTCGGTCATGTCGATGCCGAGGTGCGGCACGGCCGCGAGCAGCGACTGCGTGTACGGGTGCTTCGGCGACTGGAAGATCTCCAGAGCCGTGCCCTGCTCGACGGCGAGGCCGTCTTTCATCACCATGATCTTGTCGGCCAGGTCGGCGACGACGCCCATGTCGTGCGTGATGAGCACGATCGCGCTGTCAAGACGCGTGCGCAGGCTACGCAGCAGCTCGAGGATCTCGGCCTGCACCGTGACGTCGAGCGCCGTGGTCGGCTCGTCGGCGATGAGCAGCACGGGGTCGCACGAGATCGCCTGCGCGATCATGGCGCGCTGCCGCTGGCCGCCCGAGAGCTGGTGCGGGAACTTGTTGAAGGCCGTCGCCGGGTCGGGCATCTCGACCTTCGTGAGCAGCTCGATCGCGCGCTCTTTGGCCTGAGCCGGAGTCATGTCGAAGTGGGTGCGCAGCGTCTCGACGATCTGGAAGCCGACCGTGTAGACGGGGTTGAGGGCCGTCATCGGCTCCTGGAAGATCACCGCGATCTGCTGGCCGCGCACCGCGCGCAGTTCGCGCTTGTCGAGCTGCGAGATCTCGCGGCCGAGCAGCTTGATCGATCCGCTCACGCGCGCCGTCGGCGGCAGCAGTCCGAGCAGGGCCATCGAGCTCGACGACTTGCCCGAGCCCGACTCGCCCACGATCGCGAGCACCTCGCCGCGCTTGACGGTGTAGTCGAGATCGACGGCGGCCGGGTAGAACTCGCCGTCGACCCAGAAGTCGACGCCGAGGCCGGAGACCTCGAGTACGGTCTCGACGGCGGTAGAGGTGGTGCTGCTCACGGGTGGTCCTTCCGTGCGGTCATGATGCGGGGGTCTGAGAAGCTGGGCGCATGCGATTCCAGCCCGCGAGCTTCCGCCCCGCCTTCGGTCGAGTTCTGACGATCACCATGGCGCTGATCGCTGTCGGAGCGCTCATCGGCTTCGTGGTGGCGGGCGATGTCGCCGGCCTGCTGCGGTACGGCTGGTGGCTGCTGCTGCTGGCGGCGCTCACCTGGGCCCTGTACTGGATGCCCGCGGTCGAGGTGCTCGAGCACGAGGTGACCATCCGCAACCCGCTGAGCACCTGGCACGTGCCGTGGCCCGCCATCCAGCGCATCGACACCAAGTGGGCACTCACCCTGTACACGCCGCGCGGAAAGGTCGAAGCCTGGGCGGCGCCCGCGTCGGGGCGCTACACGGTCTTCACGCTCGGCCCGGAGGACACGCGCGTGAGCGAGACCGCTCGACTGGCCGGCTCGATCCGCCCCGGCGACACGCTCTCGAGCGAGAGTGGGGCGGCGGCGAACCAGATCCGTCGGCACTGGGAGCAGCTCCGCGACGACGGCCTGCTCGACGGCCCGCTCGAGCCCGGCACCCTGCGGCGCACGCCGCACACGCGCACGATCGTGCTGCTGGGCGTGCTGCTCGTGCTGAGCGTGCTGGGACTCCTCCTGTAGCGCTCGACCCATCACCGCGGTGGTCACGGCGTGGGCCCACCGCGGTCGGTGTCACGGGCGTCCGGCGCATCCGCGTCGAAGCCCCGCATGCCAGCACTGCCCGAACCGCCCTGCATGCCTGCTCCGCGACCGGTCACGACGACCGACGCGCGGTCGAGACCGCCGCTGCGTCCCTTCGCGAGGGCGCGCGCGTTCGGCAGGCGCTTCTGGCGCGGGTCGAACGCGTCGCGCAGACCGTCGCCGATGAAGTTGATGCACAGGGCGATGGCGATGATGAACACGCCCGGCCACCAGAACAACCACGGCCGGGTGCCGAACGCTGCCTGGTTGTCGCTGATGATCTTGCCGAGCGAGGTGTCGGGCGACTGCACACCGTAGCCGAGGAAGCTCAGGGCCGTCTCGAGCAGGATCGCCGCGGCCATGAGCAGCGTCGTGTTGACGATGATCACGCCGATCGCGTTCGGCAGGATGTGCTTGAAGATGATGCGGCGATCGCTCGCGCCGGCCACGCGGGCCGCATCGACGAACTCGCGCTCGCGCAGGCTCAGCACCTCGGCGCGCACGAGGCGGGCGAGACCCGTCCACGTGAACAGGCCGATGATGATGGCGAGGAAGAACGCGCCGAGCTTGCCGAAGGCGAGACCGAGCACGGCGCCGATCACGATGAGCGGGATCGTGATGATGATGTCGGTGAAGCGCATGAGCACCGAGTCGACCCAGCCGCGGTAGTAGCCGGCGACGGCGCCGATGACGGTGCCGATGGTCGTGGCGATGAGGCCCACGATGAGCATGATCACGATGGACTGCTGGGTGCCGCGCATGACGATCGCGAAGATGTCGCGGCCGATGTCATCTTGCCCGAAGGGGTGGTCGCCGAAGCGCACGCCCTCGCCACCGAGCCACTCCGGCACGAGGCTGAGCGTCGGGCGGCCGCCGTTCTGCGGCGTGGGGATCTCGGTCCAGGTCCACTGCCACCAGCCGGGGGTCTTGACCTGGAAGCCGAAGACCGAGAAGTCGAGTCCGACCGCCGAGAAGGCGAGCACGATGATGAACGCGAGCGTGATCATCGAGGCGACCGCTCCGCGGTGGCGGAAGAACCGCCGACGCACGATCTGGCCCTGCGAGAGGCCCTCGACCTCTTTGTTCTCGAGGTTGTTCTCGGCGTCGGTGACGCCGCCGGAGGGGACGGGTGCGGAGAGGTTGCTCATCAGTTGACTCGGATTCGTGGGTCGAGTGCGGCGTATACGAGGTCGGCGATCAGGTTGAACAGGATCGCGAGGCCGCCGACGACGAGGAAGAAGGCCATGACGGGGTTCGGATCGGTGCCATCGAGGCCGTTCTGGAAGAGCGCCCCCATTCCCGTCCAGCCGAACACGCGCTCGGTGATGACGGCGCCGCCGACGATGCCGCCGATGTCGAAGGCCACGATCGTCGCGATCGGGATGAGGGCGTTACGGAATGCGTGCCGCACGACGACCGTGCGCTCGGCGAGGCCCTTGGCGCGGGCCGTGCGGATGTAGTCCTGGTTCATGACCTCGAGCAGGCTCGCCCGCGAATAGCGCGTGTAGGTGGCGAACGAGATGAGGATGAGCGCGATGGTCGGCAGCAGCAAGTGCGTGTAGATGTCGACGCCTTGAACCCAGAGAGAGCCCTCGAGGTTCGGGGTCGACGAGCCGATCGTGGCGATCGGGCGGCCGCGGATGCGGCCTGACGACGCGTAGTCGTCCCACACCATCATGAAGCGGTCGAGCGCGATCGCGCCCGCCGTGAGGAAGCCCGTGAAGCCGGCGACGCGCATGACGGGGCCGCGGTCGACCCCGCCCATGAACCATCCGATGCCGACGCTCACGACGACGGAGAGCACCGCGAGCGCCGCGAGCATCCACCACTCGGTGATCGAGTACGAGATGCCGAACTGGAACGGGAAGTAGAGCGCGAGCCCGAGGCCCGCGACGGTGAGAGCCGCATACAGCGCTCGGCGGTTCTTGAGACCCGTGATGAGGGCCGTGAGGCCGACCGCAGACCCGAGGCCGACGATGGCGACACCTGCGATGCTGAGGCCCGGGTAGGTGAACCAGTTGACGAGGTTCATGATGACGAGCATGCTCGCCGTCGCACCCGCCGCGATCGCGAAGGTCAGCGCCTTGCGGCGAAGAGTTCCCGGGATGATCGAGGCCCACAGCAGGCCCGCGAGGATCGTGGCGATGACGATCAGCCACGCCGGCAGCTGCGGGTTGTCCTCGAGGAAGTCGTTGAACCCGATGGCCACGAACTGCTTGAGCAGCACGGCCACCCAGAAGATCGGCAGCGAGAAGAAGAGGAACGAGATGAAGGTGACGGTGTAGTCGTAGCCCGAGTACTGGCGCAGCGCGGTCGTGATGCCGACGATGAGGCCGAGGATGATCGCGACGACGGTGGCGATCGTGACGAGCTGCAGCGTTGAACCGAGGGCCTGCTCGAGCAGGGCGTTGACGCTGCGCCCCTGGACGGTGACACCGAAGTCGCCCTGGAAGAGGCCGCCGAGCCAGAGGAAGTACCGCAGCGGCGGGATGACGTCGAGGCGCAGGAGCTTGATGCGCGACTCGATCAGCTGCTCTTTGTTGGGGGCGTTGCTCGCCCGCAGGTCTTCGAGCGGATCGCCCGAGAGTGCGACCAGGTTGTACATGAGGAACGTGGCCGCGAGAAGAACGAAGACGGAGGCGATGAGCCGCCGGATGACGAATGCTGCCATGGGAATGGCACCCTACCTATCTGTGAACGGGGGGCTCTCAGCGGGGGGCGCTGGGACCGCAGTGCGGCCCCAGCGCCCCTGTGCTGAGAAGGACTGACCTGAGTCAGCCGATAGCTGGGCTATCGACTAGTTGCTCTCGGTCGGCTCCCAGTCCCACGCGTTCCAGAAGATGGTCGGCGACAGCGGTCCCGGCTCCACGTTCGTCACGCGGTCGGAGAACGCGGTGACGGCGGGGAACTGGAAGATGGTCAGACCGTAGAAGTCGTCCATCAGCAGCTTGTCGATCTCGACCTGGATCTCGATCTGGCGCTCGACGTCAAGGGTGACGTCCAGCTCGTCGAGCAGCGCGTCAACCTCGGGGTTGCTGTAGTAGTTGAGGTTGTTGATGCCGCCCGTGCGGAAGGTCGGCGAGCTGTTGGTCACACCAAGGCTCGTCGACTGCCAGCCGAAGAACACCGCGTCGTACGCACCGGGGGTGCCGAGCAGGCCACCCCACTCGGGGCTGCCGCAGTCCTCGACCACGAAGCCGGCCTCAGCGGCCGAAGCCTGGATGAGGGCGAACTCGTTGACACGACGCGGGTTGTTCGATGCGTAGAGGATGCAGACGTCAGGAGCGGTCACGCCGGCCTCGGCGAGCAGCGCCTTGGCGCCCTCGATGTCGACCTCGGTGAACGCGTCCATGCCGTTGTTGGCGACGGTCTCGTCGTAGCCGTCGGCACCGGGGATGAAGATCTGCGAGTTGCGGACCTCGGCCTCGGGGTTGAGCGGCTTGATGAGCGTGTCGACGATCTGCTGACGCGGGATCGTCTTGAGGAAGGCCTCACGCACGAGCGGGTCGTCGAACGTGCCGTTCTTCGACTCGGCGAACTGCAGGTCGATGTGCTCGTAGACGGCCTCTTCACCCGACAGCACGGTGACACCGTCGAGCGCGGCGAGCGCGTCCGCGACGTCGGCCGTGGCCTGGGGGCTGATGATGTCGACCTCACCGTTGGCGAGCGCCTGCACGGCGGCAAGCGGGTCGGTGATGAAGCGGATGGTGATCTCCTCGATGTTCGGGAGGTTGTCACCGCGGTAGTTCGGGTTCGCCGTCAGGGTGATCGACTGGTCGGCCACGAAGTCGGTGATCTGGTACGGGCCGTTGACGACGAGGAGGTTCGCGTCCTCCTCCGCCGGCAGCTCGGTGAAGTTCCAGTCCGAGTTCCAGGTGCTCGAGATCGGCGCCAGGGCGGCCGCGTCGTTGTTCTGGATAGCCTCGATGAGCGCCGTCTTGGCCTCGGCCGCGTCCTCGATGTCGAGCGCGCGCTGCGCGACGACGTGCGCCGGCAGGCCCACGCCGAAGACGAGCTCCCAGTCGACGAAGAACTCGTCGTAGACGAGGGTGATCGAGCGGCCGTCGATGACGGGCGTCTCGGTGACGAGCTGCAGACCCGCACCGATGGCGCCGTCGAAGTAGACGACGTCGGTCGGGTACTCGTCGGTGAACTCACCGGTCTCGGGGTCGGTGAACTCGCCCGGGTCGAAGTCGGGGGTGTTCAGCACGCCCGAGTTCGCGGCCCACGCGAGCAGGAGGTCGGCGCCGTCGACGGCCGTGCCGTCAGACCACTGCACGTCGTCCGCAACGGTGTACTTGACCGTCAGCGGGTCTTCCGAGACGAGCTCGTAGGTGCCGAAGGACTCGTCCTTCACCAGCTCGGGAACGTTGTTGTAGTAGTTGAAACCACCGCTGGTCAGGTACACGATGTTGGCGTTGGCCGTGGCGTTACCGAACGACGTGTTGCTGTTGTACGAGTAGAACGGCTGGTTCCACGCGACCGTGATGGAGCTTCCCTCGACGACCTCGGACTGCGGCGCTGCGCAAGCCGAGAGAACGAGAGCGCTCGCCGCGATCGTGGCCGTGGCGGCCGCGAATCTGCTGATACGCAATTTTCCTCCTGTGCAAGATGGATGCGTGGCGGCACGTTTTCCGAGCGCGCCGTCACGCCTGTTGGGTACGACCCTAGAGACCCAGAGATACCCCCGCCAAACTGTAGGCCGATTCGTTACACACCGGTAACGCTCGCGCAGGTTCCGGCGAGGTTTCGCATGAATATTGCATGAGGCCCGGGCGCATCGCACGAATCGTGCGTTCTGCTGAAGAGAGTTCACCGTCAACGCTGAAACCGCGGCGCGCGCGGCCACCGACGAGCGGGAGGCGGCTGTCGGGGTGCTCCAAAGAGCAGCGGGCATCCGGGGCGGTGATTGCGGGTTCTGCACAACGCCCGGTGAGCCCAGAGAGAATGGAGCGATGACGATGCGACCGGATGCCGAGCCCTCGCCCGGCGCGCTGCCCGGCGATCGGCGGCTGCGCGTCGAGATCCTGCTCGTGCTCGGGCTGTCGCTCGGCGCGAGCGCCGTCTACTCGATCGTCGCCATTGCGAACCGGCTGACGCGGGACATTCCGCTCGGCGATCAGACGGCCACGCTCAACCCCCCGCGCGATCAGCGCGAGATCTTCGACCTCATCTACAACCTGCTCGGCGTGTTCTTCGACCTCGTGCCGGTCGCCCTCGTGGCCTTCCTGCTGTGGAGCACCGCGCGCCCGCATCTCGGCCGCCTCGGCATCGACGGCACGCGACCGTGGCGCGATACCCGCGACGGCGTCGGGCTTGCGCTCGTCATCGGCATCCCCGGCCTCGCGCTGTACCTCGTCGGGCGCGCGCTCGGCATCACCGTGACCGTCGTGCCGACGGCGCTTGACGAGCACTGGTGGACGGTGCCCGTACTGCTGCTCTCGGCGTTGCGGGCCGGCGTGACCGAGGAGGTCATCGTCGTCGGCTACCTGTTCGCGCGCCTGCGCGACCTGCGCTGGGGGCCGTGGACGATCATCCTCACGAGCGCGCTGCTGCGGGCGACCTACCACCTGTACCAGGGCTTCGGGGCCTTCGTCGGCAACTTCGCGATGGGCCTGCTGTTCGGCTGGCTCTACACGCGCTACGGGCGGCTGCTGCCGCTCGTCATCGCCCACACCGTCATCGACGCCGTGATCTTCATCGGCTACCCGTGGGCCGCCGCGGCGTTCCCGGGGCTGCTCGCCCCGATGCCTGTGCCGAGCCCCTCGCCGACCCCGAGCCCTTAGGCGAACGCCTCGATCGGCAAGCAGGAGCACACGAGGTTGCGGTCGCCGTAGGCCTGGTCGACGCGGCGCACCGGCGGCCAGTACTTCGCCGTGCGGTCGCCGGCCGAGGGGTAGACGGCGAGCTCGCGCGAGTACGCGTGCTGCCACTCCCCCGCGATGACGCTCTCGGCCGTGTGCGGCGCGTTGACGAGCGGGTTGTCGTCGGCTGGCCACTCCCCTGCCGCGACGGCGTCGGCCTCGAGACGGATGGCGATCATGGCCTGGATGAACCGCTCGAGCTCGGCGAGGTCTTCCGACTCGGTCGGCTCGATCATGAGCGTGCCCGCGACGGGGAACGACATGGTCGGCGCGTGGAAGCCGTAGTCCATGAGGCGCTTCGCGACGTCGTCGTTGCCGATGCCGGTCGCCTCCTTGAGCGGCCGCAGGTCGAGGATGCACTCGTGCGCGACGAGCCCGTTCTCGCCCGCGTAGAGCACCGGGTAGTGGTCGCGCAGGCGCAGGGCGACGTAGTTGGCGGCGAGCACGGCGTTGGCCGTGGCATCCGTGAGCCCCTGAGCGCCCATCATGCGGGCGTAGGCCCACGAGATGGGCAGGATGCTCGCCGAACCGTAGGGCGCGGCCGAGACGGGCGCGCCACGGTGCTCGACGGTTCCGGCGTGGCCCGTCGTGTGGTCAAACGGCGGGTGCTGGTGCATCTGGGCGAGCGGATGCCCGGGCAGGAACTCGGCGAGGTGCGCCTTGGCCGCCACGGGTCCGACCCCCGGACCGCCGCCACCGTGCGGGATGCAGAACGTCTTGTGCAGGTTGAGGTGGCTGACGTCGCCGCCGATGTCGCCGTAGCGGGCGTAGCCAAGCAGCGCGTTGAGGTTGGCCCCGTCGATGTAGACCTGGCCGCCGGCCTCGTGCACGGCCGCCGTGACCTGCATGACCTCGTGCTCGTACACGCCGTGCGTCGAGGGGTAGGTGATCATGAGCGCCGCGAGCTCGTCGCGGTGCTCGGCGATCTTCGCGCGCAGGTCGGCGAGGTCGACGTCGCCCGTCTCGGTCGTCGCGATGACGACGACGCGCATGCCCGCGAGCACGGCGGAGGCGGCGTTGGTGCCGTGCGCGCTCGAGGGGATGAGGCAGACGGTGCGGTGCTCGTCGCCGCGCGAGCGGTGGTAGCCGCGGATGGCGAGCAGACCCGCGAGCTCGCCCTGCGAGCCGGCGTTGGGCTGCAGCGACACGGCGTCGTAGCCCGTGAGCTCGGCGAGCCAGGTCTCGAGGTGCCCGATCATGACGAGCGAGCCCTGCACGTCGTCGAGCGGCGCGAAGGGGTGCAGGCCGCTGAACTCGGGCCACGTCACGGCGGCCATCTCGGTGGCCGCGTTGAGCTTCATGGTGCACGAGCCGAGCGGGATCATGCCGCGGTCGAGCGCGTAGTCGCGGTCGGCGAGGCGCTTGAGGTAGCGCATCATGGCGGTCTCGCTGCGGTGCATGTGGAACACCGGGTGCGTCATGTAGTCGGATGCGCGGCGAAGCCCCTCGGGCAGGTGCGGGGTCAGGCTCACCCCGAAGCCGTCGCTCAGGCCGAACACGGCGGCGAGGTCGGCGGCCAGGCCGTCGGTGGCTCGGGAGAACCCGATGCCGCTCGCCGCGGTGACCTCGTCGAAGCTGAAGCGCACGGTGTCGGCATCGACCTGCCAGAGCAGCAGGTCGCGCTCGCGCGCGGTCTCGACGAGCTCGGCCGCGCGGCCCGGCACGCGCACCTCGAGGGTGTCGAAGAAGTCGGTGTGCGCCACCTCGATGCCCGCGGCGTGCAGGCGGGCGGCGAAGCCGGCGGCCTGGGCGTGCACGCCCTCGGCGATGCGGCGCAGCCCGTCGGGCCCGTGGTAGACGCCGAACATCGAGGCCATGACGGCGAGCAGCACCTGCGCGGTGCAGATGTTGCTGGTCGCCTTGTCGCGGCGGATGTGCTGCTCGCGCGTCTGCAGCGTGAGGCGGTAGGCGGGGCGGCCGTCGGCGTCTTTCGAGACGCCGACGAGGCGGCCGGGCATCTGCCGCTCGAGGCCCTCGCGTACGGCGAGGTAGCCCGCGTGCGGTCCGCCGAAGCCCATGGGCACGCCGAAGCGCTGCGTCGTGCCGACGGCGACGTCGGCGCCGAGCTCGCCCGGGCTCGTGACGAGCGTGAGGGCGAGCAGGTCGGCGGCGACGATCGCGAGGCCGCCGTGTTCCTTGACGCGGGCGATGATGGCCGACGGATCCCAGATGCGACCCGAGGCCGCCGGGTACTGCACGAAGACGCCGAAGGCCTCGGGCAGGTCGGCCGGGTCGGTCTCGGCGAGCGGCAGGTACTGCAGCTCGAGGCCGACGGCCTCGGCGCGGCCGTCGAGCACCGCCCGGGTCTGGGCGAAGATGTCGCTGTCGACGAGGAAGACGTTCGAGGCCGAGCCCGAGGCGCGGCGCGCGAGCAGCATGCCCTCGACGACCGCCGTCGCCTCGTCGAGCATCGAGGCGTTCGCGGTGTGCAGGCCCGCGAGCTCGCTCACCATGGTCTGGAAGTTGAGCAGCGCCTCGAGGCGCCCCTGCGAGATCTCGGGCTGGTACGGCGTGTACGCCGTGTACCAGCTCGGGTTCTCGAGCACGTTGCGCTGGATGACCGCGGGCGTCACCGTGCCGTAGTACCCCTGCCCGATCATGCTGCGCCTCACGCGGTTGTGCGCCGCCAGGGCGCGCAGCTCGGCGAGCGCCTCGGCCTCGGTCGCGGGCGCGGGCAGGCTGCGCAGCGGGGCCGTCTGCCGGATCGCGGACGGCACCGCGGCATCCATGAGCGCGTCGAGCGAGGCGTAGCCGAGCGCGTCGAGCATGAGCTGGCGGGCGTCGGCGTCGAGGCCGATGTGGCGGTCGACGAAGGGGATGCTCACAGAAGGTCTCTCTCTATGCCGGTGCGGTCGGTGGCGGAACGGGCGGTGCTACTCGCCGATGAGGGCGCGGTACTCGTCGGCGCTCAGCAGCGCGGGGGCGCCCGAAACGCGCACCTTCACGAGCCAGCCCTCGCCGTAGGGGTCGGAGTTGATGGTCTCGGGGGCGTCGACGACGGCGCTGTTGGCCTCGACGACCTCGCCGTCGAGCGGCGCGTACAACTCGCCGACCGACTTGGTCGACTCGACCTCGCCGACGATCGACCCGGCGGCGAGCGCCGCCCCGACCTTGGGCAGATCGACGTAGACGACGTCGCCGAGCGCATCGGCGGCGTACTGCGTGATGCCGACCGTGGCGACGTCGCCCTCGAGGCGCACCCACTCGTGCTCGGCGGTGTACTGCAGGTCGGCGGGAACGGCGCTCATGAGGGTGGCCTTTCGATCAGCGGTGCGGTGAGGGGCGGATGGGCGGATCAGGAACGGGAGTAGAAGGGCAGCGCCACGACCGTGGCGGGGATGCGGGTGCCGCGCACGTCGAGCTCGAGCGCGGTGCCGAGCGCGGAGGCCTCGGGCGACACGAACGCCATGGCGATCGGGTACCCCAGCGTGGGCGACAGCGCGCCCGAGGTGACCCCGCCGACAAGGGTCTCGCCGTGGAAGACGGGGTACTCGGCGCGGGCGGCCCGACGGCCCTCGGCCCGCAGACCGACCAGCACCGGGGCTCCCTCGGGCGGGCCGGCGAGAATCGCGTCGCGGCCCACGAACGCGGGCTTGTCGGTGACGACCACGCGGCCGAGGCCGGCCTGCACCGGCTGGATGCTCAGGCCGAGCTCGTGCCCGTAGAGCGGCATGCCCGCCTCGAGCCGCAGGGTGTCGCGGGCGGCGAGCCCGCAGGGCACGAGCCCGAGCGGCTCGCCCGCGGCGGTGAGGGCGGCCCACAGCGCGGCCGCGTGCTCGACCGGCGCGTACAGCTCGAAGCCGTCTTCGCCCGTGTAGCCCGTGCGCGCGACCATCAGGTCGGTGCCGGCGAAGCTGCCCGACCCCCAGGCGTAGTACTTCAGCGCCTCGAGACCCTCGATCGTGAGCCCCGCGGTCGCGGCGAGCACCGCGGCCGAGGCCGGACCCTGCACGGCGATGAGCGCGATCTGCTCGGTGCGGTCGTCGATCTCGACGGCGAAGGCCGGGCCGCCGACACCGGCGGCGCGCTCGCGCAGGGCATCCACGACGGCGAAGCGGTTGGAGGCGTTCGCGACGACGAGGTAGGAGGTGTCGCCCATGCGGTACACGATGAGGTCGTCGACGATGCCACCGTGCTCGTCGAGCACGAGCGAGTACTTGGCCTTGCCGGGTGCCATCGCCGAGAGCCGGCCGGCGAGCGCAGCATCCAGGAATGCGGCCGCGTCGGGGCCGTCGACCGCGATCTCGGCCATGTGCGAGATGTCGAAGATGCCCGCTGCGGTGCGCACCGCGTGGTGCTCAGCGAGGTCGGAGCTGTAGCGCACCGGCATCTGCCACCCGGCGAAGTCGGTGAAGGCCGCGCCGAGCGCCTCGTGCACGGCGTGCAGGGGCGAGTGGCGCTGGGGGGCGATGGACTCGGACACGGAGTTCTCCTGACGCTGACGGCCGGTGGAACTCCCCCTCTGTCATGGTGCCTGAGAGCTTCGCGCCGCCGGACTGCTCGTGGCAGCCGGTGGGACGCTTTCACCGTGGGCGAGAGCGTCGCAATCGTCGACGACGGATGCGCGCTCTGCTTTTCAGAGTGGCCTGGCAGATGCGGTACATAGACCTGAGAGATTGGCGGGGAGGCTTGCTCCTTCGGTGCCGCGGGCGCCGGGCCCACGGCTCTCCCGCATCGCGGAAACGGCCGGTGTTCAGTTGAGGGTGCTACTAGGGCTCACTCTACCCGCTCGGCACCGCTAGCGGTCGTCGCTCTGATCGCTGTCTTCGCGATTGTCGCGGAAGTAGCGAACGGTCTGCCAGACGAGCACCGTGAATCCGGCGAGCGCCATGAGCACGAACACGGGGCCCGCCCACGCGGCAGTCGCGGCATCGACGGGAATGGGGAGGGCGATCACCTCGGTCATGGCGGCAGGCTACTCGCCGTCGAGCAGCGCCGAGAAGTCGTCGTCGTCGAGTCCCGGCATCGAGAGCATCTCGGCGGCACCCTCGGTCGCCTCGATGATGCCGCTCAGCAGTTCGACGACCGTCGTCGCCCGCAGCAGGCGGACCTGGTCGAGCGGCCCGAGCGGCGCGATGCCGGCGAGCTGCCAACAGGCCTGAACGGGGTCGTCGCTCAGCTCGATGTCGGCGGGCCACTGCTGCTCGACGAACTCGCTCGCGCGAGAGATCGTGCGTCGCACGAGCTGCTCGGCCCGCTCCAGCAGAGGCCGGTGCTCGTCGCTCCACTCGAGCTCGGGAACCGGACGCACCTCGGCGCGCGGGTACGGGTCGTCATCGAGCCACGTCACGACCTCGATGCGCCGGTCGCCCTGGGCGATGAGGCCGATGAAGCCCTCGCTCGTCTCGACGCGGGTGATCTGGGCGACCGTGCCGATCGGGAACCGATGCTCGCCGCCGCCGACCTCGCTGCCGCGCTCGATGAGCACGATGCCGAACTCGGGCGGCTCATCGCCGAGGATCGTCGAGAGCATGACGATGTAGCGCTCTTCGAATACGCGCAGCGCCGTCGGCATCGCCGGGAACAACACCGACCCGAGCGGGAACATCGGCATGACCGTCATGCGCTCACGATTCCACGGATTCCTGCGGGTTCGCACAGCATCGCGGCCCCGGGACGTTCGACCCTGACCGATCGGTCGGGGAGCGGTTAGCCTCGGGGTGCGCGAGGACGCGCATCCGGTATCGAAGGAGCATCATGCAGATCAGTGGGAAGGTCTTCGCCGTCACCGGCGGCGGCAACGGCATCGGGCGCGAGGTCGTGCTCGGCCTCGTGGCGAAGGGCGCGCGCGTCGCAGCTCTCGACCTCAGCGAGGAGGGTCTGGCCGAGACCGTGCGGCTGGCCGGCGACCACGGCGACCGCATCTCGACGCATGTCGTGAACATCACCGACCGGAAGGCGGTCGAAAAGCTTCCCGCGGCGATCATCAAGCAGCACGGCCAGGTCGACGGTCTGCTCAACATCGCGGGCATCATCCAGAAGTTCGTGCCCGTCATGCAGCTCGACTGGGACCAGATCGAGCGCGTCATCGACGTCAACCTCTACGGCGTGCTCAACACCACCAAGGCGTTCCTGCCCGAGCTGGTGACGCGGCCCGAGGCCGCGCTCGTGAACGTGGCGAGCATGGGCGCGTACGCCCCGGTTCCCGGTCAAGGCGTATACGGCGCCACCAAGGCGGCCGTGGCGCAGCTCAGCCGCGCCCTGCACTCGGAGCTCATGGAGACGAACGTCGCGGTCACCGGGGTGTTCCCGGGCGCCATCGGCACGAACATCACCGTCAACTCGGGGCTCATGACCGAGGAGCAGGCGAAGGAGATGGCCGCGGCTGCGGGCGACAAGCAGCGCAAGACGACGGCGCCCGCCGAAGCCGGTCGCCAGATCATCGAGGCGATCGAGAAGGGCTCGTACGAGATCTTCATCGGCGGCGACGCGCGCATCATGTCGCGCCTCTCGCGATTGAACCCGAAGAACGCCGCGGGCCTCATCTACAGGCAGATGAAAGACCTGCTCTCGAGCATGAACTAGGCGATCCCGACGTGACCGAGCAGCAGCCGTACACGCTCGTGCGACAGCACGACGGGTTCGAGGTGCGCCAGTACCCGGCGCACATGCTCGTGCAAGTCGATGTTCGGGGCGGTCTCGATGCGGGAGCGGGGGCCGGTTTCGGCCCCCTCTTCCAGTACATCAGCGGCGGCAACGCCGGCGGGCGGAGCATCTCCATGACTGCCCCGGTGCTGCAGCAGCCTCGTGCAGAAGGCGTGCAGACGGTGAGCTTCGTCATGCCCGCCGACATGGATGCGGCGAGCACCCCGAGCCCACGCGACCAACGGGTGCGAACCCTGGCGGTGGCTGCGCGCCTCGTCGCGGCGCGACGATTCACCGGCTCGGCCCGCACGTCACGATTCACCGATCAGGGCGCGCACCTCGTCGCGTCCGTGCGAGCAGCCGAACTCACGCCGGTGGGTGACGTGTACTACGCACGCTTCGACCCCCCGTGGAAGCCCGGGTTCCTGCGGCACAACGAAGCGCTCATCGAGATCGCCGCCGACGACTCAGGCGACTAGTCCGGCGGTGGTGCCGGCGACCGACGTCCGCGCCGCACTCCGACCTCGAAAGCGGTCACCGCCACGAGAGTCATCGCCAGCAGCGGCAGCACGAACCAGAGCATGACATCCGTGAAGCCTGCGAGCGCGGCATGCTGGGTCGAGGCGAGCACGAGATAGACCGTGTAGGCGATGTAGAGGGCCACGAAGAGGCCGCCCTCCCATCGCGCGATGACGAAGCCCGTGAAGGCGATCGGCAGCAGCGCGAGCGCGGTCGCGAGCATGAGGGGCAGGTCGAGCGCGATCGCCGCAGGCGGCACCGGGATGCCCTGGCCGAAGAGGATCGCCGGCAGACCGAGCACCATGCCGATGTTGAAAATGTTGCTGCCCACGATGTTGCCGACGGCCATGTCGCGTTCACCGCGGCGCACCGCGATGATCGAGGTCGCGAGCTCGGGCAGCGACGTGCCGACGGCCACCACCGTGAGCCCGATCACCAGGCTGCTGATGCCGAGCGCGGTCGCGATGCTGACCGCGCCGTCGACGAGCAGGCGGGCTCCGAGCACGAGCAAGGCGATACCCGCGACGAGCAGCAGCAGGGCGAGCCACAGCGGAACCGGCTTGCTGTTGAGCGCCGGCTCGACGGGCTCTGCGGCGGCACCCTCACGGCGGCCGATGACGATGCTCATCACCGTGTGCACGCCGAGGCCGGCGAGAAGCAGCACGCCGTCGAGCAGCCCGATGACGCCGTCGAGGCTCACCGCGACGAGCAGCACCGAGATGCCGACCATGACGGGGATGTCGAAGCGCACGAGCTGACGCTTGATGACGAGCGGCATGACAATCGCCGACAAGCCGAGAATGAACAGGACGTTGACGATGTTGCTGCCCACGACGTTGCCGAGCGCGAGGTCGGGCTCGCCCTGAAGCACGGCGTCGAGCGTGACCGCGAGCTCGGGCGCCGAGGTCGCCGCGGAGACGACGACGAGGCCGATGACGAGCGGCGAGATGCCCACCTTCGCCGCGAGCGTCGAGGCGCCGCGCACGAGTGCCTCACCCCCCGCGACCAGCAGCACCAGACCGGCGACGATGAACGCAATGTCGAGCAGCACGGCCACAGCCTAGAGTGCCTCCCTAGTGCTCAGCCCGCAGCCAGTCGAGCCAGATGCGCAGCAGGCGCTCGAGCGCGGCGCGGTCGGCAGTATCGAGCGGCGCGAGCAGGCGGTGCTCGTTGGCGAGGTGCGCCTCGAACGCGCGCTCGACGAGCGTGAGTCCCGCATCCGTCAGCGCCACCACCCGCCCCCGACCATCGAGCGGAGAGATGCGGCGGGTGACGAGCCCCCGGTCCTCGAGGCGGTCGACGCGCTTGGTGAGACCGCCCGCTGTGACCATCGTGCTGTCGGCAAGAGCTGTCGGAGTGCGCTCGTACGGCGCGCCCGCCCGGCGGAGGGCGGCGAGCACGTCGAACTCGCCCGTCGTGAGGCCGTGCTGGCGGAACACCGCCTCGAGCTCGACCTCGATCGCGGCGGCGAGACGGGCGAGCCGGCCGAAGACCCCTTGCGGCGCGACATCGAGGTCGGGGCGCTCGCGCTGCCACTCAGCTTGGATGCGGGATACCCGATCGGTCATGCGGGAATAATACTTTCCATGGAAAGGTTCTGCCGGGTATGACATCCACTTGGCGCTGGCTCCTCGTCGCCGCGATCGCGCCCCTCGCCTGGGGCTCTACCTATGTCGTCACCGCGCAGCTGCTGCCGGCCGACACCCCGATCTGGGGCGCCACCCTGCGCGCGCTGCCCGCCGGTCTCGTACTGCTGCTTCTCGCCCGCCGCCTGCCGCGGCGGCGCTGGTGGTGGCGATCGGCCGTGCTCGGCGTGCTGAACGTCGGTGCGTTCTTCGTGCTCGTCTACCTCGCCGCGCAGCTGCTGCCCTCGGGCGTCGCCGCAATGCTCATGGCCACCTCGCCCGCGGTCATCCTGATGCTCGCCTGGCCAATCGCGCGCGAGAAGCCCGCCGCCCTGTCGCTGCTCGGCGCCGTCATCGGCTTCGCCGGCGTCGTCGTCCTGCTCGCCGGCGCCACCGGCACGCTGAACGGCTGGGGCATTGCCGCCTCGCTCGCCGCGATGCTCATGTCATCGGTCGGATTCGTGCTGGCCCGGCGCTGGAACGACGGCACCCCCGCGCTCTCCGTCACCGCCTGGCAACTCACGCTCGGCGGCCTCGCGCTTGTGCCCATCGCGCTGCTCGCCGAGGGCGCTCCCCCGGCGCTCGACGCGGCCGGTCTCGCGGGCGCCGCCTACCTTGCGCTCGTTGCCACCGCTCTCGCCTTTGCGACGTGGTTCGCCGCCCTGCAGCACCTGCCCGCCGGAGCCGTCGGCCTCGTCGGCCTGCTCAACCCCGTGGCCGGGGTCGCACTCGGCGTGCTTGTCGCCCAGGAGACCTTCACCGCTGTGCAGGTGATCGGGATGGTCATCGTGCTGCTCGGCATCGTGCTCGGGCAGCCCGCGATCGCCGCCGCGCTGCGCTCAGCGCGGACCCGACGCACCGAACGACGAGCGCGTCGGCGGGAGGTGCCGACCGACACCGCGCAGCTCAGAGTGCGCGCAGCAGGTGCAGGCGGAACAGTCTGACCGTGCGCCCCGAGTCGCGCTCGTAGGCCCGGTACTCGGGCCACTGCGACTCGAGGTGGCGCCAGACGCGATCGCGGGCATCCCCCTCGATCGTGGATGCCCGCACCGCGTACCGCCGGCCCCGCACCGTGATCTCGGCCTCGGGGTGGGCGAGCAGGTTGTACGTCCAGGCGGGGTGCGTCGCGGCCGCCCAGTTCGTGCCCGCGACGATCGCCCGACCGTGGCCGTCGGCCGTGTACATGAGCACCGTGTCGCGCGGCAGGCCGCTTTTGGCGCCCGTCGTGGTCAGGATGAGCGAGGGCACGAACAGGCTGCTGACCTGCATGCGACCGCCGGTCGCGCTCGCGAGCGCGTGCTCGATGGGAGGCATGACGCGGTGCGCCGCCCACCGCCAGGCGCTCGTCCGCGTGATAGCCGACACGACGATGCGCACGCCGCGCACGATCGGGTCGGCGGTCGGCAGGGGGACGAGGTCGCTCATCGGGTCGCCTCGACCGCGGTGGGCAGGTTCTCGGCGATCCAGTCGTTCCAGACGCGCACGGTGCGCCAGCCCGCGCGCACGCGGTCGACGAGCTCGGGCCCGGTCATCCAGTCGGCGGGCGCGTGCTCGGCGGCGATGGCCAGGCGCTTCAGGCGCAGCAGCTCGATCTTCGGGTGGTCGACGCGGAACCCGCGGGGGGCGGTGGCGAGGGCATCCGTCGTCATGATGGCGAAGCCGCTCTCGCCGACCTCCTCGAGGGTCGCCTCGAGGTCGCCGACCAGGCGGTTGTCGTCGACGATCTCGCGAAACCGGGCGAGCTGCTCGCGCGCCGGCTGGTAGAGCCCGCCCGCGAGCATCAATCCTTGCCGCGAGAGCTGCAGGTAGTAGGTCGCACTCGAGTCGTCGGCCGTCACGAGCCCGAGGTGATCCTTGTAGGGGCGCTTGTCGGCGCTGAACCGCACGTCTTTGTAGGGCCGGAAGATCTTGAGCGGCCCGAACTCGCCGCCGAGCGCGTCGACGAGGCGCTCGACGGGCGCCTTCACGCGCGTCTCGTAGCGCTGCTTGTTCGCGAGCCACCACTCTTTGGTCTGGTGGTCGGCGAGCTCGGCGTAGAAGGCGAAGGCGTCGGCGTCTATTCCAGCGCCATCGAGCCCTGCGGCCTCGTTCTCGGTCATGGATGCTCGCTCTCGGCTCGCGCGGCGGTCAGGGTGCCCAGCGCCAGGTCGAGGCGTTCGGCGAGGTAGGCGTCGAGGGGGCGCAGCGTGTCATCGGCCGCGGTCGGCACCCAGCGCACGAGCACCGTCGTCGCGCCCGCCTGCTCGCACAGCACGAGCGGACCCCGCTCGGCGGCCATCGCGGCCGCGTCATCGAGCGGCACCGGGCGCGAGTCGATGACGACCGTCGTGCCCTCGGGCAGGCGGGCGTCGAGCAGGCGCTGGCGCAGGTCGCGGCGAGCCCGCGCGCTCTCGGACTGGTGGCCTGGCAGCACTTGCCGGCTCGCGCGCGCGATGCGCCCGGGCGCGAACACGTCTCCGCTTGCGGTGACGAGCAGCGCGCCGAGCACGAATCCCTCGCCGGTGCGCCGGAAGGTCTCGCGGCGCGGAATGAACCCGAGCGCGCGGTGCGCGGGAACCGTGACGGCGAGCTGCTCGGGGGCGGCGCCCGCCGCGGCGAGGCGCCCAGCGGCCGCGGCGAGCGCGGCGCGGGCCTCGGCGAGCGCGGTGAGAGCATCCACAGCCCTATCGTGCCGGACTCGGCTGGGTGCCGCATCGCCGAGGGCGAGTGTGCCTGCCGCGGCATGTGCCGCGAGCGGCACACACGCTGCGCAGCGCCCCTCCACGGCAGTGTTGTCCACCGGGCCAATAAGCAATTAGCCTGCACTCGGGAGGCACATCGCCGTGGACAGACTCGTCGACCGCTCGCTGAGCGCATCGGTTTTCGCCGCCGAGCTGCCGAGGGGCGGCGAGGGTCTGCCGGGGCGCGTCGGCACGATCGTCGTCGGGGGCGGCATCGTCGGCGCGAGCATCGCCCTGCACCTCGCCGAGGCGGGCGTCGACGACGTGCTGCTGCTCGAGCGCGGTGTGCTGACGAGCGGTACCACCTGGCACGCCGCCGGACTCGTCGCCGGGGCCCGTGGGTCGCGGGCGATGACCGGCCTGTCGTCGTACGGGCTCGACTTCTACGGTGAGCTCGAATCGCGGTCGGGGTTGGACGTGTCGCTCACCCGCAGCGGATCGCTCAGCATCGCCCGCCAACCGGGGCGCGTCGACGAGCTCGCGTACGCCCGCGACGTCGCTGTGCGCAGCGGCATCGCGGCGCACCTCGTCGACGCCGACGAGGTCGCCCGCCTGTGGCCGATCGCCTCGACCGAGGGAGTGCTCGCGGCGCTGCACTTCCCGAACGACGGCTACCTCAACCCGGGCTGGGCGGCGCTCGCGATCGCGAAGCTCGCGCACGGCGCCGGGGTAACGATCCGCGAGGGCGCCGCGGTCACCGCGATCGCCCACGACGCCGGGCGCGCCACCGGCGTCGTCACCGACCACGGCACGATCACCGCCGACCGCGTCATCATCGCCGGCGGCCTGTGGAGCCGCGACCTCGCACGCACGGCGGGTGCCTCACTGCCGCTCTACGCCGCCGAGCACGTGCACGTGCGCTCGAACCCGATCGACGGCGCCGTGCCGACTCTGCCGGTGCTGCGGGATGTCGATCACAGCTACTACATCCGACCCGAGGCCGGGCGGCTGCTGGTGGGCGCATTCGAGCCGCAGGGCATCCCGCGCGGTGTCGAAACGATCTCGACCGAGGGGTTCGCGACGTTCCCCGACGATGGGGATCACTTTGCCCCGGTGCGCACCGCCGCCGAGCGCGCCGTGCCCGCGCTCGGCCCGGCTGGCTACGACCGCTTCCTCACCGCGCCCGAGAGCTTCACGCCCGACACCGCCTTCCTCATGGGCGAGACGGCCGAGGTCGAGAACCTGTTCGTCGCCGCGGGCCTCAACTCGCAGGGCATCATCTACGGCCCCGGCATCGGCCGCGAGCTCGCCCGCTGGATCGTCGCCGGATCGCCCCAGTTCGACTCGGCGGGCGTCGACGTGCGGCGCTTCTCGCGCCACCAGAGCAACCGCCGCTACCTGCACGCCCGCACGGTCGAGAGCCTCGGGCGCCTCTACGCGATGCACTGGCCCGGCTACCAGTCGCCGACCGCGCGCGACGTGCGGCGCACTCCCCTGCACGCTCGCCTCGCCGAGCTCGGCGCCCGCTTCGGTGAGGTCAACGGCGGCGAGCGGGCCCTCTGGTACGGCGGCCCGACCCCGGACGAGAGCTACAGTTACCGCCGCCCCGGCAGCTTCGACCAGGTCGCCGCCGAGCACCGAGCCGCGCGTGAAGGCGTTGGCCTGTTCGACCTCAGCCCCTTCACCAAGGTCGAGATCGCGGGGCCGGATGCTCTCGCCCTCGTTCAGCGCGCCGTGACGAGCGACGTCGATGTGGCCGTGGGGCAGGCCGTCTACACGCTGTTCCTCAATCGCACCGGCGGCATCGAGCTCGACGGCACGGTCACCCGGCTCGCGGCCGACCGGTTCCTCGTCGTCACGCCCTCGTTCAGCCACCACGCGACCCTCGGGCTGCTGCGGCGCCTCGCCCGCGGCACGGCGGCGGTCGTCACGGACGTCACCGCGGCGTTCGCCACGATCGGCGTCATGGGGCCGCTCAGCCGCGAGCTGCTGCGGCGCGTCTCGCCCGACGACTGGTCTGACGCCGCGCAGCCCTACCAGTCGGGCCGCGAGGTCGAGGTGGCCGACGGCTTCGCCTACAGCCTGCGCATCAGCTTCGTCGGCGAGCTCGGCTACGAGCTCTACCCCTCGGCCGACCTCGCGGTGAACGTGCTCGACGCGCTGTGGGAGGCCGGGCAGGAGCTTGGCGTGCGGATGGCCGGCTACCAGGCGCTCGACACCCTCCGCAGCGAGAAGGGCTACCGGCACCTCGGCCACGACATCGGGCCGAGCGACGACCCGTATGCCGCCGGGCTCGGCTTTACGGTGGCGCTCGACAAGCCGGGCGGCTTCGTCGGCCGCGACGCGCTTGCCGCTCTCGACCCGCGCGCCCCGAAGCACCGCACTGTCTCCGTCGCCCTCGACGACCCCGAGATGATGCTCGTGCACGACGAGGCGCTGCTGCGTGACGGGGTGGAGGTCGGGCGCCTCACGAGCGGGGCGTACGGGCACACGCTCGGCCGCGCGGTCGGCATCGCGATTGTCGACCCGGCGCTCGTCGACGTCGCCACCCTCGGGACCGACGAGAGCCCGGACTTCGCCGTCGAGTGCCGCGGCATCGCCGTGCCCGCGACCGTCTCGCGCCGCCCCTTCTACGACCCGCGCGGCGAGCGCCTGCGCGGCTGAGCACGGGAGCCCGTCATGACCAGAACTGATGTGATCGTCGTCGGCGCCGGACTCGCCGGCCTGAGCGCCGCGCGCGACCTCGCGGCCGGCGGCGCCGACGTGATCGTGCTCGAGGCGCGCGGCCGCGCCGGCGGTCGTGTCGAGCAGACCCTCATGCCCGACGGCCGCCCGATCCAGCTGGGCGGCGAGGTCATCGGCGACTCGCACGTTTCCTACCGGCAGCTGGTCGCCGAGCTCGGGCTGACGATCGTTCCGAGCTTCACCGGCATTCCCGGCGAGTCGACGTGGCTGGTGAGCGAAGGACGCGTGCTGGGCGACGAGATGCCCTGGATGCCCGGCGCTGACCGCGCGATCTACGACGCGCTCGAGCAGCGGTTCGCGGCCCTCGCCGCCAGCGTCGACCCCGAGGATCCGTGGGCGCATCCCGATGCCGTCGCCCTCGACCGGCTGAGCGTCGGAGCGTGGTTGCGGTCGGAGGGCGCGACGCCCGCCGTGCTGCGCGCCATGGAGCTGCGCACCCTCGCGCTCGCCGACCCCTCGATCTGGCGCCGCTCGCTGCTCGCCGACCTGCGCAAAGAGGCCACCGCCGGCGCGACGGGGTTCTACGACTACGACGCGTGGGAGAGCTCGAAAGTGCTCGAGGGCTCGGCCACGGTCGCACTGCGCATGGCAGACGAGCTGGGGCACCGCATCCGATATGGCAGCCCGGTGAGCGCGATCGACGTGACCGACGCGGGAGTCGCCGTCACCCTGCGCACCGGCGAACGGCTGCACACCGCCGATGTCGTGTGCGCGCTGCCCGCCGGGCCGTTGCGCGACCTGTGCATCAGCGGGGTCAGCGAGGCGTATCTGGCCGCCGCGACGCGACGCCAGCACGCGCCCGCCGCGAAGCTCGTCACTGTGCACGCCAGCTCGTTCTGGGAGGCCAACGGGCAGAACGGCACGGGCTACTTCGAGCACACGCTGCTCGGCGGCACGTGGGTGCAGACCGATGGCGCGCTGTCGGCGCTCGTGCCCGTCGACCGCCTCGGGCCGTACCAGGCGCTGCCCGCCGCGGCCCGCGAGGGAGCCCTGCTCGACGAGCTCGTCGCCGCCTACGGCGAGGAGGCGCGCGATACCCAGGCCGTGTTCGTACGCGACTGGTTCGCCGACCCGTTCACGCAGGGCTACATCACGGCCTGGCGCCCGGGCGACCTCACCGCGGTCGGGCCGCTGCACGGCTCGCACGAGCCGCCGTTCTGGCTCGTCGGCTCAGACCAGTGGGTGTGCGGCTACATGGAGGGTGCCGTGCGCACGGGTCGGGGCGCGGCCGCGCAGCTGCTCGCGCGCTGAGCCGGCGCTGAGCCGTGTCTGTGCCGGGCGCCGCTAGCCGAACAGGCCGATGACGAGGCCGACGAGCGTGTAGTTCAGCACGTCGCTTCCTACTTCGATGATCCACACCTTGAGGCCGTGGCCGGCGAAGAGCCGGTGGCTGAGCGAGCTCGCGGCGGCGAACCCGATGCCCAGCAGCAGACCGGTGAGCAGGCCACCGAGCGGTCCGACCGGCCCCGCCGCGAGGCCGACGAAGTAGATGACGGATGCCACGGCGATCACCTGCACAAGCGCGCCGACCGCCGTGAGCCCGAACACGAGCGCCATGTTGTCGCCGCCGGGCGTCTCGTCGCCCTTGCCCATGGCCTTCCACCAGACGGGGAAGAAGGTCTTGGGCCCGAACCACAGGGCTCCGGCGAGGAAGGCGACGACGAAGGCGACGAGGATCGCCAGCCAGTTGAGCTCGAGAAGGAACATGCGCGAGACGCTACTCGCGTGTCACGGGGCGCGTCTACGCGGCACTCTGGTGCGGGCTGAGACGTATTCTTGTTCAGTGCTCTTTCGACGCGTCGTGGCCCGCACCTTCTGGGCGTTCAGCCGATGGAAGCTCGTCTCGGAGCCCGCACCCGATCGCCCCACGGTGCTCATCGGTGCGCCGCACACGTCGAACTGGGATTTCGTCTTCATGCTCGCCATCGCCTGGCGGCTCGACATGCGCTTCCGCTGGCTGGGCAAGAAGAGCCTGTTCCGCGGATGGCGCGGGCCCATCATGCGGGCCTGGGGCGGCATACCCGTCGACCGCGAGTCGCCGGCCGCGGTGGTCGGGGAAGTGCTGGAGAGCATCCGGGCCGGTGACATCTTCGGCCTCGTCGTCACCCCCGACGGCACCCGCAAAGGCCACACGTACTGGAAGTCGGGCTTCTACCGCATCGCGCGCGAGGCGGGGCTGCCGCTGACGCTCGGCTACGTCGACCGCACGACGATGACCACCGGGCTCGGCCCGACGATCGAGCTCACGGGCGATGTGTCGCGCGACATGGACGTCATCCGCGCTTTCTACGCCGACAAGTCGGGTGTCAAGCCCGAGCATCGGGTCGAGCCACGACTGCGCGAAGAGCTCGCGAGCTGAGCACCGCCGCCGCGTGTCCAGCCTCCTCGAGTTCGTCTTCGGCTGGTTCTTCGGGTTCTTCGCCGACCTCCTGTGGTGGCTGATTCCGGACGAGATCGAACGCCGGCACGATCGCAAGCGACTGCTCGAAGGCGAGGTGCGGTGCGCCATCCGCGCAGCGACGGGGCGGGTGCTCAACATCGGCACCGAGTGGAGCGTCGGCGTCGCTCAGATTTCGCCCGGGATGCTGCACTTCAGCCCATCGATGGGCATCGTCGGCACGCGCGACGTGCGCGTGCTCGGCATCCGGGAGCGCGACGCGTCGATCGCGCCCAGCCCGCTCGAGCGGCCGGTCGGCGACTGGCTCGACTTCATCGTGACGACTGCGGGCGGAGAGCTCGTGGTCCGTTTTCCGCTCGAGGTAGGAGACGCGACGGCCGAGGTGTTGAGCCCCTGAGCCCAGCGGACGCGGCGGTACGGAGGCCGCGCCTGCGCGGTGCTCAGCGGAAGATCGGCGTTTGGCTGACGCCGTACGAGAAGAGCGAGAGCCAGACGATGAAGAAGATGACTTGGAGGGTCGTACCGACCGCTCCGACGATGACGGCAGCTCGTGCCAAACCTCGACCGCCCTCGTTCGTCAGCGCGATCTGGCGCCCGGCCATGATGCCGAGGACAATGCCGACCACGGGGATCATGAAGCTCGCGATGAAGCCGACGAGGGCGAGGGTGTTGGTGCGAGGCGGGTAGTTCGTGGTCATGACTCATCTTCGCATGCGCACGGCGCCCGGCAGGTGCCCTCGTCGCCGGCAACAAGCGCCTCGATCTCGCCGAGTTGCCACAATTCGCAATCGGTTAACTCGTCGTTCGTCGCGGATGCTCGAGTCCAGTGATGAAGTCGACGCATGGACATCGTCAAGATCGAGAAGAAGCAGGTTCTGAGCCGGGAAGAGGCCGCTCACCAGCTCCGCGCCATCGCGGACGAGCTGGCCTCCGGCAACGGCATCCTCATGGAGCGCGACGGCCTGCGGGTCACCGTCAAGCTGCCCGACGAGGTCACCATGGAGGTCGAGGTCGAGATCGAGCACGACGAGCGAGAGTTCGAGATCACCCTCTCCTGGTAAGCGTGACCCGTTGGAGTTGTAGAGACCCGGTTACGGGAGGCTCGCGCCGACCCCGAGCCGGTTGGCCGCTTCGCGCAGGCGCTTGTCCCGAGTCCACAGCGTCGTGCCCGGCGCGAGCACGACGGATGCGAGCAGGTGCGCGTCAACAAGACTCAGCCCCTGACCGTAGAGCGCATGAACCTCGACGAAACCGGCGACTTCGCTGTGACTCGCGATCGGTGAGCTCGGAAGGTTGCCCAGCAACTCAAGCACCACCGACCGGTCGCGGAGTCTCCCCAAGGACAACTCTCCGATGACCATCGGGTGCTGGACGACCAGCGATGTGTTCAATGCACGCACGAGCTCCCTCTCCCCGCGGTGCAGATGGTCGATCCAGACCGAGGTGTCAACCAGCATCACGACTTAGGCGACGTCGCGGTGACGATCTGCGGCGGTCGCACCGGCGTCGGTGCCGCCGAGAAGACTGAGCCGCCGAGCGCTCTCCCGCTCAATGAGGGCCTGCAGACTCTCGCGCAGCAGGGCCGTGCGTTCGGTCGTGCCGCTGAGCTCTGCGGCTTTGGCCAGCAGGTCATCGTCGAGATTCACCGTCGTGCGCATGCATCAAAAGTATCACCAGATGATGAAGTTATTGATGCTTTTCCACAGGCTCACCCTGGATATTGGCGGCAGGGGAACCCGTACCGCAAAACGCAACTCGATATCTAGCGCAGATGGGCCAGGTCACTCAATCGAAGTCTTCTGTAGGTCCGGGAATTTGTGAGACGTCAAGAATCCAAACTTTCCTGCCGAGAATCTGTTGGAGCAGTTGTTCGAGGCCACGAAGGTCGGTTAGCCGGGGAATCACATCCGACGGAAGGACGAAGAGGCGCTCATCTTCACTCGCTACAGGTACCACGCGAAGTGGTCCCTCGTAACCTGCAAAGCGGAAAGCAGTGCGAACCGCCGCGATCTGTCCGACGTTTATCGCTCTTGCCACCCCGAACTCCTCACACGTTGAAGCGGAACTCGACCACGTCGCCGTCTTGCATGACGTAGTCCTTGCCCTCGATTCGGGCCTTGCCCTTGGCGCGGGCCTCGGCGACCGAGCCGCAGGCGACGAGGTCGTCGAAGCCGATGACCTCGGCCTTGATGAAGCCGCGCTCGAAGTCGGTGTGGATGACGCCCGCGGCTTGGGGGGCCTTCCAGCCCTTGCCGATGGTCCACGCGCGCGACTCTTTGGGTCCGGCGGTCAGGTAGGTCTGCAGGCCGAGGGTGTCGAAGCCGATGCGAGCCAACTGCGCGAGTCCGCTCTCGCTCTGACCGGTCGAGGCCAAGAGCTCGGCGGCGTCGGCGGCATCCATGCCGATCAGTTCGCTCTCGATCTTCGCGTCGAGGAAGACCGCCTTCGCGGGCGCGACGAGCGCGGCGAGCTCGGCCATGCGGGCGCTGTCGCCGAGCACTCCCTCGTCGACGTTGAACACGTAGATAAACGGCTTCGCGCTCAGGAGGCCGAGCTCGCGGATCGGCGTAGCGTCGAAACCAGCGGAGGAGAGGGTCGCGCCGGCGGAGAGCAAGGCCTGAGCATCCAGCGCCGCCTGCAGCACCGAGGGGTCGGCCTTCTTGCCCTTGACCTCTTTCTCGTAGCGCGGGATCGCCTTCTCGAGCGTCTGCAGGTCGGCGAGCATGAGCTCGGTGTTGATGGTCTCCATGTCGCTGGCCGGGTCGACGGCGCCGGCGACGTGCACGACGTCGCTGTCGGTGAAGGCGCGCACGACCTGCGCGATCGCGTCGGACTCGCGGATGTTCGCGAGGAACTGGTTGCCGAGGCCCTCGCCCTCGCTCGCGCCCTTCACGATGCCCGCGATGTCGACGAACGACACGGCGGCAGGCAGGATGCGCTCGCTGCCGAAGATCTCGGCCAGCACCTTCAGACGCGGGTCGGGCAGCTCGACGACGCCGACGTTGGGCTCGATCGTGGCGAACGGGTAGTTCGCCGCGAGCACGTCGTTCTCGGTGAGCGCGTTGAAGAGGGTGGACTTGCCGACGTTGGGCAGGCCGACGATGCCGATAGTGAGAGCCACGGGGGTCAAGCCTACCGGCGGGCGATGCGGGCACCGGATGCGCAGCCCGCGCTCGGCACCGCACTACGTCGCGCGGGTTAGCGTGAAGGCATGACCGCCTTCACCTCCCCGCCCGTCGACCGCACCCGCCCCGAGCTGCGCGGCACGTTCGGCATGGCGGCGAGCACGCACTGGCTCGCGACCGCGACGGCGCAGTCGGTGCTCGAGCGGGGCGGCACCGCGGTCGACGCCGCCGTGGCCGCGGCCTTCGTGCTGCACGTCGTCGAGCCGCACCTCAACGGACCGGGCGGAGACCTGACGGCGATCGTGGCGCCCGCGGGAGAGCATCCGTTCGTGCTCGCCGGACAGGGATCCGCCCCCGCCGCCGCGACCATCGAGCACTACCGCGGGCTCGGCCTCGACGAGATCCCCGGCGCGGGGCCGCTCGCCGCCGCCGTGCCCGGCTCGGTCGTCGCCTGGCTGCACCTGCTCGCGACGCGCGGCACCTGGGAGCTCGCCGACGTGCTCGCCCCCGCCCTCGGCTACGCGCGCGACGGGCACCCCGTGCACGAGAACGTGGTGCGCACGATCCGCGCGGTCGCGCCGCTGTTCGAGCAGCACTGGCCGACATCGGCAGCGCAGTGGATGCCCGGCGGGCGCATTCCCGAACCCGGCGACCTGATCACCAACGAGCCCTGGGCCCGGGTGCTGGCGCGCCTGCTCGCGGCGGGCGAGTCGACCGGCTCGCGGGAGTCGCGCGTGCGCGCAGCGATCGCGCTGTGGACCGAGATCGTCGGCGAGGCGGCCGAGCAGTTCGTGCAGAGCCCGGTGCAGCACTCGATCGGCGGTGCGCTGCCGGGCGTCATGACCGCCGCCGACCTCGCGGCGTACTCCCCCGCCGAGGAGGCGACCGCATCGCTGACCTTCCGCGGCGTTGAGGTGCTGAAGGCCGGGCTGTGGTCGCAGGGGCCCGCGCTGCTGCAGTCGCTCGCCATTCTCGACGCAGCCGCGGCCGTGGGCGGCGACGCCGTGCTCGACCCCTCGACCGCCCTCGGCGTGCACACCATCACCGAGGCGCTCAAGCTCGCGCTCGCCGACCGCGACGCCTGGTTCGCCGACCCGGCAGCGATCGATGATCCGGATGCGCTGCTCACCGACCTGCTGTCCCCCGCCTACGCGGCCGAGCGCGCTGCCCTCATCGGCGAGACGGCCTCGCGCGAGGTGCGGCCCGGCCGCCCCGGCGGGCGCGAGCCGTGGATGCCGCCCGTGCGGCCCGCCGGCGCTGCCGCGGCCCCGCTGCCCGGCTCGGGCGAGCCGACGCTCGACCGCGCGGGGCGCCAGCGCGGCGACACCTGCCATCTCGACGTCATCGACCGCCACGGCACGATGATCTCGGCGACGCCTTCGGGCGGCTGGCTGCAGTCGTCGCCGACGATCCCCGCTCTCGGCTTCTGCCTCGGCACGCGCCTGCAGATGATGTGGCTCGACTCGGCGTCTCCGTCGCGGCTTGAGCCGGGCATCCGCCCCCGCAGCACGCTCTCGCCGACGATGCTCGTGCGCGAGGGGCGCGTGGTCGAGGCGCTCGGCACCCCGGGTGGCGACCAGCAGGACCAGTGGCAGCTGCTCTACCTGCTGCGCCGCATCGTCGGCGGGTATGAGCCGCAGCAGGCGATCGATGCGCCGATGTTCCACACCGACGCGATGGTCGCCTCGTTCGAGCCGCGCACGGTGCAGCCGGGGTCGCTCACGGTCGAGTCGCGGCTCGGTGCCTCGGTGATCGACGAGCTGCGGGCGCGCGGGCACGAGGTGACCGTCATGGGCCCGTGGAGCCTCGGTCGCCTCAGCTGCGTGGGCATCGAGCGCGACCGCGGGTGGATGTTCGCCGCGGCCAATTCGCGCGGCAACCAGGGCTACGCCGCGGGTCGGTGAGCCGCGGGCGCGAGCGAGGCGCGGGAGTTGCCGCTGAGGCTGTGTGCCGCTCACGGCACATGCCTCGCCTGGCACACAGGTTCAGCACGAAATCCCCCTCCGCGCCGCAGCGTCGCAAAGGTATGATCTAACGCATGCCCCACGGCTTCGAGCGCATCGTCGCGCACCCCGAGCGTCCTGACCACTCCGCCGAGCGCGCTGGCGACACGATCGTCGCGCGCCTGCGGCTCGACGGCTGGCACGACGTGAGCGTGCGCATGCTGCACCCCTTCACGTGGGATGCGAAGTTCCGGGGCTTCCGAATCGACGAGCTCGCCGTGAGTCCCGCCCGGCCGCGCACGCTCGTCAGCGGCGCCTACTCGGTCGCCGACGCAGCCGCACTCAACGTCGACGCCGCGCACGGCACCCGCACGCCCTTCGACTTCCCCGAAGGCGAGATGCACGACGGCGTGCTCTACCGCACGGTCGGACACTCCCCGGAGGCTGACGAGCGCTACCAGGATGCGGCCGGCTGGTGCACGGTCGCCGCCGCCGACGCCGACGGTCGGCCTGTCGCCCTCGCCACGGCGCTCGACCGCAGCGAAGCGGTGCTGCTCGACCTGCTCGCCGACGACCATGGGCTGACCGTGCAGACGCGCCTGCCGTGGCAGACCTTCCGCCCGGCCGAGCTTCCAGCCCCGGATGCCCTTCCCGGCCTGCTCGTGCGTCACGGTCACGGCGACCACGAGACCGCGGAGGCCTGGCTGCGCGAGCTGCTCGCGGCGACGGTGCCGAGCCGAGCATCCACCGCCCCGCCGCCGCTCATCGCCGACACCTGGGGCTTCGGTACCGACATCGACCCCGAGCGGGTCACGGCGTTCTTCGACGTCGCCGCCGACCTCGGCGTGGAGGTCGTCACGGTCGACAAGGGCTGGGAGGACCACGTCGGCGACTGGAACGCGCAGTCCGGCTACGCGGGCGGCGTCGCGGGCATCGCCGCGCTCGCGCACGATCGCGGCATGAAGCTCGGGCTGTGGGTGGGGGCGGGCAACGCGTCGCCCGATTCGGTGGTCGCGACCGCGCACCCCGACTGGCTCGCCACCTGGAACGGCCGGCACCAGATGGTCTCGCACCGCAACCACTCGCTGTGCCTCGGGCACGAGCCCGCGCGCGACCACGTGCTCGCGTGCCTCGACCGCCTCGTGCGCGACGGCGTCGACTGGCTGCTGCACGACTTCGAGACGATCAGCCGCTGCGACGCCGAGCACCACACCCACGACCCCGGTGCGGGCGAGGCGGCGGGCGTGACCGGCTGGTACTCGGTGCTCGCGGCGCTGCGCGAGGCGCACCCGAACCTGCTCATCGAGAACTGCTGGAACGGCGGCAAGCCCCTCGACCTCCAGATGATCGCGCACCACGACACGACGATCGGCGACGACTGGTGCCGGTCGCAGGAGAACCGCCTCGCGGCCCTCGGCCTCGGCGTCTACCTGCCGTCGTCGTGGACCAGCAAGTACATGGGCGACGAACCGCACCTGCCGCTGCGCGCGCAACTCGCGCCCTACCTCGTCGGCGGCCCATGGATCCTCATGGGCGACCTGCCGGGCTGGGCGCCCGCGCAGCTCGCCGAGATGCGGCAGGGAATCGCGATCTACCGCGAGTGGCGAACGGCGGCGATGGATGCTCGCGCCGTGTCGCCCGTGCTCTCGGGCTCGACGGCCGGCGTGACGGGGCTCGCGCACTCGCCCCGCGCTCACGGCGCCCAGCTCGCGACCTTCGCGGTCTCGGAGGCCGGGGTCGGGCAGGTCGTGCGGTGGCGTCCGGTTCTCGACGCGAGCGGCGCGGCCGATGTCGACGTGTGGATCGTTCGGGACGAGTGGAGCGGCGCCGAGCAGCGCGTCGCCCGAGCCGAGCTCGATGCGGGCATCCCGCTCAACACCGCAAGCGCCGACGGTCTGGCGCTCAGCATCCGCCCCGCTTAGGCCGTTCGCGGCGGGATCGGCGCTGTGCTGACGCTCGGCGTTGCGGAGAAGCATCTGTCAGAACAATGTGCCTCTCGCGGCACATGCCGCGGCAGGCACACAGGACGAACAACTCTCTTCACCCCCGTCGAGCAGGGGCGACGACCCCCGCGCGAGTCGAGCCCCCCAGTGCTACTGTGACCCCCATGCGAGACCGTCGACTATTGCTCGCGATCACGCTGGCGGTTGCGGCGGTCACTCCGCTCGGCCTCTCCGCTTGCGTGCCTGCAGAAACGCCCGACCTGGGTGCCGCCCGGCAGGAGGCGAACGACTTTCTCGAGGACGCGGTCGACCAGCCCGGAGTGCTCGCGACGACTTCCGGAACGGTCGGGCCAAAAGCCGAGGATGCACCGGACGAAAAAGGGATCACCGTCACCTTCGCCGAGACGGTCGACCTTGACGGTGTCGACGTCATTTGCTTCGGCGGCGGAGAGGCGGTCGCCACGGTTCAGGTGGTCAGCACGTCGGGCGGCAGCTCTCTCTCGATTCCCATTCCGTGCGACGGCGAGACGCACGAGGCGCCTCTTCCCGACGGCACTCGGGGAGTGACCGAGGTGAGCGTGAACGGGTGGCTCGACCGGGGAAGCGTCTCCGTCCTGTTGGCCGTCCTTCGAGGAACCGCTCCGTAGAACCGCGCTACGCGAGCGAGGGCACGACCTCCGCGTCGACCACCGGCATCACGTCGCGCACGATCGCCTCGAGCAGGCGCGCGTTGAACTCGACGCCGAGCTGGTTCGGCACCGTGACGAGCAGCGTGTCGGCGGCCTGCACGGCGGCGTCGCGCGCGAGCTCGGCGGCGATCACGTCGGGCGCCCCGATGTACGAGCGGCCGAAGCGCGAGCGCGAACCGTCGAGAATGCCGACCTGATCGGTCTGCTCAGCCTGCGCCTGCACGCCGAAGTAGTACTGCGTCTCCTCGTCGATGATGGGCAGGATGCTGCGGCTCACCGACACGCGGGGCTCGCGCTTCCATCCGCGAGCGGCCCACGCCGACCGGAACATCGCGATCTGCTCGGCCTGCAGCTCGTCGAACGGCACCCCGGTGTCTTCGGTCAGAAGCGTCGAGCTCATGAGGTTCATGCCCTGCTCGGCCGTCCACACGGCGGTCGCACGAGTGCCGGCGCCCCACCAGATGCGGTCGTACAGCCCGGGCGACTGCGGGGTCACCGGCTGCGGCGTGGAGGTGCCGATGACGCGCGGGTTGCCGGGCGCGAAGCCTTCGCCGTCGATCGCGCGACGGAAGAGGTCGGTGTGCTCGCGGGCCATGTCGGCGTCCGTCTGCCCCTCGGCCGGAATCTGGTCGAAGGAGCGCCAGCCGTCGACGACGGCCTCGGGTGATCCCCGGCTGATGCCGAGCTGCAGCCGGCCGCCGCTGATCAGGTCCGTGGCGCCGGCCTGCTCGGCGAGCGACCACGGGTTCTCGTAGCGCATGTCGATGACGCCGGTGCCGAGCTCGATGCGGCTCGTGCGCGCAGCCGCGGCGGCCATCATCGGGAACGGGTTCGAGTGGTTCTGGGCGAAGTGGTGCACGCGGTAGTAGGCGCCGTCGACGCCGACCTCCTCGGCCGCGACCGCGAGCTCCACGCCCTGCAGCAGCGCCTCGCCGCCCGTGCGGGTGCGCGAGCCGGTCACGCCCATCCAGTTGCCGAACGACAGGAACCCGAGCTTCGTCATGCTCAGGTCAATGCGTGTGAATGCAGAACTATTCCTGCGGGATGCGATCAGCATCCCGAATCCGCCTCTCGGGGCCGGGAATCGTCGCGCCGGGCCGCGTCGTCAGGTACACACCAGCAAGCACGATGAGCCCGCCGATCACCTGCCACACGGTGAGCGCGTCGCCGAGCGCGACCGCGATGATCGCCGTGAAGACGGGCAGCAGGTTGAGGAACACGCCCGTGCGCGAGGGGCCGAGTTGCGTGACGGCGACGTTCCACAGCAGGTAGGCGAGCGCGCTCGGGAACACGATGATGATCGCGAGCCCCCACCAGCCCTCGGCGGAGGGCTGCGCCTGAATGCCCACGAGAGCCATGACGGGCGCGAGCATCACGGCGCTCATGCCGACCTGCACGGTCGTCGCCGTGATCGGCGGGGTCTGGATGCGCCGGCTGATGATGACGTACGCCGTCCACGCGAGAATCGCGCCGAGGATGAGCAGGTCGCCGACCGCGACGCTCACGTCAGAGATGCCGCCCGAGCCGCCGAGCAGCACGACGATGACGACGCCCACGAACGAGATCGCGATGCCGAGCACACCCCCGCGACGGATGCGCTCCCCCAGCACGACGACCGCGGCGAGCGCGATCACGGCCGGGTTGATGGCGCTGATCACACTCGCGTTGACCGGCGACGTGGTGTCGAGCGCGGCGTAGAGCAGCAGGGTGTACCCGACCATGCCCAGCACGGCCTGGACGATGTGGATCCACCACTCCTGCCGGGCGAGCTTCCACTTGTCGAGGCGGTCGCGCTCGATCCACAGGGTGATGGCGAGCAGGATCGGAAACGCGCCCAGCCACCGGAAGAACGTGAGCTCGAGCGGCGTGAACTCGGCGATCACACGGTCGCCGACGACGAAGTTCATCGCCCAGAAGAGCTGGGCGAGCACGGCGGGCGAATAGCGGCGGAGCAGGTGCACGCTCTCAGGCTAGGGCCGCGGCCGGGCGCTCAGGTGCGCGTGACGGCGCGCATCCGCGCGGTGCATCAGGGCGCGGGCGGCGCAACCGAGGGCAGCCCCGGCTCGAGCCCGGGCTCGAGGTCGCCCGCCGGCACGACGCCGTCGAACGGCGTCACCGTGGCGAGGCCGCCCCACTGCTCGTCGGTGGCGAGGAAGACGGCGATGCGGGCACTCGTATCGAGCTGGTCGCCGAACCCGTAGGGGTCGGCCGCGCAGCCGTCGGAGCGCGAGGCGATCTCGATCTCGAGCCCCGCGAAGCGGTCGTCGCTCGCTTCGAGCACCTCGAAGCGGTAGAGCCGCGCGTCGCCGCCGAGCAGGTCGACCGTGCCGACCTGCTCCATCACCTCGCCGACGACGATGAGCTGCGCCGAGGCGGCGAGCGCCTGCTGGTCGTCGAAGGTCACCCAGCTGACGCACTCCTGCTGCTGCGTCAGGAAGGGCAGGGCCGAGCATCCACTGAGCATCATGGCGGCCGCGGCGAGCGCGACCGGGGCCGATCTGCGAGCGCGCCGGGTCATGACCCCACCGTAGTCGGCGGCCCGTGCCACCATCGAGGGGTGCCCCTGAACTTCACCGCGATCGACTTCGAGACCGCCAACAACCACGCGGCCTCGGCCTGCTCGGTGGGGCTCGTGAAGGTGCGCGAGGGCCGCGTGGTCGACCGCGCGAGCTGGCTCATCCGCCCGCCGTTCGGCTTCGACGACATGCTCGAGTGGAACACGCGCATCCACGGCATCACCGCCGCCGACATCGTCGACGCGCCCCTGTGGGCCGGTCAGGTGGATGCTCTTCTCGAGTTCGTCGACGGCGACACCCTCGCCGCCCACAACGCGGGGTTCGACATGGGCGTGCTCGCGGCGGCGCAGCGGGCCAGCGCGCTCGAGGTGCCGAGCCTGTCGTACGTGTGCAGCCTGCGGGTCGCCCGCAAGACCTACCACCTCGACTCGTACCGGCTGCCCGTCGCCGCGATGGCCGCGGGCTTCGAAGACTTCGCCCACCACGACGCCCTCGCCGATGCTGAGGCGTGCGCCGCGATCATCGTGCACGCGGCGAAGCGGCACGACGTGACCGAAGTCGCCGAGCTCGCGCGCGTGTGCGGCACCAGCGTCGGGCGCACTGGCACGGCTGCAGAAGCCGAAGCGGTCGACCGCCGGCCGGCCGCCCTGGCCTAGGTCGCCTCAGGCGCTGCGCACGACCGCGCTGACCGGGGTCGGGTTGGCGAACAGGTCGAGCACGGGGCAGTGGGCGTCGACGACGTCGCGCAGCTGCTGGTAGCGCTCCTCGCTCTCGGAGCCGGTGATCGTGATCGTGAGCCGCACGTCGCTGAAGCCAGCCCGCACGGTCTCGTCGATGCCGAACAGGCGGCGCGCATCCAGATCGGCTTCGGCGTCGATGCGGATGTCGTCGACCTGGATGCCGAGCCCCTGCGCGTAGAGGCGGTAGACGACGATCTGGCACGAGATGAGCGCCCCGAGCGCGTACTCGACGGGGCTGGCCGCGACGTCGTCGCCCGCGAGGGCGCCGGGCTCGTCGACAAGGAAGGTGTGCTTGCCGGCGCGGATGCTCGAGGCGACCGAGCCCTCGCCTTCGCCGCTGACGCGGTAGGTGAGCTGGGCGGTGGTCGGGTCGGCGCCGATGCGCGCGCCCCACGCGGAGCCGGCTTCGATGAGCCGGGCCGCGCGCTCGTCGGCGCTGACCTCGGGAACGGACGGGGAAACGGAGGGTGCGGTGAGAAGCGTCATGCGCCGACGGTACGAGCGGATGCCCGCCCCGTCGACCCCGCCCGTCACACGGCGTCGCGGCGCGTCACGGGGCGTCGCGCGGCGTCACGATCCGCAATGTGCGCGGTGGTGCTCAGCGGTCGCAACCGCCCGACTTGTCGGCGCGCGAGCCCGGCACGCTGAGATCGCGCAAGCCCTTGTAGGCGTACGGGTCCTCCCCCGCGACCATGACGATGTCACGGAAGTCGTACTCGGCGAAGTAGCGGCCCTCGCTGTTCTGCCAGGGCAGCAGCGACTCGGCGCTCATGTAGTGGTTGACGAGGGCGCGCCGATAGCCGTGCTTTCCGCTGTTCTCAAGCGAGCGGTGCAGCAGGTAGCCGTTGAAGAACAGGGCAGCGCCCGCCGGCACCTCGACCGGCACGGCGTCGTCGTCGGTGTAGGGGAACCCGTAGGCCTCGTCGGTGCAGTCGAAGCGCTCGTCGGTCTGCTCGCGGTCGGGGTAGAGCACACCGCGCGCGTGCGAGCCGGGCAGCACCCACAGGCAGCCGTTCTCGGTCGTGGCGTCGTCGAGGGCGATCCACACTCCGGCGAGCGAGCGGTCGCGCGTGGGGATGAAGTGCTCGTCTTGATGCCAGGCCTGGCCCGGCTTGCCCTCGCTCTTGATGAACAGCATCGACTGCATCGCCTTGACGTTCGGGCCGATCACGCGCGTGAGGCCGTCGACGATCCGAGGGTGCCGCATGATCTGCCGGGCGACCTCGCTGATCTTGTGCGGGTGGTGGATGCACAGGTACTGCCGCAGCACGTCGGCGTCGCTCTGCCCGGGGTGAGCATCCAGCGCCTCATCGGAGGGGTTGAGGCCTGCCCGGCAGATGCGCAATGCCTCGGAGTTGACCTCAGCCACCTCGGCCGGGGTGAGGGCGCCGCGCAGCACGGCGAAGCCGTCGCGCGCGTACTGGGCGACGAAGGCCTCGTCGACGGAGTCGTGCATCACCAGAGTCTGAACAGCAGTGGTCATGTCTTAGATCATACCTTTGAGTGCGGGCGCCCGAAAGATGGCGCCCGCACCAAGCGGCAACCGCTAGTTCTGCGGGAACCCCAGGTTGATGCCGCCGTGGCTCGGGTCGAGCCAGCGCGAGGTGATCGCCTTCTCGCGCGTGAAGAACGGGATCGCCTGCGTGCCGTAGGCCTTGGCGTCGCCGAAGAGCGAGTTCTTCCAGCCGCCGAACGAGTAGTAGCCGACGGGAACGGGGATCGGCACGTTGATGCCGACCATGCCCACGGTCACCTCGTTCTGGAAGCGCCGTGCGGCGCCGCCGTCGTTCGTGAAGATCGCCGTGCCGTTGCCGTACTGCGAGCCGTTGATGAGCGCGAGGCCCTCGTCGTAGCTCTTCACGCGCACGACCGAGAGCACGGGGCCGAAGATCTCCTCGGTGTAGACCTTCGAGCTTGTGGGCACCTTGTCGATGAGAGTCGGGCCGAGCCAGAAGCCGTTGGCGTCGCCGTCGACCTCGATGCCGCGGCCGTCGACGACGATGGATGCGCCATCCTGCTCGGCGACCTCGAGGTAGCTCGCCACCTTGTCGCGGTGCTCGCGCGTGATGAGCGGGCCCATGTCGCAGTTGCGCGTGCCGTCGCCGACCTTCAGTCCGCTCATGCGCGCCTGGATCTTCTCGATGAGCGCATCGGCGACGGGCTCGACGGCGACGACGACCGAGATGGCCATGCAGCGCTCGCCGGCCGAGCCGAAGCCCGCGTTGACGGCCGAGTCGGCCACGAGGTCGAGGTCGGCGTCGGGCAGCACGAGCATGTGGTTCTTGGCGCCGCCGAGAGCCTGCACGCGCTTGCCGTGCTTCGAGGCCGTCTCGTAGATGTACTTGGCGATCGGCGTCGAACCCACGAACGAGATGCTCGCGACGTCGGGGTGCTCGAGCAGAGCATCCACGCTCTCCTTATCGCCGTTGACGACGTTGAAGACGCCGTCGGGAAGTCCCGACTCCTTGAACAGCTGCGCCATCCAGATCGCGGCCGACGGGTCTTTCTCCGAGGGCTTGAGCACGACGGTGTTGCCCGCCGCGATCGCGAGGGGGAAGAACCACAGCGGCACCATGGCCGGGAAGTTGAAGGGGCTGATGATGCCCACGACACCGAGCGCCTGCTTGATCGAGTACACGTCGACGCCCGTCGACACGTTCTCGCTGAACTCGCCCTTCATGAGCTGGGGGATGCTGCACGCGAGCTCGACGACCTCGAGGCCGCGCGCGATCTCGCCGCCCGCGTCGCTCAGCACCTTGCCGTGCTCGTTGGTGAGAATCGCCGCGAGCTCGTCCTTGCGCGCGTTGAGGCCCTCCCGGAACGCGAACATGATCTGCTGCCGCTTGGCGATCGAGGTGTTCGACCAGCCGGGGAACGCGGCCTTCGCGGCCTGCACGGCGTGATCGACGTCAGCGGTGGTCGCGAGCGCGACCTGGCGCTGCGCCTCGCCCGTGGCGGGGTTGTAGACGGGGGCGGTGCGGGTTGATGCCCCGGCGAACTCCGCGCCGTTCACCCAGTGCTTGACGACCGACATGTGTGCTCCTTCGTTGGACGAGTCGTGCCCAGTCTGCGCCCCCGATGATCTGCGATCAAGCACCATCGGTGCACAGGTCATGTGCAGAAACGCACAGGCCGGTTCGGGATGCTCGCGCGCGCTCAGCGAGGAGGAGGCAGGAGTTCGTCCCGCCGGTCGGCGACCTCGCGACGCAGGGCATCGCGCACAATCGCGACGGCATCCACCGCGGGGCTGTCGGGCCGCTGCGAGAGCATGAACGGCAGGCGCACGTCGACGGCGCGCGGCAGCACGGGCTCGAGCCCCGCCGAGCCCTCGCCCATGAAGGCGTGCAGCAGGCCGATGCCGGCTCCGGCGCGGGTGGCCTCGAGCTGCGCGAACACGTTCGTCGAGCCGAACCCGAGCCGCATGCCCTCGAGCCCGAGCGTGGCGAGGTCGAGCTCGCGCACGGTGAGCAGGGCATCCACGTAGAAGACGAGGTCGTGCCCTTCGAGGTCGGCGGGCGTGCGAATGGCGGGCCGCGCGGCCAGGTAGCTCGGCGCCGCGTAGAGCCGCAGCGCGTACTCGGTGAGCAGCTCGGCCGTGACGCGCGAGCCCGCGGGCGACCCGACCGTGACGGCGAGGTCGAAGCCCGATCCGCGCAGACTGAGCGGGCGGGTCGAGGTGACCAGTTCGAGGGCGATACCCGGATGCTCGACACGCACCCGCGCGAGCGCCGGGGCCGCGAACAGCGAGCCGAAGCCCTCGGGCGCGGCGACGCGCACGGTGCCCCGCACGGCGTCAGAACCGGATGCTGCCGCCACCACCTGCTCGACGAGCCCCTCGAGCGGTGCCGCGCGCTCGACCACATCGCGCCCGATCGCTGTCAGTTGCCAGCCGTCGGCGCCGCGGTCGAGCAGCCGCGCGCCCAGGGCCGCCTCGAGGCGGTCGAGTCGACGGCGCACGGTCGTGTGGTCGACGCCGAGCAGCGCCGCGGCCGAGACGAGCCGGCCGACGCGCGCGACCGCGAGCAGGTAGCGCAGGTCGTCGGCGCTCACCTCGTGCGGGTCGGGGCCGGTGCTCATGCGCCCAGCGTAGGGCGGCGGGCGTCCGGCTGGCGTCGGGCTGGCGTCGGGCTGGCGTCGGGGGCGACTGGCACACTGGCGGGCATGGACTTCGTGCTCCCCCTCGTGATCGGCCTGCTGATCGGCGCCGTGCTCGGCGCCCTGCTCGGGCTCGTGCTCGCCCGGCGCTCGTCGACCGGCGACGACCCCGCGGTCATCGAGGCGCGGCATCAGACGGCGATCGCCGAGATCCGCGCCGAGGAGGCGCAGCATCGGGCGCAGCTCTCGACCGAGCTCGCCGCGCTGCAGGCGACCGCCGCCGGACTGCGCGAGCAGATCGGTTCGGCGCAGGACCAGTACCGCGAGCTCGTCGAGCGCGTGCGCACCGAGCAGGCGGCGCAGGCCGAGCGCGAGCGCGCCGAGAGCAAGGTGTTGCAGCAGCTCGCCCCCGTGCAGGAGACCCTGCGCTCGATGCAGGCGAAGGTCACCGAGCTCGAGACGCAGCGCAGCCTGCAGCACGGGGAGCTGACCCAGCAGCTCAAGTCGGCGACCGAGGCGGAGGAGCGCCTGCGGGCGACCGCCGAGTCGCTCGCGGGCGCCCTGCGCAGCAACTCGACGCGCGGCGTCTGGGGCGAGACCCAGCTGCGGCGGGTCGTCGAGGCCGCGGGGCTCATCGAGCGGGTCGACTTCGACGTGCAGTGGACGGTGAGCTCCGACGCCGGGGCGGGTCGCCCGGACATGGTCATCCACCTGCCCGGCGGCAAGCACATCCCCGTCGACGCGAAGGTGCCCTTCGACGCGTACCTCGCCGCGAGCCAGATCGCGATCACCGCGACAGGCGAGGAGGGCGACCGCCGCAAGCGCCTGCTGCAGGAGCACGTCAAGGCCGTGCGCGCCCACATCGACGCGCTCGGCTCGAAGGCCTACTGGGCGGGCCTCGGCACCTCGCCCGAGATGGTCATCGCGTTCATCCCGAGCGAGTCGCTCGTGTCGTCGGCCATGGAGGCCGACCCCGCGATCATGGACTACGCGTTCTCGAAGCGCGTCGCCCTCGCGTCGCCCGTCACCCTCTGGTCGGTACTCAAGACCGTCGCGTTCTCGTGGCAGCAAGACGTGCTCACCGCCGATGCGCAAGTGCTGTTCGACCTCAGCCGTGAGCTGTACTCGCGCCTGTCGACCATGGCGGGGCACGTCGAGAAGCTCGGCCGTGCCATCGAGAGCACGATCAAGAACTACAACGGCTTCGTCGGCTCGCTCGAGCGGCAGGTGCTGCCCACGGCGCGCAAGCTGCAGAAACTCGACGAATCGACCGTGCTCGGGCCCCTCGCCGCAATCGAAGACGCCCCGCGCGATCTGACCGCCATGGAGCTCGTCGCCGAGCTCGAGACGGCCCCCGCGGCGCCCGAGCTCGAGTTCAGCACCCTCGACGGCGAACCCGCAGCGGAGTAGCCTGCCCGGCATGCCGACCTACACCTTCGCCTTCGGCGGCTTCGCCGTGCCCGACATCGACGCGGCACGAGCGTTCTACCGCGACTCCCTCGGCCTCACCGTGACCGACGAGATGATGGGGCAGCTCTCGATCGACCTGCCCGGGGGCGGTTGGGTGCTCGTCTACCCCAAACCCGACCACGTTCCCGCCACCTACACCGTGCTCAACCTCGAGGTGGCCGACATCGAGACGGCCGTCGACGAGCTCGTCGCGAGCGGCGTCGAGATGCTGCGGTACGAGGGCTTCGAGCAGGATGCGCGGGGCATCTCCCGCGGCATCGCCGCGAACCAAGGTCCCGACATCGCGTGGTTCGCCGACCCGGCCGGCAACATCATCTCGGTGCTGCAGAACGCCGACTGAGCCGCGGGAGAGGTCGCGGGCGGCGCGGCCCTCGCGAGCATCCGGAGCCCCCGATATGATGAAGCACGTTTCACCATCGTCGGTGGCTCCGCCGACGGTCGACCCTTCGGCGAAAGATCAACGATGACCCAACGCCCCTGGTACACCCACTACGCCGACGACGTCGCGCCCGATCTCGAGACGGTGCCGTTCGAGCATCTGCCCGCGATGATCCGGCACTCCGGTTCGGCCTACTCCGGCACGATCGCGTTCACGCAGTGCATGCCCAACGGCATGAACGGCTCGCTCACCTACGCGCAGGTCGATGCGCTCTCCGACGACTTCGCCGCGTACCTGCGCGACGTCGTCGGACTCGCGCAGGGCGATCGCGTCGCCGTGCAGATGCCGAACTGCCTGGCCTACCCGGTCGTGGCGTTCGGTGTCATGAAGGCGGGCTGCGTGCTCGTCAACACCAACCCGCTCTACACGGCCACCGAGATGGTGCACCAGTTCTCTGACTCGGGTGCGAAGGCGCTCGTCGTGATCGACATGTTCGCCGACCGGCTGCCGGAGGTGCTGCCGAAGACGAGCATCGAGACCGTCGTCACGGTGCGCATCGCCGAGTTCTTCCCGCCCGTCATCGCGGGCGTGATCCGCATGGTGCAGAAGTTCTGGAGCCGCTCGCTGCCGGCCATCACGGTCGAGCACACGGCGTTCCAGGCCGCGCTCAGCGCCGGTCGGGCCGCGAAGTCGGCCGCCGCGCTCACCGGCTACCTCGACGGCGTGGGGGCCGACACGGTCGCCGCGCTGCAGTACACCGGCGGCACGACGGGCGTCTCGAAGGGGGCCATGCTCTCGCACGGCAACCTCGTGTCGAACACGCTGCAGATGGTCCAGATGTGCGGCGGCTATATGCGGCCCGGCCTCGAGACCGTGCTCACGGCCCTGCCGCTGTACCACGTGTTCGCCTTCACGGTGAACCTGCTCGGCTTCTACCGGCTGGGTGCGCGCAACATCCTCGTGCCATCTCCGCGACCGCCGAGCAACCTCAAGCGCGCCTTCGAGAACTACAAGATCACGTGGGTCACGGGCGTCAACACCCTGTTCAACGCCCTCCTCAACGAGCGGTGGTTCCTCGACAGCCCGCCCCGGCACTTGAGCGCCTCCGCTGCCGGCGGCATGGCGCTGCACGAATCGGTCGCCGCGCGCTGGCGCGAGGTCACCGGCACGCCCATCGTCGAGGGCTACGGCCTCACCGAGACCTCACCCGTGCTGAGCTTCAACCCCTTCGGCCCGAATGCCAAAGACGGCACGATCGGCATCCCCGTGCCATCGACCGAGCTGCGCTGCATCGACGAGGCCGGCAACGAGGTCGCCCCCGGCATGCCGGGCGAGATCGCGGCGAAGGGCCCGCAGGTCATGCTCGGCTACTGGCAGCGTCCGGAGGACACCGCGGCGAGCATCGTCGACGGCTGGTTCCGCACCGGTGATGTTGCCGAGATGGATGCCGACGGCTTCTTCACGATCGTCGACCGCAAGAAGGACATGATCCTCGTCAGCGGCTTCAACGTGTACCCCAACGAGATCGAAGAGCGCATCGCCGAGCTGGCGGGCGTGCTCGAGGTCGGCGTCGTCGGCATCCCCGACGACAAGTCGGGCGAGTCCGTGCGGGCCTACATCGTGTCGACGGCGACGCCGCCGACCGAGGCCGAGGTGCTCACACACTGCCGCGAGACCCTCGCCGCCTACAAGGTGCCGAAGTCGGTGCGCTTCGTCGACGAGCTGCCCAAGAGCCCGATCGGCAAGATCCTGCGGCGCGAGCTGCGGGCCGAAGCCGTCACCTCGGCCACCGCGAGTATCGAGACCCAGGGAAGGGAGCTGTCGTGATCACGCCCGCCATCATCGCCACGCAGGCGGTCGTCAACGAGCAGGACGTCGTCACGCCCTTCGAGCAGAACCTGCTCGTCGGGCTCGTCTTCGTCATCATGTTCGGTCTCGGTGCCGGCCTCACGCCGCGCGACTTCAAGCTCGCGCTCAAGCGGCCGTCGGGCCTCATCATCGGCTTCATCACGCAGTTCGGCATCATGCCCGTGCTCGCCTACGTGCTGTGCCTCGTGTTCCTGTTCCAGCTCGCCCCCGAGGTCGCCGTGCCGCTGTCGATCGGCGCCTTGCTCATGGGCGCCGTGCCCGCGGGAACGACGTCGAACATGTTCACGTACTTCTCGAAGGGCAACCTCGCCCTGAGCGTCATGATGACCACCAACTCGACCCTGTGGGCCATCATCATGACGCCGCTCGCGCTCGCGATCTTCGGCAACCTGCTCTTCGCCGGTGAGAACTCCGAGTTCCAGATCCCGATCACGAACATCGTCGTGACGCTCGCGGTGCTGCTCATCCCGGTCGTGCTCGGCATGCTCATCCGCCGCTACAGCGCCAACATCGGCGCCGTGCTCGAGCTCATGGGCGGCTTCTTCGGGCTGTTCTTCATCGTGTTCCTCGTGGCGACGTGGGTGCCGCGCAACTGGGCGCTGCTCACGTCGACGGCGTGGCAGACCTACGTCGTGGCGATCGGGCTCGGACTCTTCGGCATCGCGATCGCCTACGGCATCTCGCGGGCGATCCGGCTGCACCCCGCGAACGCGCGCACGATCGCGCTCGAGACGGGCATCCAGAACGGCCCCCTCGCGATCGCGATCATCCTGCTGACGTTCAGCGGCAACCCCGACATCGGGCTCATCCTCATCGTGCCGGCGCTGTACTCGCTGTTCATCGTGCTCCTCGCGACGGTCGTGACGTTCGTGTTCCGGCGCGCGAACACGGCCGCCGAGCAGAAGATCCCGAACCTGCTGTAGCAACACTCGACGACGGGGGCAGGGCCGCGAGGCTCTGCCCCCGTCGTCGTTCGCGGCTACGCCTCGTCGAGAGCCTGGGCGAACTGCGCCTCGTAGAGCCGCGCGTAGGCGCCGTTCGCCGCGAGCAGCTGGTCGTGCGTGCCCTGCTCGACGATGCGGCCCGCCTCCATGACGAGGATGAGGTCGGCGTCGCGGATGGTCGAGAGGCGGTGCGCGATGACGAAGCTCGTGCGGTCACGGCGGAGGGCCGCCATGGCGTGCTGCACGAGCACCTCGGTGCGCGTGTCGACCGAGCTCGTCGCCTCGTCGAGAATGAGCACGCTCGGTCGCGCGAGGAAGGCGCGCGCGATCGTCAGCAACTGTTTCTCGCCCGCACTCACGTTCGAGCCGTCGTCGTCGAGCACTGTGTCGTAGCCCTCGGGCAGCGCGCCGACGAAGCGGTCGACGTAGGTGGCGCGGGCCGCGTCGAGGATCTCCTCCTCGGTCGCGTCGGGCCGACCGTACGCGATGTTGTCGCGGATCGTCCCGCCGAACAGCCAGGTGTCCTGCAGCACCATGCCCATCCGGGAGCGCAAGTCGTCGCGCGTCATCGCGGCGATGTCGACGCCGTCGAGCGTGATGCGCCCGCCGTCGAGCTCGTAGAACCGCATCATGAGGTTGACGAGCGTGGTCTTGCCCGCCCCGGTCGGCCCGACGATCGCGATCGTCTGGCCGGGCTCGGCGGTGAGCGACAGGCCGTCGATGAGCGGCACGTCGGGGTCGTAGCGGAACGACACGTCCTCGAACACCAGGCGGCCGGTGGCGTCGTCGGGGGTCGCCGCCGGTGACGGGTCGGGGCTCTGCTCGGGCGCATCCATCAGTTCGAAGACGCGCTCGGCGCTCGCGACACCCGACTGCAGCAGGTTCGCCATCGAGCCGAGCTGGCTGAGCGGCTGCGTGAACTGGCGCGAGTACTGGATGAAGGCCTGCACGCCGCCGATCGTCATTGAACCGGTCGTGACGAGCAGGCCGCCGACCACGGCGATGGCGACGTAGACGAGGTTTCCGACGAACATGATGGCCGGCATGATGATGCCGCTCACGAACTGCGCCCCGAAGCTCGCCGTGAACAGCTGCTCGTTCTTCTCGAGGAACCGCTGCTCGACCTCGCGCTGACGGCCGAACACCTTCACGAGCGCGTGGCCCGTGAAGGTCTCCTCGATTTGCGCGTTGAGCTCACCCGTGTGCGCCCACTGCGCCACGAACAGTTTCTGCGAACGCTTCGCGATGACCGCCGTGATGACGAGCGTGAGCGGCACCGTGATGAGCGACACGAGGGCCAGAATCGGCGAGATCACGAACATCATGATGATGACGCCCAGCACGGTCAGCAGCGAGGTCAGCAGCTGGCTCAGGGTCTGCTGCAGGCTCTGCGAGATGTTGTCGACGTCGTTCGTGACGCGGCTGAGCACCTCGCCGCGCTGCACGCGGTCGAAGTAGGTGAGCGGCAGGCGGTTGAGCTTGGCCTGCACCTCCTCACGCAGGCGGTAGACCGTGCGCTGCGTGACGCCGTTGAGCAGGTAGCCCTGCAGCCACGAGAACACCGACGAGAACACGTAGACGAGCAGCACGATGCCGAGCAGCAGCTGCAGCTGGGCAAAGTCGATACCCGCGCCATCACCCGCCTGGCCTGCGCCGTCGCCATTGCCGAACACCCCGTCGACAATGACGTTCGTCGCCATACCGAGCAGCGCAGGGCCCACGACACTCAGCAGCACGCTCAGCACCCCGAGCGCGATCACGACGATCACGAGCGCGCGCTCGGGCGCCAACCGGCCGACGAGCCGCTTCGCCGAGGGGCCGAAGGTCATGGCTTTCTCCGCGGGCATGCCGATGCCGCCGCCCATGGGGCCGCCCATCGGTCCGCGGCGCACGCCCCCGGGAGGGCCGACCGGTCGTGCGGGTGCCGTGCTCATGCGCTCGCCTCCGCTCGCAACTGGCTATTGACGATCTCGGCGTAGGTCTCGTTGCCCGCGAGCAGCTCGGCGTGCGTACCGCGACCCACGACCCGACCCTGGTCGAGCACGATGATCTGGTCGGCGTCTTGCACCGTCGCCACCCGCTGGGCGACGACGATGAGGGTGGCGTCGGCGACCTCGCGACGCAGCGCGGCCCGTAGCCGGGCATCCGTCGCCGTGTCGAGGGCCGAGAACGAATCGTCGAAGACGTAGATCTCGGGGCGCTTCACGAGCGCGCGGGCGATCGCGAGACGCTGCCGCTGGCCGCCCGAGACGGTCGTGCCGCCCTGGGCGATGGGGGCCTCGAGCTGGTCGGGCATCGCGCGCACGAAGTCGGCGGCCTGGGCGATCTCGAGCGCCGTCCACAACTCGTCGTCGGTGGCGTCGGGCTTGCCGAAGCGCAGGTTGCTCGCCACGGTGCCCGAGAACAGGAACGGGCGCTGCGGCACGAGGCCGATGCGGCTCCACAGCAGGTCGGCGTCGAGCTCGCGCACGTCGACGCCGTCAACGAGCACCGCGCCGCCCGTGACGTCGAACAGCCGGGGCAGCAGGCTGATGAGCGTCGTCTTGCCCGAGCCGGTGCTGCCGATGATGGCCGTCATGCGTCCGCGCTCCGCCACGAGGCTCACCCCGTCGAGCACGGGATGCTCCGCCCCCGGATACGCGAACGTCGCGTCGCGCAGCTCGACCCGACCGCTCGCCTCGAGCTGCGTGACGGGGTTCGCCGGCAGCACCACCGAGGAGGGCGTCTCGAGCACTTCGCCGATGCGGTCAGCCGAGACGGCCGCCCGCGGCAGCAGCACGGCGATGAACGTGGCCATGAGCACCGCCATCAAGATCTGGATGAGGTAGGTGAGGAAGGCCGTCAGCGCGCCGACCTGCATGAGCCCCGACTCGATGCGGAACGCGCCGAACCACAGCACGGCCACGCTCGAGACGTTGAGCACGAGCAGCACGATCGGGAACATGAGCGCGAACAGCCGCCCCGAGCGCAGCGCGACATCGGTGACGGCCGCGTTGGCGTCGGCGAAGCGATCGACCTCCTGCTGCTCGCGCACGAACGCGCGCACGACGCGCATGCCGGTCAGCTGCTCGCGCAGCACGCGGTTGACGGTGTCGATGCGCTCTTGCATCACGCGGAACAGCGGCACGGTGCGCACGATGATCGCGCTCACGGCAATGAGCAGCACGGGAATCGCGACGGCCATGATGAGCGAGAGCTCGAGGTCTTGCTGCAGCGCCATGATGACGCCGCCGACGGCGAGGATGGGCGCGCTCACGAGCATCGTGCTCGTCATGAGCACGAGCATCTGCACCTGCTGCACGTCGTTGGTCGTGCGCGTGATGAGCGAGGGCGCGCCGAAGCGGCTCACCTCGCGCTCGGAGAAGCTGCCGACGTGCGCGAACACCGCCCCGCGCAGGTCGCGCCCCAGCGCCATGGCCACGCGCGCGCCGAAGTACACGGCCGTGATGGCGCACGCGATCTGCACGAGCGTGATGGCGAGCATCCCGCCGCCGACCATGAGGATGTAGCCCGTATCGCCTGTGGCGATGCCACGGTCGATGATGGCCGCGTTGAGGGCGGGCAGGAACAGCGAGGCGATCGCCTGCGCGAGCTGGAACACGATCACCGCGGCAATCAACGACCAGTAGGGGCGCAGATATCGCCGAAGGAGAGTCGCGAGCATGGTCTGCCCATTCTTCACCCGCGCGAGCCGTGCGCCCGCCACGAGCGTGCCGCTCTCAGCGAACGGGGCGGCGGGATGCGGCGCTCGAGCTCAGCTATCGAGCCACTTGTTCTCGAGGTGGTCGGCCGTCACCCGGCGGATGGTGCCCGATCGTGAGCGCAGCACGATCGACTCGGTCGTGATGATGCCGCGCTCGCGCCGCACACCGCGCACGAGCTCGCCGTCGGTCACGCCCGTGGCGACGAAGAACGTGTTGTCGCTGCGCACGAGCTCGTCGGCCTCGTAGACGTGGTCGAACTTCAGCCCCGCCGCGGCGCCGCGCGCCCGCTCCTCGTCGCTGCCCGGCGCGAGGCGGCCCTGGATGAAGCCGCCGAGCGCCTTCACCGCACACGCCGTCGCGACCCCTTCGGGGCTGCCGCCCGTGCCCACGCACAGGTCGATGCGCGAGTCGTGGCGGGCCGCGTTGATGCCGCCGGCGACGTCGCCGTCGAGGATGAGCCGTGTGCCGGCGCCCGTCGCGCGGATCTCGGCGATCAGGCCCTCGTGGCGCGGCCGGTCGAGCACGGCGACGCGCATCTCGTCGATCGGCTTCTTCTTGACGGCGGCGAGCGCGCGGATGTTCTCGGCGATCGACTGGCGGATGTCGAGCACGCCGATGCCCTCGTGCCCGGCGACGAGCTTCTCCATGTAGAAGACGCTCGAGGCGTCGAGCATCGTGCCGCGGTCGGCGACGGCGATCATCGAGATCGCGTGGCCTCGGCCGGCCGCCGTGAGCGAGGTGCCGTCGATGGGGTCGACGGCGATGTCGCACGCGGGGCCCTGGCCGTTCCCGACCACCTCGCCGTTGAAGAGCATCGGTGCGTTGTCCTTCTCGCCCTCGCCGATGACCACGAGGCCGCTGAAGTTGACGGTTCCCAGGAACTTGCGCATCGCATCCACCGCCGCCCCATCGGCCGCGAGCTTGTCGCCCTTGCCGATGAACGGCGCCGAGCGGATGGCGGCGGCCTCGGTGGCGCGCACGAGCTCCATCGCGAGGTTGCGGTCGGGGTGGAGGAACAGGGTTCCGGTCTCAGTGGTCACCACGAGGGCGTCCTTTCCGTGGGTGGACGGGCGGAATGCAGGACGCGCCGGGTGGTAGGTCAGCGCTCGACCAGCCTAGCCCTCGGGCCCCGCGGGGTGAGATGCCGCGTCGCTAGACTCGAGGCGCACCCACCCCCACCACATCGCAAGGAGCCGTCATGCCCATCGCCACTCCCGAGCAGTACGCCGAGATGCTCGACAAGGCCAAGAAGGGCGGCTTCGCCTACCCCGCCATCAACGTGTCGTCGTCGTCGACGATCAACGCGGTGCTGCAGGGCCTGAGCGAGGCCGGCTCCGACGGCATCCTGCAGGTCACCACGGGCGGTGCCGACTACTTCGCCGGGCAGACCGTCAAGGCCCGCGCCTCGGGCGCGCTCGCCTTCGCCGCATTCGCGACCGAGGTGGCGAAGAACTACCCCGTCACCGTCGCGCTGCACACCGATCACTGCCCGAAGGACGCGCTCGACGGCTTCGTCATGCCCCTCATCGCCGCGAGCGAGGCCGAGGTCAAGGCCGGTCGCAACCCCATCTTCCAGTCGCACATGTGGGACGGCTCGGCCGTGCCGCTCGCCGAGAACCTCGAGATCGCGCGCGACCTCCTCCCCCGCATGAAGGCCATCCACGCCATCCTCGAGGTCGAGATCGGCGTCGTCGGCGGCGAGGAGGACGGCGTGCAGCACGAGGGCTCGAACGACGCGCTGTACACGACCCTCGGTGACGTGACGGCCGCGGTCGAGGCGCTCGGCCTCGGCGAGCAGGGCCGCTACATGGCCGCCCTCACCTTCGGCAACGTGCACGGCGTCTACAAGCCCGGCAACGTCAAGCTTCGCCCCGAGCTGCTGGCCGAGATCCAGCAGGGCATCCAGGCGAAGTACGGCACGGATGCCCTTCCGCTCGACCTCGTCTTCCACGGTGGTTCCGGCTCGACCGACGACGAGATCTCGACGGCCGTGAAGAACGGCGTCATCAAGATGAACATCGACACCGACACGCAGTACGCCTTCAGCCGCTCGGTCGCCGACTCGGTGCTGAAGAACTACGACGGGTTCCTCAAGGTCGACGGCGAAATGGGCAACAAGAAGGTCTACGACCCGCGCGCCTGGGGCAAGACCGCCGAGACGGCCATGGCGAAGCGCGTCGTCGAGGCCACGCAGCAGCTCGGCTCGGCGGGCCACTCGGGCCGCTAGGCCTCGAGCCGCTCGCCCACGCAACCACCGCGCCCGGGGGGGCCTGTCGCTACCGTGCGACCGGCCCTCCGGGCGTTCCCGGTTCGGGCGTGCGCTGCACCCGGGAACCGCCGCGCGACCCTGCCGCGACCTCGAACTCCACAGCCGTCACCGGGCCGGTGCGCCACCGCAGGTTGTCGACCGTCGACTGCAGGTTGACGTAGTACGGAGCCAAGAAGGTCTCACGGCGGCCTTCGGCCATCGTGCTCAGGATGCGCAGGGCGACGGCGATGGCTCCGTGATCGGTGCGACGCAGCTGGATGCGCGCGGAGCCGAGCGGCGACTCGATGTCGCCGAGCAGCGCGTCGAGCAGGGCCCGCATCGCCGTGCGCTGAGCAAGGTCGAGCCGCTCGGCCAGGCGATCGGGGTCGTCGACCGTGACGGCCCGACCGTCGGCGACGCGCTCGATCCAGGTGCGATCGACGACGCCAGCCAGCTCCGACCGCAGTCGCTCCGCGATGGCCGCCGCACGAGCGGTGTCGCCCGCCGTCACGCTGCCGCGCTCGAGCACGGCGGTGAGGAAGGACACCGCAGGGGCGATTCGCTCAGAGGTCGCCCGGTCGACCGAGGCGACGAGCTCATCAGTCGGTGCCAGTGTTCCGGGCACGTCGAGCGGCCGTTCGCTCCAGCGGGTGAGCGACATCGTGATGGTGCGGATCATGACGACGCCGCCGACCACGCCGACGACGATGGGGAACAGCGTGATCACGGCAATGGCGAACGGCGGCCACGCCGTCTCGTCGGGGACGACCAGCAGCACGATCGTGACCGCCCCGACGCCAAGCAGCACCGCCCCGAACAGCACGAGCCGCAGCGCTGACGTGTAGGGCGCGAGCGACAGCAGCAGTAGCGAGGCTGACAACGGCGCCCACCAGAGCTGGATCGCGAAGGCCTCGCCGAGATACCCCGCTGCCGAGACGACGAGCGCCGCCGACGTGAGCACCACAGCGACGAGGGCGCGAGCGATCGTCATGCCGCCGAAGCGCGGTCGGGTCGCGATGTGCACCCAGAGCAGGGCGACGGTTGCGAGCCCGAGCGCCGCGACCTGAACAAGGGGCCGCGATCCGGCCTGCCCCGACGGGCCGAGCACGATGATGCCGTGCACGAGCGACAGCGCCGCCGCCGCGAGCGGCAGGTTCGGGGTCGTGAACCAGCTCAGGGGGTCGGCATCCCACGGGCTGCGGAGCCACGACGTCGTGATCATGACTCCCCTCCTGGCACCGGCACGGTCATCATGATCGTGGTGCCCTCTGGCCCGGACCAGACCCGCACCGACCCCCCGACCTGCTCGATGCGCTCGTTGATCGACATGCGCAGGCCCAAGCGGTCCTCGGCGACCTCGGTGGGTGCGAAACCGTGGCCATCGTCGACGATGAGCACTGTGAGGGCGCCACCGCGCACGCCCGCGACAAGCTCGGCACGGTCGGTGCCCGCGTGTCGCACGACGTTGTCGAGCGCAGCCCGTGCCGCTCCGAGCACGGCGTGGCGCGTGGCCCCCGGAACCTCGTCGCTGATGAGCTCGGCACCGCTCACGTCGACGCGCAACCCGCTCCACTGGTACTCGGCGGCGAGCTCGAGCAGGGCATCCCCGAGCACGCTTCCCGCGGCAGGCGCCGTCGAGGGCTCGGCGACGGTCGAGTCGGCCACGATCCGCAGGTGCTCGGTGAGCACCTCACGCGCCCGGGGCGTGAGCGGGCCAGGAGACCGGGAGATGAGCGCGAGATCAGCGAGCACCGTGTCGTGCACGATTCCCGCAGCGCGATGCTCGAGAGCGCGTCGACGATCAGCGCCGAGCACCTCGTCGGCGACGCGCGAGAGCGACCGGAACTGCCGATCGGACTGTCGTTGCGCGAGCGCCAACGTCGCGTAGGTGACGAACGAGATCGCGAAGATGATCACCGGACCCGTGCCCGATGGCCCTGAGCTGCCAGCGAGCATGAGGCCGAGCTGCAAGCTGAGTTCGGCGACGATGTACGCGGCGCTGCTCCACAGCACTCCGCTCAGCGCGCGGCCCGAGACCGCACCGACGAGGCACACAGCCGTGGCGACGCGGTTGAGCAGGTATGGTCCCGCGTCAGCCGCCGCAGGATCGGCGGCGAGCAGCAGCACGGGTGCCGCGACAGCGAGCACAGCCCCGCCGGCGATGTAGCCGACGGCCGTGAGGCGGCCCGGGCGCCACAGCAGCAGGAGGGCGAGCAGGCCCATGCCCAGGTAGGGCGCCACCACCAGCGGAGCCTGCGCGACCAGCCCGCGCGCGGCGAGCACGTCGACGACGACGGCGCCGGCCAGAAAGGCGCCCGTCGCCGCGATGACCCGTTGCGCTGTCGCGAGCCCGCGCACGGTGATGCGCGCCGCGACCGACCGGGGCAGCGCGACGGCAGTCATGACGGCTCGCTGTCGACGTCGAACGAGACGACCAGCGACTCGCCGCTGCGCCACTCGATGCGCCGCACAACGGACTTCACGGTCAGATAGTACGGCGCGAGCACGGCGGTGCGGCGCCCTTCCGGCAGGGCGAGTCCGACGGTGACCGCGACGGCCACGGCGTCATCGTCGGCAGGTGCCAGATCGAGTCGGGCGCCGAACACGCCCGCCTCCGGGTCGTCGAAGAGCCCGTCGACGAGGGCGATGATCGCGGCGCGCTGATCGACCGTGATCGTGTCAGCCAACCGGTATGGGTCGGTCACATAGACCGGTCGCCCCGCCACGTGCGCCGCGAGCCAGCTCTGGTCACCCCGTGCCACGAGCGACCGCCGCATGCCCTCGGCGAGACGAGCGGCCAGCCGACGGTCGCGATCGTGCAGCGTCGCCGCGTGCTCGACGCGCTCGAGGAACGGCACGACGGCCGTCGAGAACCGCCCCCCTGTGATGCGATCGATGACCGCAACCGCTGGTTCCACGAAGTCGTCGGCCGGTGCGTCATCCGCCGCACCACGCCGCCAGCCCTGCACGGCGGTCACGAGCGTGCGATTGAGCGCGATGCCGCCGATGACCGCGAACACGGGCGTCGAGGTGATGACGACGATGTCGGCGACGGGCAGCGCACTGCCGCGCGACACCGCGACGAAAGCGGCCGATGCGGCGGTTGCCGCGACCACGACGAGCGCCCCCGGCACGAAGATGCGGCCGGCCACGAAAGGGCTCGTCGCCATGACGACCAGCGCCGCGCACACCGGCGCCCACCACAGTTCGAGGGCGAACCGGGGGTCGGCGGGCGACGGCAGCAGGGCATCCACGAGGGGGAAGACCGCCTGCCGGTCGACGAGGGCGAGCGCCGACATCATGACGGCGAGCGAGGCGAGTCCGAAGATGAGCGCGGCGCGGCGCGCGCGGAAGCGGCCCCGCGACGGCAGGGCTCCGCGGTGGATCGCGTAGGCCGCGAACGTCATCACGATCACGGCGAGGAACTGGAACGCGGGGCGATAGCCCCCCTGCCCCCCGACGACCACGGCCGTGAGCCCGAAGAGCGCGACCACGAGGGTCACCCAACTGCTCACGAGCGACGACGTGAGCCAGCTGAGCGTGTCGATGTCGATCGACGATCGACGCCACCAGCTGAGCGCATCGAGGCGGCGCGGGGGCAGGGCGCTCACGACGACTCCTCCCCCGCGGCGACCGGCACCGAGAGCATGACCGTCGTGCCGGTGGCGTTCGACCACACGCGGGCCGCGCCGCCGACGCGGGCAAGCCGGCCGTGGATCGACTCGCGCACCCCGAGCCGATCGTCGGGCACCTGGGCGACGTCGAAGCCGCGGCCAGCATCGACCACGAGCACCGTGAGCGCCTGCGCCGTCCGGCCCACGGTGACCTCGGCCCGGTCGATGCCCGCATGCCGCAGCACGTTCTCGAGAGCCGCCGTCATGGCCGCGAGCACGGCCTCAGCGGCAGCAGTGCTGACACCTGCCGAGCTCGTGAGCGCCTCCGCACCGCTGAGGTCGACCCGCAAGCCGCGCCAGCGCAGATCGTCGACGATCGCCAGCATGCGCGCCGCGAGCGAGCCCTCGGCGGCCGCCGCGCTCACCACGCCGACGGAGGTGGCGCTCGCGCCGGCGACCGCATCGAGGTCGCGCCGGATGCCCTGCCGCACTCGATCGTCGAGTCGCGAGTCGGTCCGCTCGAGCAGGGTGAGCGAGGCGAGCACGGTGTCGTGCACGAGCGCCGCGGCCGCCCGCTCCCGTTGCCGCGCGGCGTTCTGGCGGCGCGACACGAGCGCAGCATCCGGCAGCTCGGGAACCCGATCGCGGCGACGTCGCCCGCCGACGGCGACGACGGCGTAGGCGATCGTCATGATGACCGCGTCGACGAGGCGGTCGGGCGAGAGCTCGAGCGGCCTGCCCGCGATGGCATGTCCCGCCGCGAGCGCCGCGGTGCCCGCGACAAGGCCCACGATCACCCAGAGCGCCCCGTCGGCGGCGCGCGGGCGCACGGCGCCGATGAACATGAGCGCCCACGCGAGCGCCTCGACGAGGAAGAGCCCCCGCGACTGCTCGGGCGTGTACGACTGCAGCATCGTCGCGACGAAGCCGGAGCCGGCCACGAGCCCGACCGCCACCGTCATCAGGGCGGTGGCGACGCTCGGCCGCAGCACGAGCACGACCGCGGCCGTGAACGCCGGGGCCCACCAGAGAACGAGCGAGCCGAGCGTCGCCGTGTCCCCCGACCGCACCGCCACCTCGACCATGAGGGCGAGGGCGAGCAGCAGCGAGACCGGCCCGATGACGCGCTGCGCCGTCGCCAGACCGCGCACGAGTGCGCGTGCCGTGACCTCCCGCGGCGGCGGCGCAGGCCGCGCCAGGGGTGGGGCGGTCGCGCTCATGGCGGGGCGTCGATCAGTCTCGGATGCGCCCGCCGAGCGCGCGCTCGTCGACGTTGCCCTGCGCATCGCGCCGCAGCTCTTTCGGCAGCGAGAACTGCAGGTCTTCCTCCGCCGTCTTGACCTCGGAGACCGCGTCGAAGCCGGCATCGCGCAGGTCGGCGAGCACCTGCTCGACGAGCACCTCGGGCACGCTCGCGCCGCTCGTCACGCCGACGGTCGCGACGCCCTCGAACCACTCCTGCTTGATTTCGCTCGCGTAGTCGACGCGGTAGGCGGCCTTGGCCCCGTACTCGAGCGCGACCTCGACGAGGCGAACACTGTTCGAGCTGTTGGCCGACCCGACGACGATGACGAGATCGGTCTCGGGCGCGACCTTCTTGATCGCGACCTGGCGGTTCTGGGTGGCGTAGCAGATGTCGTCGCTCGGCGGGTCTTGCAGGTGCGGGAACCGGGCGCGCAGGCGCCGCACGGTCTCCATCGTCTCGTCGACGCTCAGCGTGGTCTGCGAGAGCCAGATGAGCTCGTCGGCCTCGGGCACCTCGATCGTGTCGGCCTCTTCGGGCGTGCCGATGAGGATCATGCGCTCGGGCGCGTGGCCCATCGTGCCCTCGACCTCTTCGTGACCCGCGTGACCGATGAGAAGGATGCGGTAGTCCTGCTTCGCGAACCGCACGGCTTCTCGGTGCACCTTCGTCACGAGCGGGCACGTGGCGTCGATGGCGAGCAGGTCGCGGTCGGCGGCGCCCTGCACGACGGCGGGGCTCACACCGTGCGCCGAGAAGACGATGTGCGAGCCCGGCGGAACCTCTTCGACCTCATCGACGAAGATCGCGCCCTGCTTCTCGAGCTCGCTCACGACGTGCACGTTGTGCACGATCTGCTTGCGCACGTAGACCGGGGCGCCGTACTGCTCGAGCGCCTTCTCGACGGCGATCACCGCGCGGTCGACGCCGGCGCAGTAGCCGCGCGGAGCGGCGAGCAGGACGCGCTTCGGGCGGTCGACCTCGACCGGCCGCAGCCGCTCGCGCCGCTGCGGGATAACGGGGGCGGTCAGAGTCGTGCCCAGGGCGCCGTTCGAGATCGTGCTCACGTGCTCAGTCTACGAGGGGTGTCTGCGGGGAGCCTGCTCATCCCTGCAACACCAGCAACGACTGAGCGGCGCGAGGCTTCTGGCTGACGGCCAGAATGTGATCGACCAATCAGCGCCGGTCTATCGAACCTTCATCCACCATTGCAACAAACCACTCGACCGTCATCGAACGGTCCTCTGGATCTCCATCGGCTTCGAGCACGCACAGCAACGCCCGTGCAAACCTGCCTTCAGAATTCCCAAGATCGGTGCCTTTGGGCCAACTGGCGTCAACGTACTCCCAGACTTGTTGCTTCAAACGGGATAAGTCGGCTGGCTGCCCGTACCAATGCTTTCGCGTCTCTTCCAGAATAGGCCGAAGCTGGGCTGGAGCACCGACCTCCTCCAGTCTGCGAAGTAGGACACGCATGAGCGCGATCCAGAGATCAACCCCGTCTCTGACGACCAAGTCGTTAGCGTGGTTTAGGTAGTCCTGCCTGGTCACTGTCTCTTCCGAACCCCTTCAGCACGTGTGACTGGGAGTCACGCCACTACCGACAGCATCAACCGCTCGCTGCTCCACGTCGGGCGGCCCGTCGTCAACGCCTCGGCCACGAGCAGCACGACGGCGAGACCAGGGAGCACGAGATCTCGACCTCCGGGGTCAACCCCTCACCGGAACGAATACGGCCCCCTTCGCCATTGCCTCCTGCAGCTGCGCGTAGACCTCACGGGAAGCCATGATCGCCCGAAATGCTCTCGCACCGCTCCCGAACCACTGATTCGACCGGCACATCGCGGCAGTTGGCTTCGTCCGCGGAGCAGGAAAGAACCCTCTGCTCACGGGGTCAAACTTCTCAATCCCGCACACACCGCAGCGCCGGGGCGGATACGCGCCCATCTCGAGATCCACGAGGTCATCAACCACGAGCTGGACGACCGTCGTCAACGCTTCGCCCCGAGAGTTGTGGACTTCCCGCGCAGGAACACCCAATGGCTTGAAAACGCTGTCCCACAGCTCAGGTGTAACGAACAACTCGTCGAACACCCAGTTCAACTGAAGCACACTCCGACGCCCCCACCGTGGCTCCCCTCGCATGCGGAACGGAGCCACTTGTCGCAGCCCTATTCCGCAATGCGGGCAGAACTCTGAGTCGTCGTAGGTGACCTTTCGGTAGCCGAAGACGTCGTCGTTCGGCTGTGGATAGCTCCAATGCCAATCCGTTGAAAACTCGTGCCACTCCGCGGCCTTCAACTCACCATTGGTGAACCTGGTTGTACTGATCAAATCCTCGAAAGACCGCCCATGACTCGCGAGCCAATCGACGACGGCCGGCCAGCGTGAATCTGATTCGTCGAACCAAAAGCCAAAATGACCATCGGGCGAAACCTGAATGCCCAACTCTCCGAGCTCTCTCGCTACCTGCGGAGACGACTGCGCGGCTATTCGCCTCATGATCTTCATCTCACAGCACACTCCTCGCGCGATTCCGGCCTCGTCACCGGGAAAGGGTTCTGGAAAACAGATTGGCTTGATCGAGAGACTTCTCCACCTACTCCACGTCGCGGCGGCCGGTCGTCAGGGCTGCGGCCACGAGCAGCACCGCGGCGAGGCCGCCGAGCACGAGGCCTCCCTGCCACCAGGTGAGAGCATCCACCGACGCGACGGGAACAGAGGGATCGAGCGCGTTCAGTGAGCTCAGGATGCCCGCCCCGACCAGGGCGTCGGTCGCCGACCCCGGCAGGAAGCGGCCGAGCGAGGCCGACCACTCCCAGACGCTGGCCACGAGCCGCAGGATCGGCTCGACGAACTGGGTGAACGCCAGCACGATGACGATCGCCGCGATCTGGCTCGTGAGCAGGGCACCGAGGCCGAGACCGAGCAGCGACCACAGTGCGGTGGCGACGAGGGTGCGCAGCAGCACGCCGATGACCTCGGGCTCGCCGAGCGCGGTCTCCTCCCCGAGTGCGGCGAGCACCGGGGCCCCGAGGCCGACCGAGCCGATGAGGCCGAGCACGCCGTAGAGCGTGCCCATGAGCGCGGCGACGATCGCCTTCGCGGCCAGCACGATGCCGCGGCGCGGTTGCGCGAGCACCGTCGGCGTCAGGGTGCCGTGCCGGTACTCGGTCGTGACGATGAGCGCGCCGAACAGCAGCGGGATCACGAGGCCGACTGCCGTGACGCTGCTGTAGACGAGGTTGGCGATGACGACGGGGTCGAGCTCGGGCGCGGGCGCTGCCCCGCCGGCGGCGCCCGCGAGCAGCGCACCGGCGTCGCTGAGGAAGAACGCGAGGCCCGCGGCCGTCATGCCGACGTAGGCGACCATGATGAGGCCGAGCAACCACCACGACTTCAGCGAGAAGACCTTCGCGAATTCGGCGGCCGTCGCTCTGCCCAGGGCGGTGAGGGTGCTCATGCGGCGCTCCCCTCGGCGGCGGCGCCCGTGCTCGCCGCTTCATCCGCCGTGAGCGCGAGGAACACCGACTCGAGCCCGTCGCCCTCGTCGCTGAGGTGCGTGAGCGCGATCCCTGCGTCGCGGGCGACCTCGCCCGTGCGCGCGGCGTCGAGGCCGAGCACCGTCAGCCCTGAGGGGCCGGGCTCGACGGTCGCGCCGGCGCGCGTGAGGGCATCCTGCAGCGCCGCCCGATCAGCCGCGTCGACGCGCACGCGGGCGGTCCCCGCTTCGAGGGCGTCGAGGGTGCCGTCGAACACTATGCGCCCGTGACGGATGACCACGACATCGTCGACCGTCTGCTGCACCTCGCTCAGCACGTGGCTCGAGAGCAGCACGGTGCGGCCCTCGTCGGCGAGCGCGCGCAGCAGGCCGCGCATCCAGCGAATGCCGTCCGGATCGAGGCCGTTGATGGGCTCGTCGAGCACGAGCGCGTCGGGGTCGCCGAGCAGGGCGGCCGCGAGTCCGAGGCGCTGCCGCATTCCGAGCGAGTAGCCGCCGACGCGACGGCGGCCGGCGTCGGCGAGGCCCACCTGCGTGAGCACCGCATCGACACGCGCGCGCTCGATGCCCGAGGCGAGCGCGAGGGTGAGCAGGTGGTCTCGGCCGCTGCGACCGGGGTGGAACACGTCGCTCGACAGCGAACCGCCCACCCGCCGCAGGGGTGCGTCGAGGTCGCGGTAGCGCTGGTCGTCGATGAGCGCGCGGCCCGCCGTCGGGCGGTTGAGGCCGAGCAGAATGCGCAGGGTCGACGTCTTGCCGGCGCCGTTCGGGCCGAGGAAGCCCGTGACGCGGCCCGGCTGCGCGGTGAAGCTGACATCGCGCAGGGCGGTGACCTCGCCGTAGACCTTCGTCAGCGACTCGACGGTGAGCGGGGTGGGAGTGCGCATGCGGCTCCTTGCAGAACGAGGCCGAGAGGTCGGCGCTCTCGACTACCCTGGCGAAGCACACCGGACGACGCAAGGAGGGCACACCGTGACGGACGCGCCCGCCCCGTCCAGCGCCGACGCCCCCTGGCCTGTCGGCCAGCTCTCGGCGAAGCTCAAGGACTACATCGACCGGCTCGGCCAGGTCTGGGTCGACGGCGAGATCGCCCAGTGGGGCGTCTCGGGCGGCAACGTCTACGGCAAGCTCAAAGACGTCAGCCAGGACGCCACAGTGTCGTTCGTCATCTGGTCGTCGGTGCGTGCGACGCTTCCCGACGGTTTGGGCCAGGGCGACCGCGTGACCGCCCTCGTCAAGGCCAATTGGTGGGTCAAGGGCGGCACGCTCACGATGCAGGTGTCGCAGATGCGCCGCGTCGGCCTCGGCGACCTGCTCGAGCGCCTCGAGCGGTTGCGCGCCACCCTCGCGGCCGAGGGCCTCTTCTCCCCCGAGCGCAAGCGGCCCCTCCCCTTCCTGCCGCAGTGCATCGGGCTCGTGACCGGCAAAGACAGCGACGCCGAGAAAGACGTCATCCGCAATGCGCAACTGCGCTGGCCCTCCGTGCGGTTCCGCGTCGTGCACGCCGCCGTGCAGGGCGACAAGGCGGTCGCCGAGGTGACGGCGGGCATCCGGCAATTGGATGCGGACCCCGAGGTCGACGTCATCATCGTCGCCCGCGGCGGCGGCGACTTCCAGAACCTGCTGCCGTTCAGCGACGAGAGCCTGGTGCGCGCGGCCGCGGCCTGCGAGACCCCGCTCGTGAGCGCGATCGGCCACGAGAACGACCGCCCGCTGCTCGACGAGGTCGCCGACCTGCGCGCCTCGACGCCCACCGACGCCGCCAAGCGCGTCGTGCCCGACGTGAGCGACGAGCTCGCGCGCGTGCAGCAGGTGCGTTCGCGCATGCTCACGCGCGTCACCGGCGCGATCTCGACCGAGGTCGAGCGCATCGCCGCCATCCGCTCGCGCCCCGCGCTCGCCTCGTCGGCGTGGATCGTTGACACGCGTGCCGACGAGCTCACGCGAGGCGTCGCACGCGGCGTCGAGCTGACGAGCCGGCTTCTTGAGCGCGCACACGTCGACGTCGACGAACGCCGCGCCCAACTGCGCGCGCTCTCGCCGCAGCGCACGCTCGACCGGGGCTACGCCATCGCGCAGACCGCGACGGGCGCCGTCATCCGCTCGGCGGCCACCGTCGCCTCGGGCGACGCGCTCGTGCTGACGCTCGCTGACGGCCGCCTCGCCGCACGCGCCGAGGCTCCCCTCGCCGGACCGGACGGCGCGACCCCGACTCCCACGACTCCCGAAGGAAGGCCCGCCTAGCATGAGTGACGTGACCGCTTCCGACCCTGCCGACATCGCCGGCCTCAGCTACGAGCAGGCGCGCGACGAACTCGTGCGCGTCGTGAGCGAGCTCGAGCAGGGCGGCGCGACCCTCGAGCAATCGATCGCCCTGTGGGAGCGCGGCGAAGCCCTCGCGCGGCGATGCGAAGAGTGGCTGATCGGCGCGAAAGAGCGCCTCGACGCGGCCCGCGCGGCCGCTGAAGGGTGAGCCCGGTGGCTGAGACTCCGACGACCGCCGACTCCGGTGCCGAGACGCCGCAGGAGAAGGCCGACCGCGTCGCCGAAGCCCGCCGCAAGCGCCGCGCCAACCAGACCACCCGCAACCTCATCGGCTCGCTCGTCGCCTCGCTCGGCATCGTGCTGTTCCTCGTGCTCGTCGTCGTGCGCCCCGACCCCGTCCCGCTCGCGATCGACTACGTCGCCGCCGCGGCCGAAGCCGAGGCGAGCCTCGGCACAGCGGTCATCGCCCCCGTCGTGCCACCGAGCTGGAGCGCGAACCGCGCCGAACTCGCCGGCAGCGGCGGCATCGACGAGTGGGCCATCGGCTTCATCACGGCCGAGCGCACCTTCCTCGGTGTGCTGCAGGGCTTCACCGACGAGCAGAGCTGGCTGCAGGATGCCCTGCGCGACCCGGGCGACGGCGAGCGCGTCACCATCGCCGGGGTCGAGTGGCAGCGCTACGACCGCCGCGGCGTCGACGGCGTCGGCCTGCGCGAGATCGCGCTCGTGACGCGCACGCCCGAGAGCACCGTCGTGCTCTACGGCACGGCCTCCGACGCCGACCTCGAGCTGCTCGCCACCGCGGTCGCCGCCGAGCTGCCTGCCGCCCCCTGACGCCGGGGCGACTACGCTCGAGAGGCGCACCGCCCGCCCCGAGTCCGCCCAGGAGCATGATGTCGACGACACGCCGCACGCCCGAACAGGTCTGGCGCGAGATGCAGCGGGGCAACGCGCGGTTCGTCGCGGGTGAGCCCCAGCATCCCCGTCAAGACGTCGACCGGCGCACCGAGCTCGCCGCCTTCCAGGCCCCGCACGCCGCCCTCTTCGGCTGCAGCGACTCGCGGCTCGCCGCCGAGATCATCTTCGACAAGGGTCTGGGCGACCTGTTCGTCGTGCGCAACGCGGGCCAGGTGATCAGCGACAGCGTCATCGGATCGCTCGAGTACGCCGTCGCCGTGCTCAAGGTGCCGCTGATCCTCGTGCTCGGCCACGACGAGTGCGGCGCCGTCGCCGCCGCCATCTCGGCCGTCGACGCCGACTCGCCCGCGCTGCCCGTGCACATCCAGGGCCTCGTCGACCAGATCATGCCCGCCGTCGATCGCGTTCGGCTCGCGGCCGGATCGCCCGACGCCGCCGGTGTCGACGCCCTCGAGGTGGGCCGCGAGCACTTGCGCGACACCGTCGGAGCCCTGCTCGCGTCGAGCGAGCTCATCAGCGACGAGGTCGCGGCCGGTACGCTGGCCATCGTGGGTGCGAACTACCGCCTTCGCGAAGGCAGGGTCGTGCCCGACGTCGTCGTCGGCCAGCTCTAGCGCGGCATCCCCGCAGCCCGAGCCGACCGCCTGCCACCGCGACCGCCCCTGCGAATCCCTCCCGTCATTAGAAGGAACACACCGCCGTGAGCACTGACACCGACTTCCGCATCGAGCACGACACCATGGGCGAGGTGCGGGTTCCCCGCAACGCCCTCTACCGCGCGCAGACGCAGCGCGCCGTCGAGAACTTCCCCATCTCGGGCTCGGGCCTCGAGAGCGGACAGATCATCGCCCTCGCCCAGATCAAGCGGGCCGCGGCGATCGTGAACGCCGAGCTGGGCATTCTGGATGCCGCGCTCGCGCACGCCATCGTCGGCGCCGCCGACCAGATCATCGGCGGGGCGCACCACGACCAGTTCCCCGTCGACACCTACCAGACCGGCTCGGGCACCTCCTCGAACATGAACATGAACGAGGTGCTCGCGACGCTCGCCTCGACGGATGCCCTGCCGGTGCATCCCAACGACCACGTCAACGCCTCGCAGTCGTCGAACGACGTCTTCCCGACCTCGGTGCACCTCGCCGTCACGGCGGCGCTGCTGCGCGACCTCATCCCCGCGCTCGAGCACCTCGCGAGCGCGCTCGAGACCAAGGCCGAGCTGTGGAAGACCGCGGTGAAGGCCGGCCGCACGCACCTCATGGATGCCACTCCGGTCACGCTGGGCCAGGAGTTCGCCGGCTACGCGCGCCAGATCCGTCTCGGCATCGCGCGCGTGCAGGCGACCATCGAGCGCGTCGCCGAAGTGCCGCTCGGTGGCACCGCCACCGGCACGGGCATCAACACCCCGCTCGGCTTCTCGCAGAAGGTCATCGCCGAGCTCGCGAGCACGACGGGCCTGCCGATCACCGAGGCGCTCGACCACTTCGAGGCGCAGGGCGCGCGCGACGGGCTCGTCGAGGCTTCGGGCGCGCTGCGCGTGCTCGCCGTGTCGCTCACCAAGATCTGCAACGACATCCGCTGGATGGGCTCGGGCCCGAACACGGGCCTCGCCGAGCTGCACATTCCCGACCTGCAGCCGGGCTCGTCGATCATGCCCGGCAAGGTCAACCCCGTTGTGCCCGAGGCCGTGCTCATGGTGTGCGCGCGCGTCATCGGCAACGACGCGACGATCGCCTGGGCGGGGGCCTCCGGCTCGTTCGAGCTCAACGTCGCCATCCCCGTCATGGGCACCTCGCTGCTCGAGTCGATCCGCCTGCTCGCCAACTCGACGCGCGTGCTCGCCGACAAGACCGTCGACGGCCTCGAGGCCAACCTCGAGCGCGCCCGCGCCCTCGCCGAGAGCTCGCCCTCGATCGTCACCCCGCTCAACCGCGTCATCGGCTACGAAGCGGCGGCGAAGATCGCCAAGCACTCCGTCGCCCAGGGGCTCACGATCCGCGAGGCCGTCATCGACCTCGGCTTCGTCGAGCGCGGCGAGGTCACCCTCGAGCAGCTCGACACGGCGCTCGACGTGCTCAGCATGACGTCGCCCGGCCTGTAGCGCGGCGAGCGCGGCGCGAGCATCCTGCCCCGCCCTGCAGACGGCCCGCGCCGGTGCGCCGATTCCTCTGATCCGCACCACCGGTTCGAGAAGCACTCGGGCGCAGCCGCCGCGGGCCGCAGGGCCAGCGTAGCCGGGTGCCCGGGCCGCGTCAGCGGAAGTAGTGCGGGCGGCTCACATAGGTGTCGGAGACGAACATCACGCCGGCCGTGTGCTCGAGCAGCGAGCGCAGCCCCTCGATCAGGTCGTCAGCCCGGTCGTCGGGCACGACCGTGATCACGAGCGTGAGCGCGTCGCGGTCATTGAACAGCTGACGGCCCTCGTGAGCACCGTGGTGACCGAGCCCGGTGACGGCGGGCAGACTCGTGTAGCCCGTCGCCCCCGCGGCGACGACCTGCCGGCGCACGGCATCGGCGTCGACCGTGCGCGCGACCACCTCGATCTTGGTCATGCGGGTCAGTGATTCGCGGCTCATGCGGCGTCGTCCTCTCTCTGGGCGCTCTGCGCGCCCTCGTGCGTGTACGGCTGCCACCCCTCGCGGGTGCGCCGCTCCCAACTGCCCGGTGTCGCGCCAGAGCGCACCAGGATGACCCATTCTCCGTGCACGAGGTCGGCCACGACATCGGCACTGCCGATGATGCGATCGATGCGCTCTCGCGGGGCGTCGACGACGACGAGCAGGCGCAGCGGCTCGTGGTGCAGCCCCGAGCGCGTGCCGATCGACTGCCACGGCAGCCCTAGGCGCAGATCGCCCGTCGGACCGCTCACGACGCCCGTCCCCCCCACGAGGTTGTGCACGGTCTTCGAGCCGGCCCCGAACACGTCGGGGTCGACGGCCGAGAAGTAGTACTGCGCGTTGATCCAGTGGGCGACGACGAGCGGCGCCGTGAGGATCGTCTCGAGCGCGATGCCCTCCGCGTCATGCTGCGGCTCGTACGAGTGCAAGAACACTCGGCGCCCCAGGTCAGCGCTCTGACTCAGGGTGCGCGGGCCGATGATGAGCGCGGCGTTGCGGGCCAAGCCCCACTCGGGGTAGACCTGTGCCCAGTCGCCGGCTCGACGGGCGACGGCCGCAGCCGCGCCCTGGCCGACGGGTGCCCCCGGAAGCTCGGCCGCGCGCTCGGCGGCCAGACCCCGACCGGCGATGGCGGCGTCGCGGCCGAGCTTCTCGACCGCCTGACGGTGGTCGATCCGCAGACGGTCGATGTCGAAGAGCGTGAGCGAGTCGGTGGCGGTGTCGTGCTCTCCCGCGATCACGATCGTGCCATCGGGGATGCGGATGCCACGCTCGGCGAGACCGGCGCGCACCGCCGGCGCCGTGAGCAGCGCGGCGGCGATGCGCGCGTTGGGGGCACCGCGATGCCCCCCGCACGCTCCGCAGTCCAGCGCCGTGCGGTAGGCGTTGTTGGTGGTGGTCGTACCGTGCCCGACGAGCACGACCAGGGGCGCGAAGTTCTCGACGAGGCCCATCGTGCGCAGAATGACCTCGGCCGTGTCGATCTGGTCGCCGAGGGTGAGGGCCGAGTCGATGTCGAAGAGGGTGGGGGCGGCGGCCTCGTCGGGGCGCCCGGCCCGCGCACCCCGGCCGGCCAGCACGCTGCGCGTGATCGCGCTGGGTCCGAGCATCCAGCCCGTGACCTCGGCCCAGCCCAGCGGCGCACCCGCGACGGCGTCGGGGGCCTTGATTGCCGCCCGCACCGCGCGACGGGTGCCGAGCCGGTCGATGAGGCGCGCCGCGGTGCGCCACGAGCCCGGCGTGGGCCGTTCTGAGACCTGGTAGCGAGGCGTGAGCAGTACCGGGCAGGCGGGCGCGCTCTCGGCAGCAGCGAGCGGCTCGACCGCCGCAGCGATGCCGAAGAAGCCGGCGAAGCCTGACGTCGTGTACGCGCCCTGACGCTCGAGGTGTCGGCGCAGCCCTTCGCTGCGCGGGTCGATGCAGAAGACGAGGTGTGCAGCGGGGGCCGCGACGACGGCCTGCGCGCCCGGCGTCAGCTGCGCGAGCACGGCCGAGTGCGCACGGGCCTCGAAAGCCTCCTGCCAGATGAGGGCGCGCTCGAGCGCCGCGCCCGCGGGGCCTGCCGGTCTCGATGCCGGCAGGGGCGCCGCGCCGAGTGCCCAGACGAGGGCCACGCGCACGGCCAGCAGATCGAGCACCTCGACGTCGCCCGTCGTCATCGAACGCCAGCGGATCGCGGCCGTCCAGCCGGGCAGTGCGGCGAGGTGCGCGCGCATCGCGGGCAGCTGCTCGTCGTCCTCGATGCCGAGCAGGTCGAGGGCCCGCATCAGAGCGACGTCGGCCGCCTCGGGGAGTTCGGCGATGCGACCGCGCGCCGACCGCGGGAGGGCGGGGTCGCGCCGCGCGACAGCGCGCCAGGCTCCGTAGAAGCCGAGCCGGTCGACGGGCACCGGCCACGACGCGGCCTCGGGGGCGAGTGCGGCACGGCACCACGCCGACACCAGGTCATCGATCGGGTCGAGGGACGCCTCGAGTGCCGCCGGCGCGCTGCTCGACTCGTGCTCGGCGAGGAACTGCTCGAGGAGGCGCGCGTCGGTACCGAGCGCGTCGGGCCGGTGGCGACGGATGCTCGCGGCAAGCTCGGCGGCTGCGATGCGCCCCGCGCCGAGGTGAGCGCGGAACTCGTCCTCACCGAGCACGCCCCGGCCGCCGAGCGCCGGCGCGGCGCTCGACACGGCGGCGGCATAGCCGTCACCGAGCGCGGGCAGCACGGGGTTCACGGCGATCGCCGCGTCGAGCCCGTAGTAGGGCGCGACGACGTTGGCGGCGATGTCAGCGCGAGCCCGCACGCGGAGGGCGCGAGCCGTCTCGCTGCGGTGAGCGGCGGGGGTGGTGGTCATGCCGTGGCTCCCATCGGGGTCGAGGAGGTGCGGGGAGAGGTGCGGGGGTGACCGGTGCGGCGTGCCGGTGCAGACGCAGACCCGACCTCACGGGAGCGGTCGATGCGCACCGCGCGGCCGCCGAGGCCGTGCCCAACCGCGATGAGCATGAGCGCCCAGCGCCCGGCGGGCGCCCACCGCCGCACCGCGGCGAGCGCCGCGAGGGCAGTGACGGCCAGCAGAGCGAAGACGAGTGCGAGCGGTTGTGCCGCGATCTCGGCCGGGCGCGCGAGCCCGAGCGCTCCGGTGAGGGCGGAGGTCGCGGCCGCGAAGGCGACCGCGCCGACCGCAATGAGGGCGACGAGTGCCGCGGCGCGACCGCGGGAGGGCGCGAGGCCCGCAGCGCGCGCACCGGCGGTGGCGAACGCCACCGCGATGGTGACGAGCAGCAGCAGCTCGGCCGGACCGCGCCCGCCGGGGTAGGCGACGAGCGCCACCGCGACGAGGGCCGCGACGGGCACGAGCGCCCCCGCGACCGTCCTGACCCGGCGCTCGGTCGCGGAGGTCAGGAACGGCCGCGGGGCACGGCGCTCTGCGGCGCGCCGATCGATGCCATCGCTGGAGGAGAGGAACAGGGCGCTCTTGTAGAAGCCGTGAGCGACGAGGTGCAGCAGGGCGGCGGCGAGCAGGCCGAGCGACGCGACGAGCATCATGAAGCCCATCTGCGCAACCGTCGACGCGACGAGGCGCCCCTTGATGTCGGTGCGCACGAGAGCGGCAAGCACCCCCGCCACGATCGCCACGGTGCCCAGCGCGGCGAGCAGGGTGATGGCGGCGGGGCTCGAGGCGATGAGCGAGAACTGGGTGATCACCAGAATTCCGCCGCCATTGACGATGCCGCCGTGCAGCGCAGCGCTCACCGGAGTCGGCGCGTAGAGCGAGTCGACGAGCCAGGGGTGCGCGGGCGGCAACGCGCAGCGCACCGCGGCGGCGATCACGAGCAGCACGGCGGGGGCCTCACCGGCGGTGCCCGCGGCGGCGAGCACGACGGCGAGCCACAGCACGACGTCGCCGACGATGAGCCACGGGCCGGCTCGCCGCAGGGCGGGCCGCCCCCCGCCGAGCCCGAGCGCGGCGAGCGTCGCGGCGGTGGCGAGGCTCCACGCGAGCGCGAGCATCCACAGTTCGCCCGCGACCACGAGCAGCGCGGTGGCCGACAGCATCGCGACGATGCTGAGCGTGACACCCGCACCGTGCCGGTCACCACGCAGTGAGCGGTGCGCGAAGGGAAGCACAGCAACGGCGACACCGACCACGAGCACCAGCAGCAGGATCGCCGTGGGGTCGAGGCGCCAGGTGAGATCGAGCGGGCTCATAGGTGAACCTCCTTACCCGCATCACAATACACGTCTTTTGTGTCGTGTAAAGCGATTCCGCCGATTCGTGTCGGGCTGGGCACGGATGCGCGGCGTACAGTGGGCGCGTGGCCGAGTGGACCTTCCTGACCAATCACTCGCACGTGCTCGTGTGCCTCGCCGACGACCCCGAATTGCGCATCCGCGACATCGCCGAGCGGGTCGGCATCACCGAGCGCGCCACCCAGCGCATCGTCGCCGAGCTGACGGCGAGCGGCTACCTCGAGAAAGAGCGCGACGGCCGCCGCAACCGCTACCGCGTCGTCACCGACCGGCCGCTGCGGCACCCGCTCGAACGCTCGCACTCGATCGGCGACCTGTTGAGCGCCGTCGCCGAGCGCGACGGACGCGCCGACGGCACCAGCCCCGCGGAGCGCACAGAGTAACGGCCCGACCAGCGTCGCCGCCGGCCGGGCCGCACCCGCGATTCGATCGCTAGGCCAGCTCGTTGCCTTCGAGCAGTTCGGTCACGAGCGCGGCGATCGCGCTGCGCTCGGACCGCGTGAGGGTGATGTGCCCGAACAGCCCGTGGCCCTTGAGCGTCTCGATGACGCTCGCCACACCGTCGTGGCGGCCGACGCGCAGGTTGTCGCGCTGCGCGATGTCATGCGTCAGCACGACCTTCGAGTTCTGGCCGATGCGGCTGAGCACCGTGAGCAGCACGTTGCGCTCGAGCGACTGCGCCTCATCGACGATCACGAAGGCGTCGTGCAGCGAGCGCCCGCGAATATGCGTGAGCGGCAGCACCTCGAGCAGCCCGCGATCGATGACCTCATCGAGCACGTTCTGCGAGACGACCGATCCGAGCGTGTCGAACACGGCCTGCGCCCAGGGGTTCATCTTCTCGCCCGCATCGCCCGGCAGGTAGCCGAGCTCTTGGCCGCCGACCGCGTAGAGGGGCCGGAAGACCATGATCTTGCGCTGCTGCTGCCGCTCGAGCACGGCCTCGAGGCCCGCGCACAGCGCGAGCGCCGACTTGCCGGTTCCGGCGCGGCCGCCGAGCGAGACGATGCCGACCTGCGGATCCATGAGCAGATCGATCGCCAGGCGCTGCTCGGCCGAGCGGCCGTGCAGGCCGAAGATGTCGCGGTCGCCGCGCACGAGGGCGATCTCGTCGTCGCCGACGACCCGGCCGAGCGCCGAGCCGCGGTCGCTGTGGATCACGAGCGAGGTGTTGACCGGCAGCTCGCGCACGACGGGCGTGCGCAGCACCTCGCGGTCGTAGAGCTGGGCCATCTGCTCGCTCGAGAGCGTGACGTCGGCCATGCCCGTCCAGCCGCTGTCGACGGCGAGCTCGGCGCGGTACTCCTCGGCAGCAAGGCCGATCGACGAGGCCTTGACGCGCAGCGGCAGGTCTTTCGACACGACGACGACGTCGAGCCCGTCGTTCGAGAGATTCATGGCCACGGCGAGGATGCGCGAGTCGTTGTCGCCGAGCTGGAGTCCGCTCGGCAGCACCGACTGGTTCGAGTGGTTGAGCTCGACGCGCAGCGACCCGCCCGACTCCCCCACGGCGATCGGGAAGTCGAGGCGCTCGTGCTGCACGCGCAGCTCGTCGAGGTTGCGCAGGGCCTGACGCGCGAAGTAGCCGATCTCGGGATCGTTGCGCTTGGCCTCGAGCTCGGCGATGACGACGACCGGCAGCACCACCGCATGTTCGGCGAAGCGGAAGAGGGCTTTCGGATCGCTCAGCAGCACCGACGTATCGAGAACGTACGTGCGCTGCGCCACCTCGCTCTCGTCGCGCGTGATCGACGGGTTCTGACGGGAGGTCTTCGCAGCGGCCACCGGTGCTCCATCCCCGGGGACGCGGGCGACCCCGGACCAGTTGTGTGCGGTTCGGCCGGGAGTCTCAGGACGATCGTTCCGGCCGCCCCGATCGGGCGCGATGCCCGATGAGCGTCACGCTATGCCCGACCGCTCCGCTGGCCGGGAGCGACACGCGCGGGACACCGAGCCGTCACATTCGGCGCGGCCGGTCAGGCGCTCGTCGTCGTCGAGAACTCGCCGAGGGCCGCGCGCAGCATCTCGAGGGTCGTGTCATCGGTCGACACGTGGGCGCCGAGCCGCACGCGCCCGCCCCGCACGGTGGCTGAGACGCCGTGGTTGTGCAGGGCCGCGGCGAGCGCGCTCACGAACTCAGGATGCGGTTCGAGCACGACGATGCCCGCGCGCTCGGCATCCTCTCGAGGCGACGCGACTTCGATCCCTGCCTCGTCGGCGATCTCCATGATGCGGGCGGTGCGTTCTTCGACGACGGCACGGATGCTCGGCACTCCCGCGGCCATGACAGCGTCCACGGCGCCGGCGAGGCGCGCTTGTGCGAATGCGTCGGCGTAGCCCACGCGAAAGGCGCCGGCGTCGGATGCGGGCTCGACCACGTCGTGCAGCAGGTCGGGGCCGCCGTGGGCGAGCCACCCCGACCACACGGGCGTGAGCTGCTCCCGAGCCCGGTCGCTGAGGGCGAGGAACCCGGTGCCCTGACCGGCGCGCAGCCACTTCTGGCCGCCCGAGGCGATGACGTCGGCGAGCTCCCACGGAGCATCCACGATGCCGGCGCCCTGGATGGCGTCGACGATCAGCAGGCGGTCGCCGATGACCTGGCGGATTCCTTCGAGGTCGACGAGGTGGCCCGTGCGGTAGTCGACGAGACTGACGACGACGGCGACGACCGAGGAGGCGAGCTGGTCGCGCACGACGCCAGGCGTGACGCGCTCGTGCTCGGGGGTGATGGCGTGCGGCACGAGCACGCCGAGCGACTGCGCGGCTCGGGCCATCGCGTAGCCCACGGCGGGGAACTCGCCCGTCGACGCCGCGACGCCGCCCGTCAGCCCGAACATGACGTGCATGAGCGCCTGGCTCGTGCTCGGCTGGAAGACGACCTGGTCGGGGCGCGTGCGCACGAGGGCCGCGACCGCGGTGCGCACCCGGTCGTCCTGTTCCTCGAGCGTGGCGAACGAGCCGAAGCGCGCGTGCGACAGCACGTCGGCCATCGCTCGCTCTTCGGCGAGGGCGTGCTCGCCGATGGGTGACAGGCGCGGGTGGTTGAGGTAGCCGGGCTCTTCGGAGAACCCGGCGACGAAGGCGTCCATGCTCGCGCTCACTGCCCGAACCTCCGTTGGCGGCGCGAGAAGTCGCGCAAGGCGCGCAGGAAGTCGACCTCGCGCAGGTCGGGACCGAGGGCCTCCACGAAGTAGAACTCACTGTGCGCGCTCTGCCACAGCATGAAGTCGCTCAGCCGCTGCTCGCCCGAGGTGCGGATGACGAGGTCGGGGTCGGGCTGGCCACCCGTGTAGAGGTGCTCGGCGATCTTCTCGGGCGTGACGAGCTCGGCGAGCTCGTCGAGCGTGCCGCCGCTCTCGGCGTGGTGGTGCACGATCGCCCGCACGGCATCGGCGATCTCGCGCCGGCCGCCGTAGCCGACCGCGAGGTTGATGTGGAGGCCCGCCTTGCCCGCACCGCGGGCTTCGGCGGCATCGAGCTCGGCGAGCAGCGGCTCGGGCAGACCCTCCCGGCTGCCGACGTGCTGCACGCGCCAGTCGTCGATCTCGGAGAGGTCGGCAGCGAGGGCGCCGATGATGCCGATGAGCTCGCGCAGCTCGGTGCTCTCGCGCCCTGTGAGGTTGTCGGTCGAGAGCAGGTAGAGGGTGACGACGCCGATGTCGGCTTCGTCGCACCAGCGCAGGAACTCGACGATCTTCTCGGCACCCGCGCGGTGCCCGTGCGCGGTCGTGCCGCCGACGCGCAGGCGGGCCCAGCGCCGGTTGCCGTCGAGGATCATGGCGACGTGGCGCGGGTGGGTCGCGTCGGCCAACTGCCGGCGCAAGCGGCGCATGTAGAGCTGGTAGAGCAGGCCGCGACCCCGGGGAGTTCTCGACGATCGCACAGGCCTACGGTAGTCCACCGGGCCGACGTTGTGCCGGGCATCCAAGAGACGGGTTCAGCGACTGCGGCTCCCGTATCATCGCGGCATGACCTCCCCCGCCCCCGCCGACAAGCCGACCGCTGACGCCCGTGAGCCCGGCGCCGACGAGCCCGGCGTCGACCTCCCGAATGTGCCCTTGCTCGAGGAATCGATCGAGTACGCGGCGCTCGAGCAGAAGCCCACCTGGCGGGGGTGGATCCACGCGGGCACGTTCCCCCTCGCGATCGTGCTGGGCATCGTGCTCATCATCGTGGCGGACGGCCCGGCGGCGCGCTGGTCGAGCGGGGTCTTCGTGCTCTCGTCCCTGCTGCTCTTCGGCATCTCGGCGACCTACCACCGCTTCACGTGGAGCGATCGCACACGCATCCTGCTGAAGCGCTTCGACCACGCCAACATCTTCCTGCTCATCGCCGGCACCTACACACCGCTGTCGATCATGGCGCTGCCGCCCGAGAAGGGGTACCTGCTGCTCGTGCTGGTGTGGAGCGGCGCGCTGCTCGGCATCGGCTTCCGCGTGTTCTGGATCAATGCTCCGCGCTGGGCCTACGTGCCGCTCTACGTGATGCTGGGCTGGGCGGCCGTGCTCTACATCGTCGACCTGTTCACCGCCAACGCGGCCATGATGGTGCTCGTCATCGTAGGCGGCCTCGCCTACACGGCGGGCGCGATCGTGTACGGCATGAAGAAGCCCAACCCCGTGCCGGGCGTCTTCGGCTTCCACGAGATCTTCCACACCCTCACGGTCGTGGCATTCCTCTGCCACTGGACGGGCGTGCTGCTCGTCGCGCTCGACCCGCCGTTCGGCGGCTGAGCGGAGCTAGCGCTCGGCGGGCTGCTCGGGCTCGGGCTCGACCGGACCGCCCTCGGCGATCATCTCCTGCTCGGCCTCGAGGCGCTCGCGCACCTCGCCGCGATAGCGCACCCGTCGGATGCGCCGCGTCATGTCGATGAGCAGGAAGATGGCCGCGATCGCGACGAGCGCGATGGCGATGAAGCCCTCGACGCCCGGCGTGACCGTGTTCGGGTCGAACCCGGGGGGCGTCGTCGGCTCCACCGGGTTCGGTCCGATGCCCGTGGGCATCACGCGGGCCGCCAGGGTGTTCCAGATCACAGGATGCTCCTCGGGGGTGTCGACGGGCGCCGCGGTTGAGGCAACCCTCACCTGCGCGCTCTACGCTGACCTCCAGGGTAGCGATCGCACCTGAGCGGCTCACGACGGCCGCGCCGCACGAGGGAGGCCCGTCAGCCGTGAGCACCACGCAGCAGCGTCTGGATGAGCGCTACGGACGCACCGCGGGCGCCGAGCGCCGCACGCGCACTGGCATGATCATCGCGGGCATCGTGTTCGCGATCGTCTTCACGGCGTGGGTCGTCTGGGGCGGGCTCTCGGGCACGAACGCCGAGCTCGAGACGCGCGAGCTCGGGTATGCGAACGTCACCGACACGTCGATCGACGTGCGGTGGGAGGTCTCGACGACACCGGGAACCGAGGTGTCGTGCGCCATCCAAGCCCTCAACGAGAGCTTCGGCATCGTGGGCTGGCGCATCGTCGAGCTGCCGGCATCGAGCGAGCGAACGCGGGTTCTCACCGAGACCCTGCGCACGGCCGAGCGGCCGGTCACCGGTTTGCCCTACCGGTGCTGGCTCCCGTAGCATCGCCGGAACCACAAGTCAGAACCGGCCCACGGGCCGGTTCTGCTGCGTCAGGAGGGAATCGTCATGAACGACGCCGCGGGCACCACCACGCAGTGGCTCACGCAGGAGGCGCACGACCGCCTATCGGCCGAGCTCGAGCACCTGTCGACGACGGGGCGCGCCGAGATCGCGAAGCGCATCGAGGCCGCCCGTGACGAGGGCGACCTCAAGGAGAACGGCGGCTACCACGCCGCCAAAGACGAGCAGGGCAAGATCGAGGCGCGCATCCGCACCCTCACCGAACTGCTGCGCACGGCCGTCGTCGGCGTCCCGCCGACCGCGCACGGCGTGGTGGAACCCGGCACCGTCGTGACGGCGACGATCCTCGGCGACGACGAGCGGTTCCTCCTCGGCAACCGCGAGATCGTCGGCGACGACAGCGACATCGACGTGTACAGCGAGGCCAGCCCTCTCGGCCAGGCCATCCTGGGCGCGAAGATCGGCGACACGGTCAGCTACACGGCGCCCAACGGCAAAGAGATCGCCGTCACGATCGTCGACGTGAGCACCTACACCGGCTAGAGCTGCGTCCTGGGGTCATAACCCGCGTCGCGCAGCGCCCCGATCACCTGGTCGGCGTGCTCGGGCCCGCGGGTCTCGATGTGCAGCTCGAGCTCGACCTGGCTGATGGCGAGCCCGGAGCCGTGCCGCGTGTGCAGCACCTCGACGACGTTGGCGTTCTGGTCGGCGATGATCTCGCTCGTGCGGGCGAGCTGGCCGGGCCGGTCGGGCAGCGGGATGCGCAGCTTGAGATAGCGCTCGGAGGCGGCGAGCCCGTGGGCGATCACGCGCTCCATGATGAGCGGATCGATGTTGCCGCCCGAGAGCACGACGACGGTCGGGCCGCTCGCCGTGATCTTGCCCGTCATGATCGCGGCGACTCCGACCGCGCCGGCCGGCTCGACCACCATCTTGGCGCGCTCGAGCAGCACGAGCATCGCGCGGGCGATGTCGTCGTCGTCGACCGTCACGACCTCGTCCACCGCATCCCGAACGATCTCGAAGTTGAGCTTGCCGGGCTTGGCCACGGCGATGCCGTCGGCGATCGTCGGCGAGATGGTGATCTCGGTGACGGCACCCGCCGCCAGAGAAACGGGGTACGCGGCCGCATTGGCCGCCTGCACCCCGATGACCCGGATGCTGCGCCCGAGCTCGGCCGCGCGCCGCTTGAGCACGCTCGCGACACCCGAGATGAGCCCACCGCCGCCGATCGGCACGATGACGGTCTCGAGCTCGGGCACCTGGTCGAGCAGCTCGAGGCCCAAGGTGCCCTGCCCGGCCACGACGTCGGCGTGGTCGAAGGGCGGGATGTAGACGGCGCCCGTGCGCTCGGCGAATTCTTGCGCGGCCTTCAGCGGCTCGCTCACGGTGTGGCCGCGCAGCACGACCTCGGCGCCGTAGTGGCGCGTCGCCTGCAGTTTGGGCAGGGCGACGCCGATGGGCATGAAGATCGTGGCGGCGATGCCGAGCTCGCGCGCCGCGAAGGCGACCCCCTGGGCGTGGTTGCCGGCGCTCGCAGCGACGACGCCGCGCGCCTTCTCCTCGTCGCTGAGCCGCGACATGCGGTTGTACGCACCGCGGATCTTGTACGAGCCCGTGCGCTGCAGGTTCTCGCACTTGAGGTGCACGGGCGCGCCGAGAACGTCGCTGAGGTACCGCGAGGTCTCCATGGGCGTGACCTCGGCGACGCGGCTGACGACCAGGCGCGCGGCCTCGACATCGGCGAGGGTCGGGCCAGCGATCGTGAGCGGGGCGGTGGTCATGGGCGCTCCTGGGTCGGTGCAACGGGAGGTGGCTGGATATCGCTCAGGGTCATGGGGTGCGGGATGATGCGCCACCGACCGCTCGCGATGTAGCGCACGAAGACGTTGACGAACGCCGCGATCGGAACAGCGAAGAGCGTGCCCGGGATGCCCGCGAGGAGTCCACCCGTCGCCACCGCGAGCACGACGGCCAGAGGGTGCACCCGCACAGCCGGGCCCATGATGAGGGGCTGCAGCACGTTGCCCTCGATCTGCTGCACGAGCAGCACGCCACCGAGCATGAGCAGGGCGATGAACGGGCCGTTGTAGACGAGCGCGATGAGCACCGCGAGTGCGCCCGTCACGAGCGCGCCGACGAACGGCACGAAGCTCGCGAGGAAGACGGCCACGCCGATCGGCAGGGCGAGGGGCAATCCCAGGGCCCACGCGATGAGCCCGATTCCGAGGCCGTCGACGAAGGCGACGAAGATCTGCACCTTCGAGAAGTTGGTGAGCGTGAGCCAGCCCGCGCGGGCGGCGCCATCGACGGCGGGCCGTGCGGTGCGCGGGAAGATGCGCACGACGAAGCGCCAAATGTTGGGCCCGTCGATGAGGAAGAACAGGAGCGAGAACAGCACGAGCACCGTTCCGGTCAACAGCTCGACCGCCGTCGCGCTCACCGAGAGCGCGCCCGTGACGAGCGGGCCCCCCGTCGAGAAGTCGAGCTCGGAGACGATGCCGTCGATCCACCCGGTGATCTCGTCGGTGCTCAGGCCGAAGGTCGTGCTGAGCCACACGAGGAACTCGTCGAACGCGTCGACGGATCGGTCTTGCAGCGAGGGCCACCCGGCGCGCACCTGCGCGACGACGAGCCAGATGAGGGCCGTGACCACGCTCACGAGCGTGAGCATCGCCGTCGTCACCGCGAGCCAGTGCGGAAAGCGCAAGCGGTGCTTGAGCCAGGTGGCGAACGGCACGAGCAGGGCCGCGAGCAGCACCCCGATGAGCAACGGGATGACGATGAGCCGCAGCTGGATGATGAGGAAGATCAGCACGCCGATCGCACCGGCGACGACGAGCATGCGCCACGACCACGCGGCCGCCGTGCGCATTGCGGGCGCGACGGCGTCGGCCCCCGCCGGCGGGAGCGGATCGGCCTTCGGTCGCCAGAACATTGCGCCAGTCTACGAGCCTGGGCCCGAGCGGCGGCTCAGGAAGGCGCCACGGCGACGGGCCGCCCCATCAGCCGCACGTGCACGGCCTCTCCCGGCGCGGGATGCTGGCCGACCTCGTGCTGCACGGTCAGCTCGAGCCCGCCGTCGTCGAGCCGCACACGGGTGCGGCGCAGCGAGCCGAGGAACGAGCTCGTGAGCACGACAGCGGCGCGCGCATCCGGGTCACCGGCCGGGGCGAGCACGATGTCTTCGGGCCGCACGAGCGCGATCGCCGCACCCTCCGGCGCGGTCGGATCGATGAGCGGCAGCCGCTGGGCGCCCACGGCGATCGTGCCGCGCGCGACCGTGCCGGGCATCCGGTTGCTCAGCCCGACGAAGTCGGCGACGAAGGCGCTCGCCGGGCGGGAGTACAGCTCTTCGGGCGTGCCGATCTGCTCGATGCGGCCGGCCCGCATGACGGCGACGCGGTCGGCGACGGCGAGCGCCTCCTCCTGGTCGTGCGTCACGAACACGGTCGTGATGCCGAGCTCGGTCTGGATGACCCGGATCTGCTCGCGCAGCTGCACGCGCACCTTGGCGTCGAGCGCGCTGAGCGGCTCGTCGAGCAGCAGCACGCGGGGCCGCGTGACGAGGGCGCGCGCGAGCGCGACACGCTGCTGCTGCCCGCCGCTGAGCTGGTGGGCGTAGCGGGCACCGTGGTGGTCGAGGCCGACGAGCTCGAGGGCCTCAGCCGCGCGGCGGCGGCGATCGGCCGGCGCGGCGCCGCGCATCCGCAGCCCGAATTCGACGTTCTGCAGCGCGGTGAGGTGCGGGAACAACGAGTACGACTGGAACACCATGCCGATGTCGCGCTTATTGGTGGGCGTGCCGATGACGTCGACCTCGTCGATGAGGATGTGGCCGCCGTCGGCGCGCTCGAGTCCGGCGAGCACGCGCAGCGCCGTGGTCTTGCCGCACCCGGAGGGCCCGAGCAGGGCGACGAGCTCGCCGGGCTCGAGGGCGAGCGAGATGCCGTCGAGCGCGGTCGTGCCGCCGGGGAAGCGCTTGACGACATCGACGAAGGCGACGGGGGCGGCCACGCGAGGGGCGGTGGCAGTGGGTGCGGTCATGAGGTCCTCCGGGTGGTGCCGCGCCCGATCGCCCCGATGACGAGCAGCAGGGCGACGGCGACGAGCAGTGAGAGCAGGGTGACGATGACGGCGATGAACGGATCGTCCTTCTGCACGATCACGAGCGCCGTCTGCAGGTTCTGCCGGTTGAGCAGCGAGGCGATCGTGAACTCGCCGAGCACGACCGCGACCGAGATGAACGCTCCGGCGAGCAGGCCGGCGCGCAGGTTGGGCAGCAGGACGCGCGCGATCACGGTCGGCCAGCTCGCCCCGAGCGAGCGCGCCGCCTCGGTGAGGGTGATGACATCGATCGCATCGAGGTTCGACTGCACCGCGCGGTAGGCGAAGGGCAGCACGATGATGCCGTAGGCCAGCGCGAGGGTCCACACGCCGCTGCCGGCAGCCCGCGAGATGACGCCGTAGACGGGGGCGAGGCCGACGACGAGCACGATCGCCGGGATGCTGATCGGCAGCAGGCACACGAACTCGAGCACCCGGCGCAGCTGCGGCAGCTTGAGCTGCACGACGATCATCGTCGGCACGAGCAGCACGAGCATGAGCGCGACGGTCGCCGCGGCGAGCACGAGCGAGTTGCCGATCGCCTGCCCGAGCACGCGGTACTCGGGCCCGAGGTCGAAGGTGAGCACGGTGACCCAGCGGTCGAGGCTGTAGCCGCCCTCGAGCCCGCGCCGCAGCGTGAACTCGACCATGGCGACGATCGGCACGGCGAACAGCAGGCCGATCGTGCCGAGGATGCCCCAGCGGGCGAGGCGGCTGGGCGTGGGCACTCCCGTGCTGGTGGATGCGCGCATCCCGCTCATCGCTGCCACCGCGACGCACGGCGCTGCAGCAGCGCGTACAGCGCCATGACGACCGCCATCACGACGATCATGGCGAGCGCGAGCGCCCCCGCGAGGTTCTCGCGGCCGAGCAGTGTCTCGCTCGTCAGCGCGGCGCGAATCTGCAGCGGCACGATCGACTGGCCTTGGCTCGTCAGCGCAGCCGCGGTGGCGTACGACGAGAACGCGTTGGCGAACAGCAGCAGCAGCGAGCCGAGGAACGAGGGGGCGAGCACGGGCAGGCCGATGCGCCACCAGAACGTGGCCGTCGTGCCGCCGAGGGTTGCGCTCGCCTCGGCCCACTGCGGCTTGAGCGCCTCGAGGGCGGGCATGAAGATGATGATCATGAGCGGCACCTGGAAGTAGATGTAGGGCAGCACGAGCCCCGGCGCCTCGTAGAGCCACACCCCGTCGGCGAAGATGTCGATGCCCAGCCGGTCGCGCAGCAGCACCGTGATGAAGCCCTGGATGCCGATGGTCGCCACGAACGCGAAGGCGAGCATGACGCCGCCGAACTGCGCGAGCACACCGCTGACCGCGTCGATGCCCGAGCGCAGCGGCCCCTCGGGGCGCGTGCCGATGAGGGCGTAGCAGACGAGCGCCCCGAGCACGGCGCCGACGACCGCGGTGACGGCCGAGAGCACGATCGAGGTCATGACGCCGCTCACCACGAAGGGGTCGGCGAGCGCTGCGATGTTGTCGAGCGTGAACGCCCCCTCGCTGTCGACGAACCCGGTGCCGAGCGCGAGGGCGGTCGGCAGGCCGAGGAAGAGCAGCACGTAGAGCGCGAAGGGCACCACTCCCCAGATCGGGGAGGCGAGAACGCCGGGCGTGCGGGTCGACCCCCGGGGCGCGGTGCCCCGGGGGTCGACCGTCGTCACGACGGGCGTGCTACTGGACAGCGGTCGCCCAGCGCTCGCCGAGCAGGGCCGCGGCGGCCTCGCTCTGCGCGGCGGTCGGCACCACGGTGTCCGCCGGCGCCTCGGGCAGCGCCGCGTAGAGCGCCTCGTCGATCTCGCCGTTCGCGACCATCGAGGCCTCGAGCACGGGGCGGGCGCCACCCTTCAGCCAGAGGTTCTGCACCTCGGGGCTGTAGAGGAACTCCATCCAGAGGCGCGCGGCCGCCGGGTTCGGGGCGTCCTTGTTGATGGCCTGGTTGTAGTAGCCGGCGTATCCGGTACCGGGCAGCACGACGACCTCCCAGTTGCGCTGACCGTCGAGCTCAGCGGCGTAGCCGTTGTTCAGGTAGTCCCAGTCGAAGACGACGGGGGTCTCGCCCGAGGCCACCGTGGCCGGGGTCGGGTCGATCTTCACAAAGTTGCCGACCGCGTTGAGCTCTTCGAAGAAGTCGATGCCGGCATCGAAGTCATCGAGGGTGCCGCCGTTCTGCACGGTCGCCATGCCGACGGCCGCGAAGGCCGCGCCGGCCTGCGTCGGGTCGCCGTTGATGGCGACCTTGCCGCGGTAGTCCTCACCGAGCAGGTCTTGCAGGCTCGTGGGGGCCGGCACCGCGTCGGGGTCGTAGCCGATGGCCATGTACCCGCCGTAGTCGCCCCAGAACAGGCCGTCCTCGTTCTTGAGCTCGGCGGGGATGTCGTCCCAACGCTCGACGAAGTAGGGCGCGAAGTAGTCGGTGCTCTGCAGCGCGACGGCGAGACCGAGGTCGAAGACGTCGGGCGCGGTGTCCTGGCCGGCAAGGTTCTCGGCGGCCTGGATCTCTTCGGCGCTCGAGGCGTCGGGCGACGCCTCGGTGACCGTGATCTCGGGGTAGCGCTCGATGAACAGGTCGAGGATCTCGCCGTAGTTGGCCCAGTCGCGCGGCAGCGCGATGACGTTGAGCGCGCCCTCGGCCTTCGCGGCGGCCTCGAGGTCGGCGAAGGTGCCGAAGTCGGCGATGCTCGTGGCGGTGGCCGCGTCGACCTCCGAGGCGGGAGCCTCGGTGGTGGCGCAGGCGCCGAGCGTCAGTGCGGCCGTCGTCGCGAGTGCGACAGCGGCGAGAGTGCGTGTGGTGTTCACGGATCCTCCGGGTCGGGCCGCGGCGGCTCGGGCTGTGTTCCGAGCACGGGGAACCGCGACTGCTCCGCACGCTAAGCACGCTCGGTGACGCGCCGGGTCGCCCCCAGTGAACGGCCGGCAACGTGACGGCGACGGATGCGCGACCGGGGCCGCGCATGCGAGCAGGGCTCCCCCGCTAGCGTGGTGCGGTGCCCCGATTGACCGCCGCGCAGGCGCGCCGCCTCGCCCTCGCCGCCCAGGGTTTCGACCGCGCGCATCCGGCCGCCGTCGGCACGCGCCAGCTCGCGTCGGCGATCGACCGCCTGCAGGTGCTGCAGCTCGACTCGGTGACCGTCTTCGCGCGCTCGCACTACCTGCCGCTCTTCGCGCGCCTCGGCGCCTACGACCCGGCCGACCTCGATGCGCTCATCTTCGCCCGCCGCGGCCGGTACACCGAGTACTGGGCGCACGAGGCGGCGATCATCCGGCGCGATGACTGGCCGCTCTGGCACTGGAAGCGCGAGGCCCTGCGCGAACGCTTCACGCTGAAGAGCGCGTGGGTGCGCGAGAACACGGCAATGCTCGACTGGCTGCTGCTCGAGCTCGCGGCGAAGGGCCCGATGACCGTGAGCGATGTCGAGCACGACGCCACCGAACGGCGCGGCCCGTGGTGGGGCTGGAGCGACGTCAAGGAGGGGCTCGAATACCTCTTCGCCTTCGGCGACGTCGTCAGCGGCGGGCGCCGCGGCTTCTCGCGGGTGTACGCGCTCCCCCACCAGGTCGGCCTCGCCGAGCTGCACGCGGTGGAGGTGCCCCGCGTCGAGGCGCAGCGCGAACTCGTGCTGCGCAGCGTGCGCGCGCTCGGCGTCGGCACCGTCGGCGACATCGCCGACTACCACCGGCTGAAGATCGCACCGACCCAGGATGCTCTGCGCGCGCTGCTCGCCGCAGGCGAGATCGAGCAGGTCGAGGTGGAGGGGTGGACCACGGGCGCGGGCCGCCCGCTGCCGGCGTTCATCATGCCGGGCGCGCGCATCCCCCGCCGCATCGAGGCGACCGCCCTGCTCTCGCCCTTCGACCCCGTCGTGTGGAGCCGCGACCGCGCCCTCCGCATGTTCGGCTTCCCCTACCGCATCGAGATCTACACGCCTGCGCCGAAGCGGCAGTACGGCTACTACTCGCTGCCCGTGCTCGTCGACGACCGGCTGCTCGGCCGCATCGACCTCAAGAGCGACCGGCAGGCCGGCGTGCTGCGGGTGCAGTCGGCGTGGGTGGAGCCGGGCGGCTCACCCGCGGAACTCGCGGCGCGGGTGGCGCCGGTGCTGCGGCGAGCATCCGCGTGGCAGGGTCTCGGCGAGGTCGTCGTGACCGAGCCCCTCTGGGGCGACGCGGCGGCCGCGGTGCGCGACGCGCTCTCGCGCGTGCCGTGACCGCGAGCGTTCGCCGTTATCGGCCGAACGTCGCATTGTCGCCCGAATGTTTCCGCTGCAATGAGACTTTCGGGCTACACCGCTCGGCTGAGTTCGAGGCAGCGTCGGCCTAGAAGCGCGTCGAGTTCTCGATGAGGCGCTTGACCCGTTCAGCGATCGGCGGGTGGGTCTGGAACATGCGGTCGACGAACCCCGGCTTCATCGGGTCGCTGATGTAGAGGTGGGCCATGGTCGAGTTCTGGCGGCGCATCGGGCGGGCGTAGTCGCCGAGCTTCTGCAGCGCGCTCGCGAGCGCCTCGGGGTCGCGCGTCGTGAGGGCGCCCGTCGCGTCGGCGAGGTACTCGCGCTGCCGCGAGACGGCGGCCTGCACGACTGCGGCGACGAGCGGCGCGATGACCATCGCGGCGAGGCCGAGCACGAGCATGATCGGGTTGCCGTTGTTGTTGCGGTTGCCGCCCCAGAACGCCATGCGGAAGAGGATGTCGGCGATGAAGCCGACCGCGACGACGAGGCCGAACACGATCGTCGAGACGCGGATGTCGTAGTTCTTGACGTGCCCGATCTCGTGCGCCATGACGCCCGCGAGCTCGCGATCGGTCATGAGCTCGAGCAGCCCCGTCGTCGCCGCGACGCTCGCGTGCTTCGGGTCGCGGCCCGTCGCGAAGGCGTTCGGCGCGGGGTCGTCGATCACGTAGACGCGCGGCATCGGCAGGCCCTCGGTGATGGCGAGGTTCTCGACGATGCGGTACAGCCGCGGGTTGTCGGCCTTCGTGATCGGATGCGCGCCCGCGAGCCCGAGCGCCTGCGAGCCCGCGGCGAAGTACTGCACGAGCGTGTAGATCGTGGCACCGATGAGGGTGCCGATGAAGATCGAGTAGCCACCGCCGAAGTAGTAGTCGGCGAAGAGCCCGAGCAGCCCGATGATGATGACGAACAGCAGGATGATGAACACCGTGTTGCGCTTGTTCGCCGCAATGGCGCGATACACCTAGACCTCCAGACGCGCGGTCGGGATGCGGTGGATCAGAACTGCACGCGCGGCGGCTCGGCGATCGCCGCGGCGTCGGCAACCTCGAAGAAATCGCGCTCAGTGAAGCCCAGCCCGCGCACGAACAGCGTGTTCGGGAACTGCTTGATCTTCACGTTGAGCTCGCGCACGCCGCCGTTGTAGAACCGACGCGAGGCCTGGATCTTGTCCTCCGTGTCGACGAGCTCGCCCTGCAGCTGCAAGAAGTTCTGGCTCGCCTGCAGCTGCGGGTAGGCCTCAGCCACGGCGAAGATGCTCTTGAGCGCCTGCTGCATGTGCCCCTCGGCGACGGCGGCGTCGGCCGGACCCTGCGCGCCGAGCGTCTCAGCGCGGGCCTTCGTGACGGCCTCGAACACCTGCTTCTCGTGCGCGGCATAACCCTTGACCGCCTCGATGAGGTTCGGCAGCAGGTCGGCGCGCCGCTTGAGCTGCACCGTGATGTCGCTCCACGCCTCGTCAACGCGCACGTTGAGCGTGACGAGCGAGTTGTACGTCGCCCAGAGGTAGATGCCCGCGATGACGACGAGCAGGACGAGAACGCCGATGACCACCAAGAATTCCATGACGCACAGCATAGGGCGGGGCTGACCGCGCCGACAGGGGGACTCCTGAGAGAATGTCCAGCAGACAGGTCGAGACGGGGGTGAGCGGATGCGCAGGCGCGAGCGGCACGACCCCGCCCGCCGCGCGGCCCTCCATCGCGGGCTCGCCGCCCTCGCCATCGCAGCCACCGCAGCGCTCCCCCTCGCGCTCGCGCCAGCGGCACCCGCTGCGGCCGCCGCCGCCTTCGACGTTCCGCCGAGCGACTTCGTGGCGGGCTCGAGCGTCACGCTCACGGGGTCGAAAGACGCCGGCAGCACGCTCGTCATCCGGCGCGACGGCGAGGTCGTGTGCACGATCACCGATCCGGATGCCCTCGCCTGGCAGTGCTCGGGCATCGCCGTGCCGAACGGAGTGCACGAGTTCACGGGCGAGGAGATGCTCGCCGACGCGTCCACCGCCCCGCTGCCGCCGCTGACCCTGCGCGTGCTCGCGGCGCCGGCGATCGACGGGGGCGGCGCAGCCGTCATCACCACGGGGCTGTTCAGCGGCACGGCGGAGCCCGGGGCGAGCATCCAGCTGCAGGCGACCGGCAGTGCCGGGACGACCATGCACACGTGCCCCGACGCGCTCGGCTCGGGCTACTGGTCGTGCGCCGTCGACCTCGCGAGCGGCTCGTACCAGGTGCGCGCACGACAGTCGTCGCCCCCGATCGGGCCCGAGTACTCGGACTACTCGGCCGCCGTCGCCGCCGTCGTCGACCGGGCGCCGCCGCGCGCACCGACCATCACCTCGCCCCGCCCCGGCACCACGCCGCTCGGTGCCGTGACGGCGCGCGGCGGAGGAGAGCGGGGTGCCCTGCTGCAGCTCTTCATCGACGGCGCGCTCGCGTGCGAGACGCGCGTGTCGAGTTCGGGCAGCTGGGAGTGCCCCGTGCGCTGGCCGTCGACGGGCGACTTCACCGTGCAAGCGCTGCAGCGCGATCGGGCCGGCAACTTCAGCGCCGCGAGCCCTCGCGTGCAGGTGCGCTACGAGCCGCCCGCCGCGCCGCCGCGCGAGGGGCAGGCGAGCGAGGCTCCCCGCGAGCCCGAGCAGAGCGCCACCCCGACGCCGACCCCGATTCAGCCCGACGAGCCGCGCCCGCCGACGCCCGCCCCGCCGCTCGGCGTCAACTGGGGAACCCCGACAGGCTTCGGCGGCTCGCTGCCGACGGCGTCGGAGGTGCTCGAGCGCGGCGGCTGGCTCGTGGCACCGCTCGCGGGCCTCGCCTACCTCGTGCTCGTCGCGCTGCCGCTGCGCGCGTTCGTCACGCACGTGCGGCCGCGCCTGCGACGACCGCGGCTCGCCCTCACGGGGCGAAACCGGGCGCCACCGTCGACGAGCCGGTCTCGCCCGTGCTCTCGCCGCGCCTCGTGGCGATCGGCACCCTCGGCGGGGCCGCGATCATCGCCGCGCTGTCGGGCGGCGTGGCCGGCGAGGTGCGGTACGTGCGCCTGACGGCCGCGATCGGGCTCGGCCTGCTGCTGCTCAACCTCGTCGCGGTGCTGCTGCCCGCGCGCATCGCCGGCCGCGTCGCGCGGGTCGAGGTGGTCGTGCGGCTGCTGCCCGGAATCCTGCTCGTCGCCCTCGCCGCCGCGCTGCTGTCGCGATTCGGGGGGCTGCAGCCCCCGCTGCTCGCGGGCGTGCTCATCGCGGCGAGCGCTGCCGCCGGCGCAGGCCGCCGCGCGCAGGCGGGCATCGCCGTGGCGCAGTCGAGCGGCGTCGCCGCACTCGCGCTTCTCGCCTGGGCCGCGCACGACGTGCTCACGCCCAGCACGGGGTTCTGGATGTCATTCGCGAGCGAGACGGCGGCCGCGGTCGCCCTCGGCGGGCTCGGCTCGCTGCTCATGCTGCTGCTGCCCGTCGGCCCGCTGCCGGGCCGCACACTGTATGCGGTCTCGCCGCCCGCGTGGGCCGTCGTGGCACTCGCCGCGGCGACCCTGGCCGCAGCGATCCTCGCGTCCGGTCCCGCCTTCCCGCTCGCGGCGCTCGTGCTCGCGGGCGCGGCGACGGGAGCCGTGCTGACCGCGGCGGTCGTATGGGTGCGGTGGGTGGCGCCCGCCTGGCGCTAAGCGGCGGCGCGCTCGAGCACGCAGCGACGCAGCGCGTCGATGATGCTCGTCGCGCGAGGGTCGTCAGCCTCCATGACGTTCGTCACGAAGGCGAAGCCCACCTCGTGCACGGGGTCGGCGAAGGCCACCTGCCCCCCGGCGCCGTCGTGCCCGAAGCTCGCCGCCGTGAGGTAGCGGCGCGCCGCAGAGTCGAGCTGGAAGCCCATCCCCCAGCGCGGCCAGGGCGGCGGGGCCGAGAAGAACGGATGCCCGTCGGACTGCACGCGCAGCGCCTCGTCGAGGGTGTCGTCATCGAGCAGGCGCACCCCGCCCTCGGAGACGACGGTCGACGACCAGATCGTGGCGAGCGCGCGCGCCGTGGCGATACCGCCCGCGGCAGGGAACTCGGCAGCGTGCAGGCGCGGATCGTTGAACCCGCCGTCGTCCGACACGAGCGCAGCGGGCAGCGCGCCGCCGAGCGTCATGGCGCGCTCGGGCCAATCGATGACCCCGGGCACGCGCGCAGCCGCCTGCGTGTCGATGAGCGCGTGGAGCGTCTGCCCCACCGTGAGGTGCGAGACCCGGGGCTCGAGCTCGGCCGGCAGCCCGATCCATGCCTCGACGCCAAGGGGCCGCGCCACCGCCTCGGCGAAGTAGGCGCCGGGGCTCATGCCGGTCACCCGGCGGATGATCTCTCCTGCGAGCCAGCCCTGCGTGATCGCGTGATACGCGTAGGCGTAGCCGGGCTGCCAGAGCGGTGCCTGCTCGGCGAGCGCCGTGGTCACGGTCGACCAGTCGAGCAGATCGTCGGTCGAGAAGTCGCGCACGGGAGCGTTGAGTCCCGAGCGGTGCCCGAGCACGTGGCGCACGAGCACCTTCTGCTTGCCCGCCTGGGCGAACTCCGGCCAGTAGTCGGCGACGGGCGCGTGATAGTCGAGGCGCCCCTCCTGCACGAGGCGGGCGGCGAGCACGGCGGTGAGCCCTTTCGTGCACGAGAACACGACATTGAGCGTGTCGTGCTGCCACGGCTCGCCCGTGCGCACGTCGCGCACGCCGCCGTGCAGATCGACGACCGGCACACCTCCCACGCGCACCGCGAGGGCGGCCCCCATTCGCTCATGACCCGCGAAGGCGCGTTCGAACGCCTCGCCCACCGGCTCGAATCCCGCCGCGACCGTTCCCGACGTGACGGCAGTCATGCGCCTGCCACCGCCTCGACGGCGATCTGCAGAGCATCCTGAACGGCCGACCACTCGAGCGGCATCGGTCCGGCGATGCCGCCCACGAACGCGCCATGCTCGTCGAGGTTGCGGAAGGCGAACAGCTGCCAGGCGCCCGAACGGTCCTGCACGGCGCGCGCCGCATAGAGCGACTCGTCGTGCACGAGGTGCGCTGCCGCGGCGTCCACCACGGCTCCGCGCGCACCGAGAGCGTCATCCGCGGCGACGGCCCAGATGCCGCCGCGCTGACCGTCGGCCTCGCGCGCTCCCGCGAGCGCGGGGGTGTCGCACGAGAACAGCAGCACGCGCCGGCCGTCGATGTCGATGAGCTGCGGCACCTCGAGGTGCCGGAAGCCGGCACCGGGCGCCGTGAGGGCCTCGACGGCCGACCACGAGACCAGATCGGGCGACGTCGCCACGCCGACCACCCCGCGGTCGAGCTCGTCAGCCCCGGTGCGCGCGCGGGCCGTGAGGAGCATCCACCAGCCGCCATCGGGGTCGGGCATGACCCACGGATCCCGCCACGCCTCCTCCGGCCACACGGAATCGCCGAGCCGCTCGTAGAGCGCGGCGTCGGCCGAGAGCGATCGCTCGGGATGCTTGACCCAGGTGTGCAGGTCGCGCGAGGTGGCCACCGCCACCGTCTCGATGTTGTCGTGGGCGTCAGGCCGCAGGAACCGCGACCCGGTGTAGAACATGTGCCAGGTGCCCTCGGCGTCGCGCACGACGCTGCCCGTCCACGTCGCGTGCGCGTCGACCGCATCGCCGCCGCTCGGCTCGAGGCACACCCCGAGGTCGGTCCACTCGCGCAGGTCGGTCGAGACCGCGTGGCCGATGCGCGCGTTGCGGTGCCGCAGGTGCGGGTCGCCGAGCGAGCGCGGCGCGTGCAAGTAGAAGAGGTGGAACTGCTCGCCGTCGTCGGCGAACCAGAAGTCCCAGACCCAGTGGTCGCGGAGGGAGAACGGCATGGTGGCCCTATCTGAGAGTGGTGGAGGAGGGTCGGTCGCGCGAGTGCTGGGCATCAGCCCTTGACGGCACCCTGCAGCAGCGCCCGGATGAACTGGCGCTGGAAGATCAGGAACACCGTGATGGCGGGCACGATGATGATGAGCGCCCCCGCATTGAGCAGCGGGATGCTGAGGTAGTACTGCCCCTGGAAGAAGGTCAGCGCCCCGGCGACCGTGCGATCGAGCGGATCGGCGATGAGCACGACCGGCAGCAGGAACTGGTTCCACGTCCAGATGAACAGCAGGATCGTCAGGGCGCTGAGCGACGGGAGGGCGAGCGGCAGTTGGATGCGGAAGAACTCCTGCCAGAGCGTCGCGCCGTCCACGCGCGCGGCCTCGCTGAGCTCGCGGGGCACGTTGACAAAGTGGGCGCGCATCCAGAACACCGAGAACGGCATGAAGAGCCCGATGAGCGGGAAGATGACGGCCCACTGGGTGTTGAGGGTGCCGAGCGCCTGCGCCTGGTAGTAGAGCGGGATGATGAGCGACTCGAAGGGGATCGTCAGCCCCAGCACGAAGACGATCAGGATCACCCGGCCGCCGCGCACCCGCAGGCCGCCGAGCGCGTAGCCCGCGAGCGTCGAGATGATGAGGGCGACGGGCACGACGCACAGCACGATGAAGGCGCTCGAGCCCATGAGGCGCCAGACGTTGCCGACCTCGAACGCCGTCACGAAGTTGATCCACTGCGGGTCGGTCGGCCACGACAGGCCGATCGGGTTGCGGTCGGCCGGCTGCAACGCCGCCGAGAGCATGTTGACGAGCGGGATGAGGGTGAGCACGACCGCGACGAGCAGCAGCAGTCGGCCGAGCACCACTTCGGTGCGCGAGGTGATCATCGGTCGCCGATCCTCGAGAGCCGCTGGATGGGGAGCACGAGGGCGAGCACCAGCACCATCATGACGATGCCGAACGCCGACGCGAGGCCGACGTCGCTCTGCGTGAACCCGATGCGGAAGATGAGCAGGCCCGGCACGAGCGTCGCGCGCCCGGGGCCGCCCTGCGTGGACGTGTAGATGATGTCGAAGGTGCTCAGCGCGGCGATGACCGTGAGAGTCACGAGCACCGCGAGCTCTTGCCGCAGGCCGGGCAGTGTGATCGTGAAGAACTCGCGGAACCAGCCGGCGCCGTCGAGCCGGATCGCCTCGTAGAGCGAGGTGTCGATCTTTCCGATGCCGGTGAGCAGCAGCACGGTGCAGAGCCCCGTGAGTACCCACGAGCCGATGAGCCCGACCGCCGGCAGCGCGGTGGCGTAGTCGGCGAGCCACGGGCGCGTCAGGAACCCGAGCCCGATACTGCTGAGGATCTGGTTGACCGCGCCCGTCTGCGCGTACATCCACGACCAGGCGATGCCTGCTGCGGCGAGCGGAATGATCTGCGGCAGGAACAGCACCGTCTGCGAGGCCCGCAGCGCGAAGCCGTCGCGCATGGTGCGGATGAGCGTCGCGAGCACGAGGCCGGTGCCGACCGGGATGATCGTGAAGAAGGCGATGAGCACGAACGAGTTGCGGATCGCCCCGAGCAGGTCGGGGTTCGTCAGCACCTGCGCGTAGTTCTCGAGGCCGACCCACGTGGCGACCCCGATGCCGTTCCAGTCGTAGAACGAGTACTGGATGCCCGTGGCGAGCGGGTAGATCACGAAGGTTCCGTAGGCGACCAGTGCCGGGACAACGAGGAGCCATCCCGCCCGGTCGGCCCGTCGGGCCGCCGCTTTCGCGGCAGCCCGACGAGGGGCGCTCGACGTCTGCGTGGCAGTCACGCGACGACCTCCTCCAGGCGAGTGGCGGTGCGCGACCGCCGCACGACGTCGAGCGCCCTCATGATCAGCCGCCGATTTCCTGCTCGTAGAACGCCTGGACGCGCTCGACGAACTCTTGACCGGTGATCTGGCTGGTCACGAGCAGCTGCGACTCGGGGATGATCGAGCCGGCGTAGATGCCCGCCGTGGTGTTGGCCATGAAGTCGACCTGGCCGTTGTCGGCACCGATCTGCGCGCTCATCTCGAGCGCCTTCTCGATGAGCGAGCCGGGCGCGACCTCGGGCAGCGGCAGGCTCGGGTCGCCACCGGGCGAGGCGCCCGTGATGTCGACGATGATCTGACGCGCCTCGGGGTTCGTGTGGATCCAGTTGAGGAAGTACACGATCTCGTTGAGGTTGTCGCTGCCGGCGGCCACCGAGAACGAGTTGGCGGCGCCCATCGCGATGAAGCGGTCGCCCTCGTTCACGGGCGGCGCGAGGAAGAAGGTCACGTCGTCGCCGAGTGCCTCCTGGTAGCCGGCCGCGGCCCAGTTGCCGTTGAAGGTGAAGAGGCCCTCGCCCTCCGAGAAGCGCGTGACGAACGTGAAGTAGTCGATCGCGTTGATGTCGGACGGGAAGTACCCGGCGTCGGCCCACTTGCGGATGAGCTCGGCACCCTGCACGTTGCCGGGGGTGTTGTAGGTCGCCCCGGGCTCGTTGAACATCCAGCTGAGGAACTCGTCCTGGTCGGCGTACTGGTTCATCGCGGCCTGCACGACGAAGTTGACGACGCCGTCGCTGTCGCCCGCCATGATGGGCAGGATTCCGGCGGCCTTGGCGACCTCCATCATCTCCTCCATCTCGGCGATGGTGGCGGGGGGCTCCTCGATGCCGAGGCTCTCAGCGAGGGCGAGGTTCATGTAGACGCCCGTGACGCTGTAGCCGAGGCCGAGCTGGTAGAGCGAGCCGGAGCCGCGCACACCCTCGTCGGTCATGCGCAGCGGCGAGAGCTGCGAGGCCGGCCAGGCGTCCCAGCCGTAGGCCTCGTAGTACGGGTCGAGGTTGGCCAGCAGGCCGTCCTTCACCGTGTCGCCGATCGTGGGGAGGCGGATCAGGTCGGGCGGGTTCTCGCCCGCGAGCAGACGCGGGGCGTTGGCCGTGAGGTTCTGGAACGTGTCGCGCGTGATCTCGAACGTGACGTTCGGGTACTGGCGCGTGAACTCCTCGGTGAGGGCGTCGGTGACCGGGAAGCCGGTCTCGTCGGCGATCGTGAGAACGACCTCCTCGTCGGTCAGCTCGGTGCTGACCTCGACGCCATCGGTCTCCTCGGGAGCAGCAGCGCCCGGGGCGCAGCCGGCGAGGCCGAGCATCGCGAAAGCGACCGCCGCCCCGACCACCGCGCGGGAGTGCCCGCGCCGGGATGTGTGAAGACGCATTGTGTGACTCCTTTGTCTGAATCTCTTGGTGGCTGATCCACAGGGTGGCACGTGTTTGCCCCCGCTGATCGGCATTGACCGCTGGGGGCCCTTGCTAAATCCATTTAGCAACACGGCACGACACCATGTCAAGTCCCGGCATACAAACATGCGACGCACGGCACCATAGACTCGGGCAGGCGACGAGGAGGCGGCACATGGCGGGCAAGCGGGTCACCCTTGCCGACGTGGCTCGGCGCGCGGGCCTGTCGTCGACCGCCGCCTCGATGATCCTCAACGGCCGCCCCGACACCCGCCTGTCGCAGGATGCGCACGACCGGGTCATCCGTGCTGCGGCCGAGCTCGGCTACCGCCCCAACCTCACGGCCCGCGGTCTGCGCACCGAGCGCACCGACACGATCGGGTTCATCTCCGACGTCGTCGCGACCACCCGCTTCGCGAGCGGACTCATCAAAGGCGCCCTCGACAACGCTCACGCCGCCGGCCACGTGCTGCTCGTGCTCGAGACCGCGGGCGAGCCCCAGCGCGAGGCCGAGGCCGTCGAAGCCGTGCTCGACCGGCAGGTCGACGGCGTCATCTTCGCCACCATGCGCTCGCGCGAGCTCTACGTACCCCCGGTGCCCGATCGCACGCGCGTCGTGCTGCTCAACGCGACCAACGAGCAGCACCCCGTGTCGATCCTGCCCGACGAGTATGCGGGCGGTCGGGCCGCGATCGAGCTGCTCGTACATGCCGGGCATCGGGAGGGCATCCTGCTGCTCGGCCACAACGAGCAGAAGGAGAGCGGGCTGTTCCGCTCGATGACAGTGTCCCGGCGCATCGCGGGCATTCGCGAGGTCATGGCCGAGCACGAGCTGACCTTCCTCGCCGAAGAGTCGATCTGGCTGTGGGAGCCCGACAACGGCTACACGGCCATGACCCGCCTGCTCAAGCGTCACGGTCGCGGCATCAAGGCGATCGTCGCCCTCAACGACCGGCTCGCTTTCGGGGCCTATCAAGCCCTCGCCGAGGCCGGGCTGGCGGTGCCGCACGACGTGTCGATCGTCTCGTTCGACAACGACGAGCTCGCGGCCTACATGCGCCCGGGGCTCACGACCGTCGCCCTGCCTCACGAGGCGATGGGGCGGGCGGCGGTGGATGCGGTGCTCGACCCGGAGCGCACCGGCGAGATCCTCATCCCGATGCCCGTCATCGAGCGCGACTCGATCGCGCGCGTCTCGTAGCCGCGCGCACGGCTCCGGCACAACGTTTGAGTGCGTTCGTCGCACTATCGGCGAAACGTTCGGCGCACAATGCGACGAACGAGCTGATTCGCTGCCGCGGCGCGCGTGCACGAGTACCCCGGGTGGGGGTCGAACCCCGCGACGCATCGCGTCGCGCGTGCACGAGTACCCCGACAGGGACTCGAACCCTGACTGAAGCGATTTTAAGTCGCCTGCCTCTGCCATTGGGCTACCGGGGCGTGCCGCCAGCCTAGAACGCGCGAAACCCCGGTCGCGCGCGGCGACCGGGGTTTCGCGTGCGGCTGCTAGACCTTGGGCCGCGAGGCGAACTCCTGGAAGTAGGCCTGGGGCGTCTCGCGCGCCGAGAGGCTCACGTTGTCGCGACCGAGGAAGAAGTGGCCGACCCAGCCGCCGACCACGCGCAGCTTGCGCTCCCACATGGGGATCGCGAGGCCGTGGTAGCCGCGGTGCATGAACCAGGCGATGAGGCCGGTGACGGCGAACGTGCCCGACTGGAAGGCGCCGTAGCCGAGGCCGAGGCCCGCGACCGCGCCGAGGTTCTTGTGCACGTACTGCTTCGGCTCCTCGCCGCGCAGAGCCGCCGCGAGGTTCTTGGCGAGCACCTTGCCCTGGCGCACGGCGTGCTGGGCGTTGGGAACGCAGAAGCCACCCACGCCACCGCCCGTGAGGTCGGGCACCGCGGCGACGTCGCCGGCCGTCCAGGCACCCTCGACGACCTGCCCCTGCTCGTCGACGACGCGCAGCTCGGCCTGGGCGCGCAGACGCCCGCGCTCTTCGACCGGCAGGTCGGTGAAGCGCACGACGGGGTTGGCCATGACGCCGGCCGTCCAGATGACGAGGTCGCTCTCGAAGCTCTCGCCCGTCGACAGCTCGATGACCCCGCCGACGGCGCTCGTCAGTTGGGTGTCGAGGTGCACGGTCGCGGCGCGCTGGGCGAGGTTCTTGAGCACCCAGTGGCTGGTCTTGAGCGAGACTTCGGGCATGATGCGCCCCATCGCCTCGATGAGGTGGAAGTGCGTGTCGTCGATCGTGAGGCCCGGGTACTCGCGCAGCAGGGCGCTCGCGAGGCTGCGCAGCTCGGCGAAGGTCTCGATGCCCGCGAAGCCGCCGCCGACGACGACGACCGTGAGCAGTCGGTCGCGCTCGGGGCCCGCGGGCAGGAGGGCGGCGCGGTGGAAGTTGTCGATGAGGCGGTCGCGCACGGCGACGGCCTCTTCGATCGACTTCATGCCGATCGCGACGTCGGCGACGCCGGGGATCGGGAAGGTGCGCGAGACCGAGCCGGCGGTGACGACGACGTGGTCGTAGTCGAGCTGGTAGGGCTCGCCGACCTCGGGCGTGATCGTGGCGGTCTTCGAGGCGTGGTCGATGCCCGTCACCTTCGCCGTGATGACGGTCGTGCGCGTCAGGTGGCGACGGTGCGAGACCACGGAGTGGCGGGGCTCGATCGAGCCGGCGGCGACCTCGGGCAGGAAGGGCTGGTAGGTCATGTAGGGCAGCGGGTCGACCATGACGACCTCGGCTTCGCCCCGCCGAAGGTGCTTCTCGAGCTTCAGAGCGGTGTAGAAGCCGGCATAGCCGCCACCGACGATCAGGATTCTGGGCACGGAAAAGCTCTCCTCGGTGGTAAGGGGGGACTCGGTTAATCTACTCCGAACCGGTGCGGGTCACGAACCGCACCACGGCGGCCGCCGCGAGGGTGGCGAGGGCCGTCATCGTGCCGACGAGCACCATGAGGGCCGGGATGACCGCCTCGAGCGGGCCGAGCGCCGAGCCGGGCATCCCGAACCCCGTCGCGATCGCCTTGCCGACCGCCGGCCGCGGCGCCGGCAGCGCGCTCTCGAGGGCCGGCACCTCGGCTCGCCGGTGCACCGTGATCCACTCGCTCAGCGAGCCCAGCGGATTGCCCGTCACCGCGGGCACCGACGCCCGCACCGCGGCGGCCGCGTCGACGAGCCCGTAGCCGTAGAGCGGGTCGGGAACGGTGCCGGTGGCGGGACGGGCGGTGGCGATGATGCGGTTGACGACGTTCGCGGCGTCGAGCTCGGGGTGGGCGGCGCGCACGAGGGCGGCGATGCCCGCGACGATGGGGGTCGCGCCGCTCGTTCCCTGCCATGAGGAGTGCCCGCCGCCGGGGACGGCTCCGACGAGGTTCTCGCTCGGCGCCATCACGCCGATCGTGATGCCCTGCGAGGAGGCGTTGTCGCTCGCGCGGCCCGCGCGGTCGACGCCGCCGACGGCGAGCACGCCCGGCATGGTGGCGGGCGCGGAGACCTGCTCGGTGCCGCTTCCGCGGTTGCCGGCGGCGGCGATGACGACGACGTCGTTCTCTTCCGCGTGCAGGAAGGCGGTGTCCCACGACTCGGGCCAGTCGATGCGGTTGCGCGTGAGCGAGAGCGAGATGATGTCGGCCCCGTTGTCGACCGCCCAGCGCACGGCCTCGGCGATCTGGTCGTCGCCGCTGCGCTCACCGGGCCCGAAGACGAGCGAGATGGTGAGGATCGACGCCGCGGGGGCCGCGCCGATGACCCCGGAGCCCGGCCCGCTCCCCCGCCCGGCGGCGAGCGAGGCGACCATGGTGGCGTGAGTGCTGCTGCGTCCGGCGCCGAGGGGGCGCGTGCCGTCGGCGGCACCGCGGCCCGACACGTCGGTGCCGCCGATCACGGCACCCGCGAGATCGGGGTGCCCCGCATCCACCCCCGAATCGATGATGGCGATGACGACGCCCTCGCCGCGCGTGACGCCCCAGGCCTCGCGGATTCCGTATTCGTCGAGCCAGTACTGCTGGTCGCGCACGGCATCGGCGCGCGCGGCCGGCGCGTGCACGGGGGCGGCGGCGGGCGCGACGACCGCGACGAGCATCCCCGCCGCGAGCAGCGGGGCGGCCAGGGCGCGGGTCAGGAGCCGCGTTGATCGGGCGCGCACGCGCACACCTCGGGGCTCCAGCCGCACTCGGCGAGAGTGCGATCGCCGATCGGGTTGACGCCCGGCCCGGCGGCGAGCGCGTGGCCGAGCAGGGCGTGCAGGCACTTCACGCGCGAGGGCATGCCGCCGGCCGAGTAGCCCTCGATCTCGTCGACGGTCAGGATGCTCGCACGGTCGGCGAGGTACGCCTCGTGCGCGGCGCGATACTGCCCCGCGAGGGCCTCGTCGGCCTCGAGCTCGGCCGCGTACTGGGCCATGCGTCCGTTCGCCTCGAGCTGCGAGGCCGCGATCGTGGCGGCGGGATGCGTCAAGTAGTAGAGGGTCGGGAAGGGCGTGCCCGACGTCAGGCGCGGCCGGGTGGCGACCACGGTCGGCGCGCCGCAGACGCAGCGCGCCGGGATGCCGATGACGTCGCGGGCGGGGCGGCCGAGCTGGGCGCTGACGATCTCGACGTCGCGCTCGGTGAACGGCGCGAAGGGCGGGCGGGTCACTCCGCTCCCCCGAACTCGGGTGAGACCAGCTGGTCGGCGGGCAGATCGGTGAGGCCCGCGGTGACGATGGAGGAGAGCAGGGCGCGGGTCCAGTCGATGCGCGTGGACTGGATCTCGTCGCTCACGGGCTGCGCCGCGTCGTTCTCGACCGTGAGGCCGTCGTCGATGACGAGGAAGGTGATGTCGCCCGGGTAGACGTAGAGCAGCCGGTCGCGTGCTTGCGCCTCGATGTAGGCCGGGTCTTGCCAGCGGTCGATGTCGGTCTGCAGCTCGTCGACGACGGCCTGCTGCTCGGCGACGCGCCGCTCGAGCTCAGCGATCTCTTGCTGCTGCTCGACGAGCACCCGCAGCGAGGGAGCGAGCACGATGAGCGCCGCCACGATGAGCAGCAGCACCGCCACCGTGAAGCCCGACACTTGCAGGTTGCGGAACCACGGCGTCGCTGCGGGCGCGTCGGCGGGGATCGCCACGGGCACGGTGCGGGGTCGACGGGGCATGGGTTCAGCTTAAGCGTCGAGCCCGCCGCCCCGGGTGGGGACGGCGGGCTCGTCGCGATTCGAGTGCGGCTACGCCGTGAACCGGGGGAAGGCGGTGCGACCCGCGTAGACGGCGGCGTCGCCGAGTTCCTCCTCGATGCGCAGCAGCTGGTTGTACTTCGCGACGCGCTCGCTGCGGGCGGGGGCGCCGGTCTTGATCTGGCCGCAGTTGGTCGCGACCGCGAGGTCGGCGATCGTCGTGTCTTCGGTCTCACCCGAGCGGTGCGACAGGATCGCCGTGTAGCCGCTGCGCTGCGCGAGCGCGACGGCGTCGAGCGTCTCGGTGAGCGTGCCGATCTGGTTGACCTTGACGAGCAGCGAGTTGGCGGTGCCGCGGCCGATGCCGTCGCCCAGTCGCTTCGGGTTGGTGACGAAGAGGTCGTCGCCGACCAGCTGCACCTTCGCGCCGAGGTCGGCCGTGAGCGCGGCCCAGCCCTCCCAGTCGTCTTCCGAGAGCGGGTCTTCGATCGTCACGAGCGGGTACGCACCCACGAGGTCGGCGTAGAACGCGGCCATCGAGGCGGCGGTGTGCTCGGCGCCCTCGAAGCGGTAGACGCCGCCCTCGAAGAACTCGGTCGCGGCGACGTCGAGGCCGAGCGCGATGTCCTTCCCGGGCGTGAAGCCGACCTTCTCGATGGCGGCCATGAGGAAGTCGAGCGCAGCCTTCGTGCCGGCCAGGTCGGGGGCGAAGCCGCCCTCATCGCCGAGGCCCGTGGCGAAGCCGCCGGCCTTCAGCTCGCCCTTGAGCGCGTGGTAGGTCTCGACGCCCCAGCGCAGGCCCTCGCTATACGATTCGGCGCCAATCGGAAGGATCATGAACTCCTGCACATCGACCCCGGTGTCGGCGTGGGCGCCACCGTTGATGACGTTCATCATCGGGACGGGCAGCACGTGCGCGTTGGGTCCGCCGACGTAGCGGAAGAGGGGCAGGTCGGCCGAGTCGGCCGCGGCCTTCGCGACCGCGAGCGAGACGCCGAGAATGGCGTTGGCGCCGAGCTTCGACTTGTTGTCGGTGCCGTCGGCGGCGATGAGCTCGGCGTCGATGAGCCGCTGGTCGCTCGCATCCATGTCTTCGATCGCCGGGCCGAGCACGTCGAGCACGGCGTCGACGGCCTTGAGCACGCCCTTGCCGAGGTAGCGCTTCTTGTCGTCGTCGCGCAGCTCGTAGGCCTCGAAGGCTCCGGTCGATGCGCCGGAGGGCACGGCGGCGCGCGAGACGGTTCCGTCGTCGAGCAGCACCTCCACCTCGACGGTCGGGTTGCCGCGCGAGTCGAGAATCTCGCGGGCGCCAACGGCCTCGATTGCAGCCATGGGGGTGTCTCCTTCGGTGGTGGTCAGCGGCTTCAGGGGTGATCAGGAAGCGGGTTCGAGCCTACGCCAGTCGAGCGTCGCGGCATCGGCCGCCGAATCGGCGCCGACCACGGCGAACCGGGCGAAGCCTTCGGCGGTCAGCTGGTCGAGGGCGGCCTTCATGTTCTTGGGGCGCTTCAGCAGCCGCACACGAACCCCGCCGGCCACGAGCTGCGCCTTGAGCGTCATGAGCACGCCGAGCTCGACGTCGGCGTCGTACAGCAGCGCTGACGCGGCCGCGTCGTCGCCCTCGTCGAGGTCGACGAGGTCGATGAGCCGCTCGAACCCGAGCGAGAATCCCGTCGCGGGCACGTCGGCGCCGAGGAAGCGGCCGATCATGCCGTCGTAGCGCCCGCCGCCGCCGAGCGAGTAGCCGAGCTCGGGGTGCGCGACCTCGAAGATGGGGCCCGTGTAGTAGCCCATGCCGCGCACGAGGAAGGGGTCGAAGACGAGCGGCACCGCGCTCGAGGCGGCGACGGCCGCGGCGATTCCGGCGAGGTCGGCGAGCGCCTGCTCATCGACGCCGGCGGGCAGCACCGCCGCGATCGACTCCGCGGTGAGCGCCTGAGCCGCCGCAGGGGCCGCATGCGTCGCGGCCTCGGCCCCGAAGGCGGCGAAGGCGGGCACGGCCTGCAGGGCGGTGAGGGCCGCGGCGGGCATCCCGCGCTCGGCGAGCTCGGCGACGACGCCCGTCGTGCCGATCTTGTCGAGCTTGTCGAGGCTGATGAGCACGGCCGGGTGCGACTCGGCCGCGAAGCCGAGGGCGATGAGCATGCTCGTGAGAATGCGGCGGTCATTGATGCGGATGCTGCACCCGGGCACGCCGAGCGCGTCGAGCGCCGCGGCCGTCGCGGTGATGAGCTCGACCTCGGCGACGATGCCGGGCTCGCCGATGATGTCGATGTCGCACTGCACGAACTGCCGGTAGCGACCCTTCTGGGGGCGCTCGGCGCGCCACACCGGGGCGATCTGAATGGCCCGGAACACGCTCGGCAGCTGCCCGCGGTTGCTCGCGTAGAAGCGCGCGAGCGGCACGGTGAGGTCGAACCGCAGCCCGAGGTCGGCGAGGTCGAGCGGGCTCGTGGCGGCGGCCAGGTCATCCACCGTCAGGCCACGCTTCATGACCGCGTAGGCGAGCTTCTCGTTGTCGCCGCCGAGGCCCGAGAACAGTCGGGCGGAGTCTTCGACGACCGGCGTCTCGATCTCGTCGAAGCCGTGGGCGCGGTACACCGATCGCACGGTGGCCAGCACGCGCTCGCGCCGGGCCTTCTCGGTCGGCAGGATGTCGCGCATCCCCCGCGGGGGCGTCACAGCTGAGGCCATGACCTCGATTCTGTCACGCGGTCGACACGGCGATCAGCGCGGCGACGCGGTCGCGGTAGGCGTCGAGCGCGCGCTCGAAGGCCGCGGTGGCTCCCGAATCGTCGCGCGTGACGACGAGGTCGATCTGGAAGCCGTAGAGCTGATCGACGAGGATGCGCGCCTCGATGCGCGCCTCGGCGGTCTCGACGCCGAGCCGCTCGAGCGCCTGCGTGCCCCACTCGACCCAGCGCGCGTGCACATCGCGACCGCCCGCGCGCAGGGTGGGATCGGTCACCTCCATGAGCGCGGCCTCGAACTCGAGGCGCAGCAGCGCGCGCGTGGTCGGCTCGAGAAAGCCGATCCACGAGTCGCGGATCGCGGCGACATGCGCATCGAGCGAGGGGGCGATGGCGAGCTCGGCGTCGATGACCTGCTGCTGGCGTGCCGTGACCGCGCGGCTGATCTCGATGATGAGCTCGTTGCGCGTGCCGAAGTGGTACACGAGCGTGAACGGGCTGACCCCGAGCGCATCGGCCAGGGTGCGGAAGGTGACCCCCGAGAGCGGATGCTCGCGCAAGTGCTCGACGATGGCCGCGAGCAGCTCGGGCTTGCGGGCGGGGTCGGATCGGCGGGACACGCGATAAACATAACAAACGTTTGCTATCAGTACGAGTGTTATGTAATATCGGTTCCAGGTTGTTGCCGCGCTGTGCCCCGCGCCGAAACGACCTCCTCCGCCTCCCGGCGTCGCGGCCGGGCTTCGAACGTGGCCGCGCATCGGGGGATGCGTCGGCCCGCGCGTCGGCCGCGCCCGCTGTCAGCGGCGCGCGACGCGGGGCGCCTTCCGGCATTCGGGTTGCCGGAGGGCGCCCACCTCAGTGCGTCGAGCCTCAGGCGATGCGGCTGCCCGTCGGCAGCGTGCCCGCGGGCGTGCGCGTTCGAGCGATCGCGCCCCCGAGGGCCAGCGCGGCGAGTGCGATGTGGATCAGGAGCCCGACGAACCAGCTCGGCACCGTCGAGGCGAACGTCTCCTCCGGTGTCAGCGGCTCGTACGCCGAACTCGGGTCTCCGGCGAGCGCCGCGGCGCATTCGTCGACGACTGAATCGAGCTCGGGCGAAAGCTGAGCGCTCCGCACTCCGAAGGCGAACTGACCGAAGAGGTCTTGCGGGTAGCCGTTGCTGTCGAACGTCGTCGGCGCCGCATCCGCCAGCACCACGTAGGGGTTCGCCGCGAGGATGCCCCACACGTAGTCGAACCGGGGCACCGGGTAGCTGTACACCTCGGGCTCGAGGCACACGATCTCTTCGGGCAACCCCGTCGCGGGGTCGAACTCACCCCCCACCGAGTAGTCGATGCCGATGTAGGTCTGCGTCTGCTGCGACTGGAACGCGAGGCCGCCGAGCGTGAAGGCGATGAGCGTGCCGATGCTGAGCGCCGCGACCACGAGGTAGGTCGTCACGACCGAGAACAGCGGGCGCGACATGAGCCCCGAGAGCCCCACGCCGACCGCGGCGACGACGCCGAGCTCGAGCACGAGCACCCCGAGCGAGGCCGCGAGGGTATCGCCGCGCACTCCCCCGGCCAGCAGCGTGAAGAGCAGCGCGGGCAGCGAGGCGAGCAGGAACGTGAGAGCCACCGTCCACGCCGCGAGGAACTTGCCGAGCACGATCTGGCTCGAGCTCGCGAGGGTGACCTGCGTCGTCGCGAGCGTGCCCGCGTCGCGGTCGCCGTTGATCGCGGCGCCGCTGATGGCGGGCGTGACGAGCGTGCCGACAAGCAGCACGAAGTAGATGACGGTGGAGTAGACGCCCGCGCTGTCGGCGACGTCGCCGCCGAAAGCGGTGATGGATGCCCAGAGCAGTGCCGTGACGATGCCGACGAGCACGAACACGACGCTCACGAGCACGACCCACGCGACCGAGCGGATGCGCTGCCGCAGCTCGAGCTGCACGAGCGTGCCGAGGGTGTCGAGATAGCGGCTCATCGGTCGCCCCCCTCGGTCGTCGAGCGCGAGAGATCGAGGAAGGTGTGCTCGAGGTCGCCCACCGCCGGACCGAAGGCGACGATGCCGACGCCCGCGCCGACGAGGCGCGCGAGCAGCTGAGCGGCCTCGGCTTCGCCCGCCACCGGCACGGCGGTGCCGAGGTGGTCGGTCGCGCCGACGGCGACGCCGAGCCCCTCGAGGGCGGCGGCGAGCTGAGCGGGGTCGACCGCCCGGACGCGCCAGTCGCGCGCCTGCGCGCGACTGCGCTCGACGCGCTCGGCCGAGGCCGTGGCGCCGTGGTCGAGGTAGACGGCCGCGTCGGCCATCTCGTCGAGCTCGGCGAGCACGTGGCTCGACACGAGCACGGCGACACCGTCGCTCGCGAGCCGGCGAACGAGCTCGCGCAGTTCGACGCGCGCCACGGGGTCGAGCCCCGAGGCGGGCTCGTCGAGCAGCAGCACCCTCGGCTCGTGCACGAGCGCGCGCGCGAGGCTCAGTCGCTGCTTCTGCCCGCGGCTCAGCACGCGCGTGGGCTGCTCGGCAAGCGCCTCAAGCCCCACGAGCTCGATGAGCCGCTGCGCGCGGGTGCGCGCGGCCTCGGCATTCAGCTCGTACAGCCGGCCGGTGATCTCGAGCGTGCGGCGCACCGACACGCTGCCCCACGACCCCAGCACGTCGGGCATCCACCCCATCGCCTGGCGCACCGCCCGCGGATCGGCGACCGGATCATGACCCGCGATGCGGATCGTCCCGGCGTCGGGCCGCAGCAGCGTGGCGAGCATGAGCAGCAGGGTGGTCTTGCCTGAGCCGTTGGGACCGATGAGTGCCGTGACCGAGCCGGCCTGCACCTCGAAGCTCGCGTCGCGCACCGCGTGCACGTCGCCGAACGACCGGGCGACCCCCTCGACCGCGATGACCGCAGAAGAATTCATGAGGGTCAGTCAATCAGGTCGGTGGCGGTCGAGGGCGACTCACCATTCGTCTCGGCGCGCCGGATGCCCGACTCGAGCTCGGCGAGCGCCGACCGCAGCGCGCGCTCGGCCTCGAGGCCCTGCCCGCGCGCGCTCGCGACGAGCGCGAGCAGGCGTCGCCCCAGCTCGCCCTCGTCGACGGGCGGATCGTCGCTCGGTGCCACCGAGATTCCGAGCCCCTCGGCCCGGCCGAGCAGCTTCTCGGCCCGTTGCAGGGCGGGCAGACCCGTCGGCACGCCGTCGAGCACCGAGGTGCGCGCGGGCTTCTCCTGCCGCTTCCAGGTCTCCCAGTTGGCGGCGACCTCGTCGGCGGTGTCGGCCGTGACGTCGCCGAACACGTGCGGGTGCCGACCGACCATCTTCGCCGTGGCCCGGGCCGCGACATCCTCGATCGTGAACGGATGCTCCGCCCGAGCCGCCGCGATGTCGGCGTGGAACAGCACCTGGTAGAGCACATCGCCGAGCTCTTCGAGCACGTCGTCGGGCGTTCCGCGCTCGATCGCGTCGATGAGCTCGTGCGCCTCCTCCACGAGGTACCGCGTCAGGCTCTCGTGCGTCTGCTCCGCATCCCAGGCGCACCCTCCCGGGGCCCGCAGGTGCTCGAGCACGGCGATGAGCTGGTCGAGCTGGGGATGCGGCTGGGCGGCCAGCAGGGCGACGGGAGCGGAAGCGTCGGTCATGCCTCCATCATGGCCCGCCGCGAGCGCCGGTCGTCGGGCATCGCGGTCGCGAGAACGGCGGTGACGATCGCGCACAGCAGTGCGCCGACGAAGACCGCTTGCGATGCGGGGATGATCGCCTCCGGATCGACGACCGCTCCCGCACCCTCGCCGAGCACTCCCCCGCCCCCCGCCGCGCGGTAGAGGGTGTTGGCGACGGCGCCGAAGATCGCGACGGCGACTGCCTGGCCGACGGCGCGGGCGAAGAGGTTGGTGCCCGTGACGACGCCGCGCTCGTTCCATTCGACGCTCGCCTGGGCGGCGATGAGACTGGGGGTCGCGACGAGGCCGAGCCCGAGGCCGGTGATGAAGCAGGCGATTGCGGAGACGGCGACCGAGGGTGTCGCGGCGAGCGCGGCGAGCAGACCGGTTCCGGCGAGCACGAGCACCATGCCGATGAGCACGGTGATGCGGAAGCCGAGCGTCAGGTAGAGCCGGCCCGACAGCGATGCCGAGATCGGCCAGCCGATCGTGAGCGCGGCGAGGGCGAGCCCGGCGACGAGCGGCGAGACGCCGAGGGCCCCCTCGAGCGACACCGGCACGTACGAGGCGAGCCCGATGAGGATCGCCCCGACACCGACCGAGACGAGCGTCGTCGTGAGCAGCAGGCGTCGCGAGAACACCCACCCGGGCAGGATCGGCTCGGTCGCGCGCCGTTCGACCGCGACGAACGCGGCGAGCAGCAGGCCGCCGAGCCCGAAGGCCACGGCGCTCTGCCACGAGACCCACGCCCACGAGACACCGCCCTGCAGCACGCCGACGAGCAGCAGCCCGAGCGAGGCGGTCAGCAGCAGCGCGCCGAGCACGTCCACCTTGTGCGGCCGATGCTCGACGGTCTCGTGGAGGGAGCGGATGAGCATCCACCCCGCCAGGAGGCACAAGGGGATGTTGATGAAGAAGATCCATCGCCACGCGTCGAACTCGGCGAAGAGGCCGCCGAGGGTCGGGCCTATGACGGCCGAGGCGGCCCAGACGCTCGCGATGTAGCCCTGCACCTTCGCGCGCTCCTCGACCGAGTAGATGTCGCCCGCGATCGTGATGGCCATGGGCCCGATCGCGCCGGCGCCGATGCCCTGCACGGCGCGGAAGGCGATGAGGGCGGGCATGCTCCAGGCGAGGCCGCACAGGATCGAGCCGATGAGGAAGAGCCCGATGCCGATGAGGATGATCGGCTTGCGTCCCACCATGTCGCTGAACTTCGCGAACAGCGGCGTCGAGACGGCTTGCGCGAGCAGGTAGATCGAGAACAGCCAGGGGAACAGCTCGAACGATCCGAGCTCGGCCACGAGGGTCGGCACGGCCGTGGCGAGAATGGTGGCGTCGATGGCGACGAGCCCCGTCGTGACCATGATGGCGAGCAGGATGGGTCCACGCTCGGAGCGCAGGCCGACGGCGGCAGTCGAGGTCACGTCTGCGACGATAACCCCATGCTCCCGGAACTCGGCTGGATGCCGCGCCTCGCGGCTGCCCTGCTCGCCCTGGGGCTCATCGTGCTCTTCACCGTGCGCGCGCTGCGCAAAGACCGGCGCGAGTACGCGCGGTTCCGGCGCTACCGCTCGACCGCCCGGCGGCAGGCGATGATGCGGCGCTGGCTCGTCGAGTCGGCGGTGCTCTTCGGCGGGTCGGCCGTGCTCGTGCTGCTGCTCGTCGGTCCCGTCGTCGGCCCGCTGCTCGCGGCGACGCAGGCCCTCCCGCCGGTCGCGTGGCTGCGGGATGCTCTCGCCGGCGGCCTCGGCATCGGCCTGCTGATCGGCGCTCTGCTCGGCGTCGCCCTGCTGACCCTCGTCGGCGTGCGCAGCGCCCGCCGAGAGGGCGGCATCATCATGGTCGGCGACATCGCGGCCCTGCTGCCCCGCAACCGCCCCGAGCTCGGCTGGGGTGCGGCCCTCTCGGTGAACGCGGGAGTCGTCGAGGAGGCCCTCTTCCGGCTCGCGCTGCCCGCACTGCTCGTCATCGTGACGGGCGAACCGCTGAGCGCCTTCCTGCTCGCGGCGCTCGTCTTCGGGGCGCTGCACGCCTACCAGGGCTGGGCGGGCGTGCTCGCGACGGGCATCGTGGGGCTGCTCTTCACGGCGATCTACGTGCTGAGCGGCAGCATCGGCCTCGCGATGCTCGTGCACGCGCTGTTCGACCTGCGCACGCTCGTCGTCATCCCCGCCGCGGTGTATCGCGTGCACGAGGTGCCAGGCACCGTGCTCTTCCCGAAGCCGCTCGCGGTTCCGGCCCCAGCACCTGCCCCCGCCCCTCCGCACCCCTCGAGCGACCCGTCCTCCCGGTGATCGCCACGACGCCCGCGGGCTGACTGCGGGGTGGGCGGCGAACCCCGGTCACACTCCCGAATTGAAGGAACTCGAGGAGCGAAAGCCAGCAGGTTGTCCTTCACTTCGGGAGTGCGCGGAAGAAGAGGTGGTGCCAGGGCACCGCGCAGGCGGAAAGGGTGGGGAGCACCGGCCGGCTGGAGCATCAGCCGGCGGGCACATGAGCCAGCGCTTGAGCCGGATGGCACATGAGCCAGCGCTTGAGCCGGCTGGCGCATGGGGCGGCTGGCGAACTCAGCGGCGGGCGCGCGGGTCGCGGGGGCGCGCGGGGCGCGCGGGGCGCGGGGGCGCGCGGGGCGCGCGGGCGCGCGGTCTAGGCGCGAGCCCGGGAACGCGGCGTCGCGGGACCGTCAGGCCGAGGGCGTCGCGACCGCCTCGGAGGCGTAGAGGTTCGTCAGCACCTGGCCGACCCAGGTGACGAGGTCGTCGTCGCTCGCGGCGATCTGAGAGGACACCGCCGGCAGCGGCACCGTCGCCACGCGCTGCTGGCCGAACCACTTCGAGCCCGGGTACATGCGCTGCAGGCGCAGCTGCCGCGAGTCGGGCAGGTCGAGCCCGACGAGTCGCAGATTCGTGCCCATGACGACGACGTCGCTCAATCCCAGTTTCTGAGCCTGGCGGCGCAAGCGCGAGACGGCGAGCAGCGTGAGCACCGACGGGGGCGGGTCGCCGTAGCGGTCGGCGAGCTCCTCGAGCACGGCATCCAGCGCAGTGTCGTCGCTCGCCGGCGCGGTCGCCGTCGAGAGCTTCTGATACGCCTCGAGGCGCAGGCGCTCGCTCGCGATGAAGTCCTCGGGAATGTGCGCGTCGACGGGCAGCTCGAGCCGCAGCTCGGTCTGCTCCTCCGCCGCGTCGCCGCGGAACACGCTCACGGCTTCGCCGATCATGCGCAGGTAGAGGTCGAAGCCGACGCCGGCGATGTGACCGGCCTGCTCGGCCCCGAGCAGGTTGCCCGCGCCGCGGATCTCGAGGTCTTTCAGCGCGATCTGCATGCCGCCGCCGAGGTCGCTGTTCGCCGCGATCGTCTGCAGGCGATCGTGCGCGGTCTCGGTGAGCGGCTTCGACTCGTCGTAGAGGAAGTAGGCGTAGGCGCGCTCGCGCCCGCGACCGACGCGGCCGCGCAGCTGGTGCAGCTGCGAGAGCCCGTACTTGTCGGCCCGGTCGATGATGAGCGTGTTGGCGTTGGCGACGTCGAGGCCCGTCTCGATGATCGTCGTCGAGACGAGCACGTCGAACTTACGCTCCCAGAAATCGACCATGACCTGCTCGAGCAGCGACTCGCTCATCTGGCCGTGGGCGACGGCGATGCGCGCATCCGGAACCAGCTCGGCCAGGTGGCTCGCCACGCGCTGGATGCTCGAGACCCGGTTGTGCACGTAGAAGACCTGGCCCTCGCGCAGCATCTCGCGGTGGATCGCCGCCGCGACCTGCTTGTCGCTGTAGGGGCCGACGAAGGTCAGGATCGGGTGGCGGTCCTCGGGCGGGGTCGCGAGCGTCGACATCTCGCGGATGCCCGTCACGGCCATCTCGAGCGTGCGCGGAATCGGCGTGGCCGACATCGCGAGCACGTCGACGTTGGTCTTGAGCTTCTTGAGGGCGTCTTTGTGCTCGACGCCGAAGCGCTGCTCCTCATCGATGATCACGAGGCCGAGATCCTTGAACTCGATGCCCTGGCTGAGGATGCGGTGGGTGCCGATGACGATATCGACCGTGCCGCTCGCCAGCCCCTCGATGGTCTCCTTCGCCTCCTTGTCGCTCTGGAACCGGCTGAGCGCGCGCAAGTGCACGGGGAAGCCGGCGAAGCGCTCGGCGAAGGTCTCGAGGTGCTGCTTCACGAGCAGGGTGGTCGGCACGATCATCGCCACCTGCTTGCCGCCCTGCACGGCCTTGAACGCGGCGCGCACCGCGACCTCGGTCTTGCCATAGCCGACGTCACCCGCGAGCAGGCGGTCCATCGGGATGGGCGACTCCATGTCGCGCTTGACCTCGTCGATCGTCGTCAACTGGTCGGGGGTCTCGACGAAGGGGAACGCCTCCTCCAGCTCGCGCTGCCACGGCGTGTCGGGCGGGAAGGCGAACCCGCGGCTCGACATGCGCGCCGAGTAGAGCTTCACGAGTTCGACCGCGATGTCGCGCACCGCACGGCGGGCCTTGCCCTTCGCGGCCGCCCAGTCGCTGCCGCCCATCTTGCTGAGCGTCGGGGCCTCGCCGCCGACGTAGCGGCTCAGCAGGTCGAGCTGGTCGGTCGGCACGTAGAGCTTGTCGCCCGGGTAGCCGCGCTTGCTCGGTGCGTACTCGATCAGCAGGAACTCGCGCTGGCTCTTCACCGCGTTGCGGCCGCCCGTGCTGACCTCGCGCTGCACGAGTTCGAGAAAGCGCCCGATGCCGTGCGTCGCGTGCACGACGTAGTCGCCGGCCTTGAGCTGCAGCGGGTCGACGACGTTCGTGCGACGGATCGCGAGCTTCTTCGGCTGGCGCGAGTCGTAGCCGACCGCGCGCCCGTAGAACTCGGTCTCGCTCAGCAGGCCCAGCTGCAGCTCGGGCAGCTCGAAGCCATGCTCGACCTGCGCCTGCACGAGGTAGACGACGCCCATCTCGAGCTCGTCGGGCAGCTCGTCGACGATGCGCGCGGCCACCTCGTGCTCGCCGAGCACGTCCGCGGCCCGCTCGACCAGACCGTGGCCGGCCGCGACGACGACCATCGTCCAGCCCGCGCGCACGCGATCGACGACGTGATCGACCGCGCCGTCGCTGCGGCCCGAGAAGCCGGGAGGCTCGACCGCGTCGATGCGCACGACCTCCGGGTCGTCCGCATCGAAGGCGCTGATCGTGAACCAGTCGCGCTCCCCCGCGGCCTCGTGCAGGCCGGTGACGGTGACGAAGTCGCCGGCATCCAGGTCGATCGGCGACTCGGCGCCCGCCGTCGCCGCGTGCCACGCCGCCGTGAGGAATTCGCGGTTCGTCTCGAGCAGGCTCACGGCCCGACTCGCGACGCGCTCGGGGCTCAGAACGGCGATCGCCGCCGAGGCGGGCAGGTAGTGGGTGAGCGGCACGAGCCGGTCGACGAGCGCGGGCGCGAGGCTCTCCATGCCCTCGACGGGGATTCCTTCCCCGATCTTGGCGAGCAGCTGCCCCAGGCTCGGGAACTCGTGCTCCATCTCGCGCGCCCGCTGCCGCACGCTGTCGGTCAGCAGCAGCTCGCGGGTCGGCGGCAGCTCGACGACATCGATCTCGGTCGGTAAGGAGCGCTGGTCGGCGACCGAGAACTCGCGCAGCTGCTCGACCTCGTCGCCGAAGAACTCGACCCGCACCGGATGCTCGGCCACCGCCGCAAACACGTCGAGAATGCCGCCGCGCACCGCGAACTCGCCGCGCCGCGTCACCATGTCGACCCTGCTGTACGCGAGGTCGATGAGCCGGGAGGTGACCTGCGCCAGGTCGTAACCCCGACCCGCGCGGCGCAGCACGACGGGCTCGACCTCGGTGAGGCCCGGCACGAGCGGTTGCAGGGCCGCGCGCACCGAGGCCACGACGATGAGGTCACCCTCGGGAGCCGCCTCCCAGTCGCGGAGGGCCCGCAGCGTGCGGATGCGGCGGCCGACGGTCTCGGCACTCGGGCTGAGCCGCTCGTGCGGCAGAGTCTCCCACGCGGGAAGGTCGAGCACCGTGGCGTGCGGCGCGACGGCGGCGAGCGCCTCGCGCACCGCGTCGGCCTCACGACCCGTCGAGGCGATGGCGAGGAGGCACTGCGGGCCTTCGCGGGCATCCAGGATGCTCGCCAACAGCGGCACGCGCAGCCCCTCGACGACCGAGAAATCGGCGGAGTCGCGGGCGCTCTCGAGGGCGCGCTGCAGCGTGCGGGCGCGCGACAGGGCCGGGATCAACCGCTCGAGACTCACGTCGCACGAGTCTACGCGGCCCTCGCTGGGCGCTCAGGCACGGGGGGCGTGCACCTTCTGCTGCGCGGCGAGCAGGCCCTGCTCGACGATGAGCTCGACCGCATCGGCCGCGTCGTCGAGCACGAAGGGCAGACGGGTCTTCTCGGCGGCTCCGAAGTCACGCAGCACGTAGTCGGCGGCGTCCTGCCGCCCGGGCGGGCGGCCGATGCCGACGCGCACCCGCACGAAGTCGGGGGTGCCGAGCGCCTTGATGACGTCGCGCACGCCGTTCTGGCCGCCGTGCCCGCCGTCGGCCTTGAGCTTGATGGTCTCGAAGGGCAGGTCGAGGTCGTCGTGGATGACGATGACACGCTCGGGCGGAATGCCGAAGTAGGCGGCCGCGCTCGAGACGGGCCCGCCCGAGGTGTTCATGTAGCTGAGCGGCCGCGCGAGCACGAGCTTGGGTCCGCCCGGCCGCAGGCGCCCCTCGCCGAGCATCGTCGTCGTGCGGTGGCGGCCGAAGCGCGCGCCGATGCGCCGGGCGAGCTCGTCGAGCACCATCGCGCCGACGTTGTGGCGGTTGCCCGCGTACTCGGGCCCGGGGTTGCCGAGGCCCGCGACGAGCCAGGTGTCGGCGGCCGCCGACGACGAAGGGGCCGCATCGCGGCGGAACAATCCGACCACGGGCGACCCCTTCGCTCAGTGCGTGACAGCGGGCGACGCGCGCCCGCGGCGACTACTCGGCCTCGGCGGCCTCGGCAGCAGCGGTCGATGCCTCCGACGCGGCTGCGGCGAGCGCCTCCACGGCCTCGTCGTCGGCCGACGAGCCGGCCGGTGTCGTGATCGCGAGCACGAGGGCACCCGCGTCGGTGACGAGCGTCGTGCCCTTCGGAAGCTCGACATCGCCGGCGTGGATCTGCGTGCCGTCGGTCAGACCCTCGACCGAGACGGTGAGCGACGAGGGGATGTGCGTGGCCTCGGCCTCGACCGAGAGCGTGTTGTGGTCGACGACGACGATGGTGCCGGGGAACGAGTCGCCCTCGACGTGCACCGCGACATCGACGGTGACCTTCTCGCCCTTGCGCACGACGATGAGGTCGACGTGCTCGATGATCTGGCGCACCGGGTCCTTCTGCACGTCCTTGACGAGCACGAGCTCCTTGCTGCCCTCGATGTCGAGCGTCACGACGACGTTCGACTTGCGCAGCAGCAGCGCGGTCTCGTGGGCGGGAAGGGTCACGTGCTGCGGCTCGCCGCCGTGACCGTAGATGACGGCCGGGATGTGGCCGGCGGCGCGCAGCTTGCGGGCCGCGCCCTTGCCGAAGGACGTGCGCTTGCCGGCGCTGAGCTTGTTCTCGTCAGCCATGCTGATGTCTCCTTGATCGGTGGGCCTCGTGGCCCGGTCTGGGTGTCAACTCGAACGCGCGAGCGCGTGAGGAAAGCCGGATGCCTTGCCCACCGCGTCGATCACGGAGCGAAAAATCGCTCCCTCGCCGAAGTACAGTCGCTCAGTCTACCCGAGGCACGAGCAGGGCCGCGACGGCGGCCGCCAGCTCGTCGACGGAGCGCTCGGCGTCGAGCACGAGCACGCCCTCGTGCGCGGCCGGGGGCTCGAGCGTCGCGAGCTGCGAGTCGAGCAGCGCCGCGGGCATGAAGTGGCCCTCGCGGGCGGCGAGCCGGCGTTCGAGCGCCGCCCGATCGAGGTCGAGCAGGACGAAGCGGGCGAGCGGAGCATCCACCCGCAACCGGTCGCGGTAGGCCGCGCGCAGGGCGCTGCACGCCAGGATGCAGGGGGCCTCGGCGACGAGGGCAGCCGCGACCGCGTCGAGCCAGGGGGCGCGGTCGGAGTCGTCGAGAGGCGTGCCAGCCGCCATCTTCGCGACATTCGCCTCGGGATGCAGCGCATCGGCATCGAGGAACGTCACGCCCGCGCGCGCCGCCGCGGCAAGACCGACCGTGGTCTTGCCCGCGCCCGAGACCCCCATCAGCACGACGACGGTGGGCGGGTGTGGGGTCACCCGCCCACCGTATCGGGGGGCGGCCAGCACCGTTCGGGTCGGTGCTGGCCGGGTCGGTGGAGGCGCGGTCAGCGCAGGTCGAGCAGCACGCGGCTGGGAGCCGCGGGGTCGACGCGAACGCCGATCGTCGCGCCGGGCTGCACCTGCGGCAGCAGCGCCATCGGCACGACGGTCGTCGTCGTGACGGGCACGGGCACGCCCGCGGGCAGCAGCACGAGCAGGCCGAGGGCCACCTGCACGCCGTCGTTGACCATGACGCCCGTGCTCGCGAGCTGCGTCACCGTGGCGGTGGCCGACACGAACTCCGGCCCGGCGGCCTGGGTGGCCAGCTGGTTCTGGGCGATAAGGCCGTCCATCGTGGCCTGCGCCTGCGCGAGCTGCGCGCCGACGTTCATCGTCGCCAGGTTGTCGAAGCCCATCGTCGTGAGCTTGGCGAGGTTGGTGAGCACGCCCATGGTTACAGGGCCGTGTAGAGCTCGTTGAAGCGCGAGCCGACAGCGCGGTCGGCCTGGATGCGCGCACCCCAGCCCTCCTGCGCGACAGCCCAGTCGGCCGCCGAGACGCCGAGGCCGGCGGCCACGTCGACGAGCTTCGTGGTGTCGTAGCCGAAGGCCGCGATGCCCTTGCTGACCTTCGCGTAGGTCTCGAGCGAGACACCGGCGATGGGCTCGAGGGCCTCGGCGCTCGGGGCGCCGTAGGCCTGCTGGTTGGCGAGGTTCACGGCGGCCTGCGAGCCGACGGTGCCGGGCATGCCGACGGCGCCGTAGGCCGCGGGGTTCATGGCGGCCTGGGTCTGCGCCTGCGCGGCGAGGGTGTTGGCGCTCTCGATGAGGGCGGGGGCGGCGTTGATCGTGTCGATCATCGACTTGAACATGTTCATGGTGGGGCCTTTCTGGAGGGATGAACGGGGGTGGAACCTGATGTGTTCATCCTTCGCGCGCGGTCGCGGCCGCGACTGAGCATCCATTGCTCAATTCGAGGGATGCGGGTACCTAGCCGCGCGTATCCGCCCGCCCCTTCGGCTCTAGGCTTGACGTCATGACCACCACGCCTTCCCCCACCCCGGGTGCCGCCAACATCGGGGTCGTCGGCCTCGCCGTCATGGGTTCGAATCTCGCCCGCAACCTCGCCAGCCGCGAGGGCAACACCGTCGCGGTCTTCAACCGCTCCTACGAGAAGACCGAGACGCTCGTGACCGAGCACCCCGAGGCAGGCTTCATCGCCACCACGGACTACGCCGAGTTCGCAGCCTCGCTGCAGAAGCCCCGCACGGCGATCATCATGGTGCAGGCCGGCCGCGGCACCGACGCCGTCATCGACGCGCTCACCGAGGTCTTCGAGCCGGGCGACATCATCGTCGACGGCGGCAACGCGCTCTTCACCGACACCATCCGCCGCGAGGCCGCCGTGCGCGCCACGGGCATCAACTTCGTCGGCGCCGGCATCTCGGGCGGCGAGGAGGGCGCGCTCAACGGCCCCTCGATCATGCCCGGCGGCTCGGCCGAGGCCTGGGCCACCCTCAAGCCGATCCTCGAGTCGATCGCGGCCGTCGCCGAGGGCGAGCCCTGCGTCACGCACGTCGGCACCGATGGCGCTGGCCACTTCGTCAAGATGATCCACAACGGCATCGAGTACGTCGACATGCAGCTCATCGCCGAGGCCTACGACCTGCTGCGCCGCGTCGGCGGCCTCGAGCCCGCCGAGATCGCCGAGGTCTTCGCCGAGTGGAACACCGGCGAGCTCGAGAGCTACCTCATCGAGATCACCGCCGAGGTGCTGCGCCAGGTGGATGCGACGACCGGCAGGCCGCTCGTCGACGTCATCCTCGACCAGGCCGGCGCCAAGGGCACCGGCGCGTGGACGGTGCAGACCGCGCTCGACCTCGGGGTTCCCGTGTCGGGCATCGCCGAAGCCGTGTTCGCCCGCTCGCTGTCGTCGAAGCCCGCGCAGCGCGCCGCCGCCGCCTCGCTGCCCGGCAGCACGCAGGAGTGGCAGGTCGCCGACCGCGCTGCGTTCGTGGAGGACGTGCGCCGCGCGCTCTACGCCTCGAAGATCATCGCCTACAGCCAGGGCTTCGACGCGATCGTCGCCGGGGCAGAGCAGTACAACTGGGATATCAAGAAGGGCGACATCGCCAAGATCTGGCGAGCCGGCTGCATCATCCGCGCGCGCTTCCTCAACCGCATCACCGAGGCGTACGCGGCCGACCCCGCGCTCGTCGCGCTCGTGACGGCGCCGTACTTCGCCGAGGCCGTCGCCGGCGCCCTGCCCTCGTGGCGCCGCATCGTCGCGGGCGCGGCGCTCGCGGGCATTCCGACCCCCGCCTTCGCGTCGTCGCTCTCCTACTACGACGGCCTGCGCGCCGACCGCCTGCCGGCGGCGCTCGTGCAGGGGCAGCGCGACTTCTTCGGCGCGCACACCTACAAGCGCGTCGACAAGGAGGGCACGTTCCACACCCTCTGGAGCGGCGACCGCACGGAGATCAGCGCTACCGACGCGCACTAATGTTTTCTGTCGCGCCGCCGCTGCTGCGGCGCGACGCCGCTTCCGCGCGACGAGCGCGGTCGCCGCGCTTCGCGGGCGCGGCTCACGCTGAGCGCTGAGTGGCAGACTTGCCGTCATGGACGACGACGACCCGATCGAGCTACGCGGGGCGGTGGACGACGACGCCGGGGTTCCGGCGTGGGAGCGCCGCCGCCGCGTCATGCGCTGGGTCGCGCTCATCGCGCTGCTCGGGATGCTGCTGCCGACCGCCGTCGGAACCTACTCCGTCGCCCGCACCACGGCCGAGCAGTCGTGCCGGCTCGCGGTCGACTTCTACGCCAACGAGCGCACGCCCTCGCGCGTGGCGTTCGAGCTGCTGTCGGCCGACGCCGTGGGCTGGACGTGCTACGCCGTCACCCCGAGCGGCGACGTGCTCGTGGCGCTGCTCGGCCTGATTCCGGGGGCTCCGCGCCTCGTGCCGCGCACGCTGAGCTGACGCGGAGCATCGCGCGAGCATCCCGAACCGGGCGCACGGTTGGCACGCCGCGGGTTCTCCTGCCACACTGGAGGCGTTCCGCGCCTGCGAACGGCGCCCCGAGGCTCTCTCGAGGCGGCGTGACCCGTCGAGGAGCGGTGGTTGCCTTCATCGCTTCCGGTCACCTCAGTCGCATTGATTCGCGCGGAACCGATGCCGCTGCGCGGCCGTTCGGAGTACCCGAGCGGGCGCATCCGCATCGTCGACGAATAGTGAGGACCCCATCATGATCAGCATCGATCGCACCCGCCTGGCCGAGCTCACCGAGCGCGAGCAGCAGGCCTTCATCGCCGCCCGCCCGAAGTCGAAAGCGGCGTACGAGCGCGCCGAGCACCTCTTCGGCCGCGTGCCGATGACCTGGATGAACAAGAAGTCGGGTGCCTTCCCGATCTACCTCGACCGCGCCCACGGCAACCGCGTGTGGGACATCGACGGGCACGAGTACATCGACTTCGCCCTCGGCGACACGGGCTCGATGGCCGGGCACTCGAACCCCGTGGTCGTCGAGGCGATCACGCGCCGCGCCGGCGAGCTCGGCGGCCTCGTGACGATGCTGCCGACCGAAGACGCAGAGTGGGTCGGGGCCGAGCTGTCGCGCCGCTTCACGATGGACCGCTGGAGCTTCTCGCTGACGGCGACGGATGCGAATCGCTGGGCGATTCGACTCGTGCGCGCCATCACCGGAAAGCCGAAGATCGTCTTCCACTCGTACTGCTACCACGGATCGGTCGACGAGTCGCTCGTCGTCGTCGGGCCCGACGGCGAGAGCATGTCGCGCCCCGGCAACGTCGGCGCCCCCGTCGATGTCACGGAGACGTCGCGCGCCGCGGAGTACAACGACCTGCCGGGCCTCGAGCGCGCACTCGCGCACGGTGACGTCGCCGCGGTGCTCATCGAGCCCGCGCTCACCAACATCGGCATCGTCCTGCCCGAGCCCGGGTACCTCGAGGGCGTGCGGGCGCTGACCCGCCAGTACGACGCGCTGCTCATCATCGACGAGACGCACACCTTCTCGGCCGGGCCGGGCGGCATGACGCAGGCCTACAACCTCGAGCCCGATCTCGTGGTCATCGGCAAGTCGATCGGCGGGGGCATCCCGACCGGGGCCTATGGGCTGTCGGCCGAGTTCGCCGAGCGCGCGCTCGCCCGCACCGACCTCGACCTCGTCGACATGGGCGGCGTCGGCGGCACGCTCGCGGGCAACCCGCTCTCGGTCGCCGCCATGCGCGCGACGCTGGAGCACGTGCTCACCGACGAGGCCTTCGCGCACATGATCGACACGGCCACGTACTTCACTGATGGCGTCAACGAGTTGTTCGACCGCTACGACCTGCCGTGGGCGATCAACCAGCTCGGCGCGCGGGCCGAGTACCGTTTCGCGCGGCCGTACCCGATCAACGGCACGCTCGCGGCCGAGGCGGCCGACGGCGAGCTCGAGGACTTCCTGCACCTCTTCCTCGTGAACCGCGGCATCATGCTCACGCCGTTCCACAACATGGCGCTCATGGCGCCCATGACGAGCCGGGCCGACGTGGATGCCCACCACGAAGTGTTCGAGGCCGCGATCCGCGACCTGCTCGACGTCTAGGCCCGCGCGGCCCCACGCAACGGGGTGGCCGCGTTCGTGGGCGATGACGCCGAACGTTCAGGCTCATCGCCCACGAACGGCGTCTGCGCGACCGGGGCTAGGCGGCGCCGTCGAACAGAGCGGACCCGATGGCCGAGACGGCCATCGGCGCTGGCGTCGCGGCGACGGCGAGAAATCGCCGTCGCTCCTAGCTCCAGCGCGCGCTTAGGCGGCGCCGTCGAACATCGAGGTGACCGACCCGTCGTCGAACACCTCGTGGATGGCGCGCGCGATGAGCGGGGCGATCGGCAGCACCGTCAGGCGGTCCCAGCGCTTCTCGTCGGGGATCGGCAGGGTGTCGGTGACGACGACGCGGTCGACCGACTCGTGCTGCAGAATCTCGAAGGCCGGGTCGCTGAACACCGCGTGCGTCGCGGCGACGACGACGCCCGTGGCGCCCGCCTTCTTGAGCGCCTCGGCGGCCTTCACGATCGTGCGACCGGTGTCGATCATGTCGTCGACGAGCAGGCACACGCGGCCCTCGACCTCGCCGACGATCTCATGCACCGAGACCTGGTTGGGCACGAGCGGGTCGCGGCGCTTGTGGATGATCGCGAGGGGGGCGCCGAGCTTGTCGCTCCAGATGTCGGCGACGCGCACGCGGCCCATGTCGGGCGACACGACCGTGAGGGTCTCGGGGTCGAGCTGCGAGCGGAAGTGCTCGAGCAGCACGGGCATCGCAAACAGGTGGTCGACGGGTCCGTCGAAGAAGCCCTGGATCTGCGCGGCGTGGAGGTCGACGCTCATGATGCGGTCGGCGCCGGCCGCCTTGAACAGGTCGGCGACGAGGCGGGCCGAGATGGGCTCGCGGCCGCGGCCCTTCTTGTCTTGCCGGGCGTAGGGGTAGAAGGGCGCGACGACCGTGATGCGCTTGGCCGAGGCGCGCTTGAGGGCGTCGACCATGATGAGCTGCTCCATGAGCCACTCGTTGATGGGCGCCGCATGCGACTGGATGACGAAGGCGTCGCAGCCGCGCACGCTCTCGTCGTAGCGCGCGTAGATCTCGCCGTTGGCGAAGGTGCGGGCGTCGGTGTGCACGACGTCGGTCTGCAGGTACTCGGCGACGTCGTGCGCGAGCGCGGGGTGCGCCCGACCCGACACGATGACGAGGCGCTTCTGGCCGGTGATCTTGATGCTGGCCACGGGGTTCCCGCCTTCTGCCGCCGAGGCGACGATCGTGTGCTGGTCGCTTACGCCGGGTCGGGAGCGGTGCCGTCGGCGCCGCCATCCGTCTCGCTCTGGGGGGTGGATGCGGCCGCTGCCGCCGCGGCCGACGCTGTTCCCGAGCGGTGGGCCGCCACCCAGCGCTCGACGTTGCGCTGCGGGGCGACGTTCACCGCGAGGGCCCCGGCCGGCACGTCTTTGCGGACGACCGTTCCTGCTCCCGTGTACGCTCCGTCGCCAATCCTAACGGGGGCGACGAAGACGTTGTGCGAGCCTGTTCGCGCGTGCGAACCCACCTCGGTGCGGTGCTTGGCGACGCCGTCGTAGTTGGCGGTGATCGTGCCCGCGCCGATGTTCGTGCCCTCGCCGACGGTCGTGTCGCCGATGTACGACAGGTGCGGCACTTTGGCGCCGCGGCCGAGCGTGGAGTTCTTCGTCTCGACGAAGGTGCCGACCTTGCCGTTCTCGCCGATCACGGTGCCGGGGCGCAGGTAGGCGAACGGGCCGACGGATGCGCCCGCGCCGATCACGGCGAGCGTTCCGTCGGTGCGGCTCACGCGCGCATCCGGCCCGACCTCGCAGTCGGTGAGGGTCGTGTCGGGGCCGACGACGGCGCCGCGCGCGATCGCCGTGGCGCCCTTCAGCTGGGTGCCCGGCAGCACCTCGACGTCTTCGTCGAGGGTGACGGTGCGGTCGATCCACACGCTCGCGGGGTCGCTGATGGTGACGCCCGCGAGCTGCCAGCCGCGCACGATCATCGCGTTGAGCCGCAGCGCCGCGTCGGCGAGCTGCACGCGGTCGTTGACACCGGCGACGAGCCAGCTCTGCCCGGCGGGCAGCGCTTCGACCGCGTGGCCGTCGCCGCGCAGCAGCCCGATGACGTCGGTCAGGTACTTCTCCTGCGCGGCGTTGTCGGTCGACACGAGCGCGAGCTTCTGCCGCAGCGGAGCGACGCTGAAGACGTAGGTGCCCGAGTTGACCTCGGTGAGCGCCTGCTCGTCGACGCTCGCGTCTTTCTGCTCGACGATGCGGTCGAGGGCGCCATCACTGCCGCGCACGATGCGGCCGTACCCGGCAGCGTCGTCGAGCACCGCGCTCAGCACGGTCGCCGCCGCCGCGCGACTCCGGTGCTCGGCGAGCAACTCGGCGAGCGTGCCGGCGTCGAGCAACGGAACGTCACCCGAGACCACGAGCACCTCGCCGTCGAAGTCGGCCGGCAGTGCGGCGAGCGCCGCCTCGACCGCCCGACCGGTGCCGGGAATCTCGTCTTGGTCGGCGATGATCGCGTGAGCATCCAGCGCCGCGATCGCCTCGGCGACCCGGTCGCGCTCGTGACGCACCACGGCGATGACGTGCGCGGGCTCGAGTGCACGGGCCGTCGCGAGCACGTGCCCGACGAGCGGCACTCCGGCGAGCAGGTGCAGCACCTTCGGCGTCTGCGACTTCATGCGGGTGCCCGCACCGGCGGCGAGCACCACGACGGCGAGCTGCGAGTCGGTCATGCGTCCATCCTCTCGCACAGCGCGCGCAGTCGGCGCAGGTCGTCCGCCACGGCCGCGGCATCGGCGGCCAGCGCGGCGTCGTCCATGCCGGGCTGCCGCACGAGCGTGAAGACGAGCTCGCAGCCGTTGGGGGCGGGCTCGACGCGGAGGCGGTTGTGCACGGTCGAGCCGTCCGGCATCGTCACGTCATGATCCAGGATGCCCCGCTCGACATCCACGGCGAATACCGCTCGCACCCGCCCGAACGGAGCATCCACGATCCAGGCGCTGCCGTCGGCGACGGACTCGTCGCGCTGAATGCCCGAGGCGAACCCCGCCGCCCACTCGGGAAGTCGGCGAACGTCGGCCGCCACCGCCATGACCTCGGCGACCGTGCGGGCGACCCGCTCGCGAAGGAGCAGCTGGTTCGGCATGCCCGCCATTGTGCCGCGATTCAGCACTCGACGTAGTTGACGGCGAGGCCGCCCTCGCTCGTCTCCTTGTACTTGCGCGACATGTCGTCGCCCGTCTGCCGCATCGTCTGTACGACGGTGTCGAAGCTGATGAGGTGCGTGCCGTCGCCGTGCATCGCCATGCGGGCGGCTGCCACGGCCTTGCCCGCGCCGATCGCGTTGCGCTCGATGCACGGCATCTGCACGAGGCCCGCCACGGGGTCGCACGTGAGGCCGAGCGAGTGCTCCATAGCGATCTCGGCGGCGTTCTCGATCTGCTCGTTGGTCGCGCCGAGCAAGTGGGCAAACCCCGCGGCGGCCATGGATGCGGCGGAGCCGACCTCGCCCTGGCACCCCGCTTCCGCCCCCGAGATGCTCGCGTTCGACTTGATGAGCCCGCCCATGACCGCCGCGACGAGCAGGAACTCCTCCCGCGCGACATCGGCGTCGGCCACGCGGATCACGTCGAGCGCGTGCCGCATGACGGCCGGGATGATGCCCGCGGCCCCGTTCGTCGGCGCCGTCACGACGCGCCCACCCGCGGCATTCTCCTCGTTGACGGCGATCGCGTAGGCCTGCAGCCATTCGAGCGAGCAGTCGCGCTCGGCCGCGGCGTCGAGCGCCCGCAGGTTGTCGGCCATCGCGGCCGCCCGGCGCGGGACCTTGAGGCCTCCGGGCAGGATGCCCGTGCTCGACAGCCCCGCGTCGATGCAGTCGTCCATCGCCCGCGCGATCGTGCGCAGCGCCGCGCTCGTCGCCGCCTCGCCGCGCACGGCGGCCTCGTTGGCGCGCGCGAGCTGCGCGATCGTGAGCCCGTGCTCGCGGCACAGGCGCAGCAGCTCGTCGGCCGTGTCGAAGCGGTACGGCACCTCGACCGCACCCGCCTCCCCCGCATCGTCGCCGTCGCGCTCGACGAAGCCGCCGCCGACCGAGTAGTAGGTCTCCTCGGCGAGCACCGCGCCGGTCGCGTCGCGCGCCGTGAGGCTCAGGGCGTTCGGATGCCGCGGCTTGAGCTCGCGCGGAGCGAAGCGCAGCCATGCGGCCGCGGTCGGCGCGCCGGCCGCGCCGCTGGCCGCGCCGTCCGAGGAGCTCGGGGCCTCGGCTGCGGAGGTCGCCCCCGTGGCCCGCACCGCGCCGGGCACCGCGTCGACCGTCGGCACGATCGTGATGAGGTGCGTGCCGCCGAGGCGCAGCATCCCGCGATCGGCGTCGGCGACCACGCGCTCGACGTCGTCGCGCGTGACCGTCTCGACCGCCAGACCGCTCAGGCCGGCGAGCACCGCGCCGGGGGTTCCGTGGCCGACGCCCGTCGAGCCGAGCGAGCCGAACAGCACGCACTCGACGCTCGCCACCTGGTCGAGCCGGTCGCCCAGCCCGTCGACGAAGGCGCTCGCCGCGCGCAGCGGGCCGACCGTGTGCGAGCTCGACGGCCCGATGCCGACCTTGAACAGGTCGAGGGCCGAGATGAACGCACGCTCGGCGAGCGGGGTGGCGAGGGCTACGGGGATGCTCACACGGGCTCCTTGGCACGGGCCGACCGGCACTGCCACGGGTGGGGCAGCTGCACGACCGGAGGTGGGTCGACGGCGCAGCGGAGCCCGGGTGCGGGCGCCGTCGAACCGCTGCGCCCATTCTGGCGCAGGTCGTTCGCGGCCGCACGATCTGCGAGGTGCGCGTTGGCGCGCTGTGCCGACGTCGAAGTAGTCCGAAAATCGCACTATCGCCCGAACGTTCGACGCACAATGCGACGAACGGGCTCAATCGCGGGAGCGGAGCAACTCGCACGCGCGGAGCGAGGTACTCACCGCCCAGCAGGCAGTCGACCCCAGCAACTCCCACGCGCGGAGCGAGATGCTCGGCGCCCACCAGGCAGTCGACCCCAGCAACTCCCACGCGCGGAGCGAGATGCTCGGCGCCCACCAGGCAGTCGACCCCAGCAACTCCCACGCGCGGAGCAATCCACCGGATTGCTCCGCCCCCAGGATTCGAACCTGGACCTAACAGCTCCAAAGGCTGTCGTGCTGCCGTTACACCAAGGCGGATCGCGCGCCGAGCGCGCGCATCCAGTCTGCCAGAGCACGGCGGCCGGTCCCGAGCGCGCGGCGAGCATCCTGCGTCATGAGCGACGGGCGACGGATGCTCATCCCCCACCCGCGATAATGAACACATGACCGCCCGCGACGAAGTCGACCGCATCGTCGAGGCGTGGCGCCGTGAGCGGCCCGAGCTCGATGTGGAGCCGCTGCAGGTGCTCTCGCGCGTCAGCCGGCTGGCGCGGCACCTCGACCTGGCGCGCAAGCAGGCCTTCGCGGCGAGCGACCTCGAGTCGTGGGAGTTCGACGTGCTCTCGGCTCTGCGGCGTGCCGGGAAACCGTACGAGTTGAGCCCCAAAGCACTGCTTCTGCAGACACTCGTGTCGAGCGGCACCATGACGAACCGCATCGACCGGCTCGCAACGCGCGGGCTCGTGGAACGCCGCACCGACCCGAACGATGGGCGCAGCATCCGGGTGCGCATGACCGACGACGGCCGCGTGCGGGTCGACCGCGCGATCGACCAGCTCATGGTGAGCGAGGCGGCCCTGCTGCAGCGCCTGAGCCGCGGCGATCAAGAGAAGCTCGCCGGGCTGCTGCGCACGCTCAGCGCCGACTTCGACGACGACGTTTAGAAGAGCGCCTCGTACTCGTCGGGCCCCCGACCCGGCTGACAAGGTCGGATCACCGCGTTCCGCGCAACAACTCGTCGAGGTCGACCATGAGGTGGGCAGCGCGGCTTCTGCCCCTCGGCGCTCGCGGGTAGCGGCTCAGAACATCCACGAGTACCGCGTCAGCACGCTCGAGCGCACGCGCGAGAACCTGCGCCGACGCGGCCGGACCATCGCCGCTCTCGTGTTCAGCGATGCACGCAGCGTTAGCGGCCGCGCGAAGGATGTGACCCACCTGGTGCCCTTTGGCGATCGGGTGGAGGTAGGCGGCAGCAGCGGCATCGCCTGCCGCTTGAGCTGCCAATCGCGCGGACTCGGTGGGTGCGGCTGCGGCGGCGCGATGAGCGTCGAACGCCGCGACGCGCTGGAGATTCGTTCGCCGCGCTCCATCGATAAACACCCACGCTGCGTCAACGGCCGCACGCGGACGCCCATCATCGGGGCAGGCGTCCTCGAAGAACGGCAGGATCTCCTGGGCGGACTCCGCGACGTAGCGAACGACGACGCGCAACTCATCGAGGGTGAGCTCGAAGTCACCGGCTGGCGAATTCATCGCTTCATGATTCCACTCCGTTCACCAGCCCCGACCGGACATTGTGTCGTCGACGGGGCGCGCCGGATCAAGCACCCGCTAGAAGAACGGCGCGAGGTTCGACACGAGCGTCGCGACGACCCCGACACCGGTCAGGATGCCGCCGAGGGTGAGCAGAACGCGTCCGTCGTGCGCCGGGTCGTCGAGGCGCGGCGACTCGGGCCGCGAGGGGTGCACCCAGACCGTGCGCGCATCCCCGACCGCCGGGATCGGCCCGGTGAGCGGCGACGTGCTCTCGTGCACCGCGCCACCGTCAGCGAACCAGCGCAGCTTCGCGTCGCGGTCGTGCACCGTCGTGATGACGGCCTTCACGGCGGCGTAGCGCTTCGACCAGGAGCGGCGCGCAAGCCCGCTGATGAGCAGCACGATCCCGACCGGGAGGGTCAGCCAGGCGAAGACCTCGGCCGCGATGGCGATGGCGTCGAGGGGCTCGGTCACGCTCTCATCGTAGAGGCCGCCGCGCCCTGGGCGGCCCCGGCTAGCATCGACGCATGGCGCTGTTCAAGAAGTCGGGTCCGGTCGATGAGAGCCTGCCGAAGGACGACCGCGGGTCAGGATCGTTCGACGACTACGTCGGCGTGCTCGTGCCCAAGAACAAGAACATCACGATCCGTCTGGCGAACAGCAACCCCCATCAGGACGAGCTGGCCGCCCTCGCCGCCGAAGACCCCGAGACGCTGACGACCGCGACCCCGGCGCGCTCGATGGACGACGAGCGCGTCGACGCCCCCATCGAGGTGCGCATCTTCTCGGGCCGCCGCGTGAGCGGAGTGGTCGGAACGGTGCCGCGCGGGCTCGAGAGCATCTACGACGAGGCCGTGCGGCGGCTCGACGGGCGCGGAGCGAAGCCGCGCATTCCCGTGACGGTCGTGCAGACCAAGCGCAACGGCTATCGCCTCGACCTGCTCATCGGGCAGACGAAGTAAGCGGGGCTCAGCCCAAGAGCTCGCCCAGCTCGAGCCACCGCTCCTCCGCGCTCTCAAGTTCGGCCTCGAAACCGCGCACCTGCTCGTGCAGGGCGGCGATGCCGCTGTAGTCGCTGACGTCGTGCTCGGCGAGTTGCACGTGCAGGGCATCCACCTGCCCTTGCACCTTGGCGATGCGGCGCTCGAGCGCTGAGAGCTCCTTCTCGAGCGTGCGGCGCTCCGCCCCCGAGAGGGTCGGGGCCGACGGGGCGGTGGATGCGGGGGCCGCGGCCGTGACGGACGCGACGGTCGCGCGCCCCGCATCCTGCGACCCGGTCGGCGCCGCCGCGTGCGCGGCGATGCGCAGGTACTCGTCGACGCCGCCGGGCAGATGCCGGAGCCGCCCGCCGAGAACCGCATACTGCTGGTCGGTGACGCGCTCGAGCAGGTAGCGGTCGTGGCTGACGACGACGAGCGTGCCGGGCCACGAGTCGAGCAGGTCTTCGATCGCGGCGAGCATGTCGGTGTCCATGTCGTTCGTCGGCTCGTCCATGATGAGCACGTTGGGCTCGTCGAGCAGGATGAGCAGCAGCTGCAGCCGGCGCTTCTGGCCTCCCGAGAGGTCCTTGATCGGCGTCGAGAGCTGTGCCGAGGTGAAGCCGAGCCGTTCAAGCAGCTGGCCGGGAGTGAGCTCTTTGTCGCCCGCCGTGTAGCTCGTGCGCTTCGTGGCGATGACCGCCGAGACGCGCTCGTGGGCCACCGCCGAGAGGTCGCCGAGCTGCTGGTCGAGGGTGGCGACGACGACGGTCTTGCCGCGCTTGACGCGGCCCGTCGTGGGCTCGAGCGAGCCGTCGATGAGCTTGAGCAGCGTCGACTTGCCGGCGCCGTTGATGCCGAGAATGCCCGTGCGCTCGCCAGGCGCGATGCGCCACTCGACGTCGTGCAGAATCTGCTTCTCGCCGTAGGAGACCGAGACGTCGAGCAGGTCGATGACGTCTTTGCCCAGCCGGGCGGTCGCCATCTGCGAGAGCTCGACACTGTTGCGCAGCGGCGGCACGTCGTCGATGAGCGCGTTGGCCGCGTCGATGCGGAACTTCGGCTTGGCTGTGCGGGCCGGCGCCCCGCGGCGCAGCCACGCGAGCTCTTTCTTCATGAGGTTCTGGCGCTTGGCCTCCATGGTCGCGGCCTGGCGGTCGCGCTCGAGGCGCTGCAGCACGTAGGCGGCGTAGCCGCCCTCGAAGGGCTCAACGATGCGGTCGTGCACCTCCCACGTGTCCTGGCTCACCTCGTCGAGGAACCACCGGTCGTGCGTCACGACGAGCAGCGCGCCCGCCCCGGGCGACCAGCGCCGCTTGAGGTGTCCGGCGAGCCAGTGGACGCCGCCGATGTCGAGGTGGTTGGTGGGCTCGTCGAGCACGACGATGTCCCACTCGCGGCTGAGCAGCGCGGCGAGGGCGACGCGACGACGCTGGCCTCCCGACAGGTCGTCGACGAGCGTGTGACCCGGGATGTCCGCGATGAGCCCGGCGAGAACATCCCGCACATTCCGATCGCCGGCCCACTCGTGCTCGGGACGATCGCCCACCACGGTCTCGAGCACCGTCAGCCCGGTCGCGAGCTCGTCGGCCTGATCGAGCATGCCGAGCGTCACGCCCCCGCGACGCGTCACGCGACCGCCGTCCGGTTCCTGCTTACCGGCGAGGATGCGCAGCAGGGTCGACTTGCCGTCGCCGTTGCGGCCCACGACGCCGATGCGGTCGCCGTCACCGATGCCGACCGTCACCCCTTCGAGCACGACACGGGTGGGGTATTCGACGCGGAGGGACTCTGCCCCCAAGAGATGGGCCACCCGTCGAGACTACGGCGCGCGGGCGGGGCGACTCGACCGGGCAGAATAGGGGCATGCCCGAGACTCACGCTCACGCCCACGCGATCGAGACCCGACCCATCCGCCAGGTACTGCCGTGGACCCTGCTGTGGGCCGCCGCCATCATCGTGTTCGACCAGGGCACCAAGTTCTGGGCCGAGGCGACACTCGAGCTCGGCGTGGGCGTGCCCGTCATCGGCGAGGCGATCCAGTGGCGCCTGGTCTACAACCCGGGCGCAGCGTTCGGCATCGGCGGCGACTACACCTGGATCTTGACGATCGTGGCCGCCTTCGCCGTCGTCGGCATCGCGATCTTCGTCTCGCGCATCTCGAGCGTGCCCTGGGCGCTCGCGGCGGGCGCGCTGCTCGGCGGCGCGATCAGCCACCTCGGCGACCGTCTCTTCCGCGAGCCGGGCTTCGCCCGCGGCGAGATCGTCGACTTCATCGACTACTTCGGGTTCTTCGTCGGCAACGTGGCCGACATCGCGCTCGTGGGTGGCGCGATCGCGATCGTGCTGCTGAGCCTGATCGGCGTCAACCCGAGACGACTCGTGCCCCGTGAACCGGACCCGTCGCCCGCAGCACCGTCAGCCGAGACGCACTGAGCGCCACCTGCAGCTCGAGCGCGGCATCCTGATCAGCCGCGAGGAATGCGACGGTCGGGCCTGAGCCTGAGACGAGGCCGGCGAGCGCACCCTGCAGCTCACCCGTCTCGAGGGTCTTCGCCAGCGCGGGTTCGAGATGCAGGGCCGGAGCCTGCAGGTCGTTGTGCAGGTACTCGGCCAGCCGGTGCGGATCGCCCGCGCGCAGCGCCTGCAGCACCTCGATGTCGACGGTCGGCTGCTCGGGCGCCGGAGCGATGTCGTGCACGTGGCGCTCGCGGTGCCGGTCGAGCTCGGCGTACACCTCGGGCGTGCTGAGGCCGACATCGGCGAGCGCGAGCACCCAGTGGAAGGTGCCCTGCGCGAGCGCGGGCGAGAGCCGGTCGCCGCGACCCGTGCCCACGGCCGTGCCGCCCATGAGCGCGAAGGGCACGTCGGCGCCGAGCTGCGCGGCGAGCTCGTGCAGCTCGTCGCGACCGAGGTTCGTGCCCCACAGGTGGTCGCACGCGACGAGGGTCGCGGCCGCATCGGCCGATCCGCCGCCCATGCCACCGGCGATGGGCACGTGCTTCTCGATCTCGAGCGAGACTCCCCCCCGGTAGTCGGCGGCGCGCGCGAGGAGTCGGGCGGCCTTGATGGCGAGGTTCGAGCCGTCGGTCGCGAGGCCGCTGCAGTCGATCGGGCCCGTGAAGCGCACCGAGAAGTCATCGGCGGGGCGGGCGTAGACCTCTTCGTAGAGCGAGATGGCCTGGTACGCGGTGGCCACATCGTGGTAGCCGTCGTCGAGCAGCGAGCCGACCTTCATGAAGACGTTGATCTTGCCGGGCGCCCGCACGTGCACCACTCGGTCTGTCGCCCCCGTGCTCATGGCTCCACCCTAAGCCAGCCCGCCAGTAGCCTGGGCCCACCATGCAGTGCGACTACTTCGACGCCGGGCTCTGCCGCTCGTGCACGCTCATGGGTCGGCCGTACGCCCAGCAGCTCGCCGAGAAGGAGGCGCTCGCACGCCGTCTGCTGGCGCCCGTCGGCGCGGATGCGCAGTGGCTCGCCGCCGTGGCGAGCGCCGAGAGCGGGTTCCGCGCCAAAGCCAAGATGGTCGTCGGCGGCACCGTCGATGAACCGACGCTGGGCATCCTCGACGGGCAGGGACGAGGCGTCGATCTGCGGCGCTGCGGCATCATCGCGCCGGGCATCCTCGCCGCCTTTCCCGCGCTCATCGCGGCCATCACGCGCGCGGGGCTCGAGCCCTACGACGTACCGGCCCGGAGGGGCGAGCTCAAGCACCTGATCGTGACCGAGGCACCGAGTGGCGCCCTCATGGTGCGCTTCGTGGTGCGGTCGGAGGCGTCGGTCGCGCGGGTGCGCGGCGTGCTGCCGTGGCTGCAGGATGCTCTGCCGAACCTGCTGGTCGCCACGGCGAACATCCACCCCGAGCACAAGGCCGTGCTCGAGGGCGAGGTCGAGCACGTGCTCACCGACGAGGCCGTGCTGCCGTTCGCCGTCAACGACCTCGAACTGCGCGTGCGGCCGCAGAGCTTCGTGCAGACCAACACCGCGATCGCCGCGGCGCTCTACGCACAGGCGCGCGACTGGGTCGACGAGCTCGATCCGGCGTCCGTCTGGGATCTGTACTGCGGGGTCGGCGGGTTCGCGCTGCACTGCGCGTCGCCAACAGGCGACGCGACAGACCGAGCAGGGGTACCCCGAAGGGCGACGCGAGCCGTGCTCGGCGTCGAGGCCTCGCCCGACGCCGTCGCGAGCGCCGAGCTGGCCCGCGACGCGCGCTACGCCGAAGCGGGCGACCGGCAGCGCATCCGGTTCATCGCCGCCGACGCGACCGCGTTCGCCCTCGCGGCGACCCAGGTGCCCGAGCTCGTCATCGTCAACCCGCCGCGGCGCGGCCTCGGGCCCGAGCTCGCCGGGTGGCTGCAGGAGCGGGGCCCGCGGCACGTGATCTACAGCAGCTGCAACGCGGAATCGCTCGCGCGCGACCTCGCGGCGATGCCGGGCTACCGGCTGCGGCGGGCGCGGGCGCTCGACATGTTCCCCCAGTCGATGCACTTCGAGGTCATCACCCTGCTCGAGCGCGCCTGAGGCACCGGGCTAGTCGGGCGTGAGCACGCTGCGCGACTGCGCGGTGACGCTCGGCACGACGAGGCCGTAGATGCCGAGGCCGATGATCTCGATCGCCATGCCGAGCACGATCACGAGCGCGACGACGGTGAAGCCCTCGGGGAAGGCCAGGGCGATCGGCAGCACGAGCAGCCCGTTGCGCGCTCCCCCGCTGAAGGCCACCGACCGCACCTGGGAGAGCGGAAGGCCGAATGCGGTGGCCACAAGGATTCCGACGGGCGCGAGCACGATGACGTACACGCCGAGCAGCGGCGCGACGGCCTCGAGCAGGGCGAGGCGCTCACCCGCGCGCGGGATGAGCACGGCGGCCACGAGCCCGGCGGCGAGCGCGGTGGCGGGCGCGGTGAAGGTCGCCCCACGGCGCAGCCCCGCGGCGATCCGGGGCCGACGCACGCCCACGAGCTGCAGCGTCGTGACGACCGCAGCGGGCGCGATGATGCCCGCGAGCACCGCAAGCGGCAGCCGCGAGCCGTCGAGGCTGAGGAAGTTCTCGCCGAGGGTGAACAGCAGCATGAAGCCGGGCACGGTGATGATCTGCAGCACGAGCAGCACCGGTGCGACGCTCAGCAGGCTCTCGACCGCGCCGCCCGCGCGTCGCACGAACGCGGCGACGAGCCCGACGCCCGGCGCGAGCAGCATGAGCAGCAGGCCCGCCTGCAGGTCGGGGTCGGTCACCACGACCCGGCTGATCACGTAGACGAGCAGGGGCGAGACGACGAGGTTGAGCAGCAGCACGGCGCCAAGGAAGCGCCGGTCGAGCACGGCACGGCCGAACGAGGCGAGCGGAACATCCAGCAGCGTGATGCCGATCGCCACGGCGATGACGGCGAGCAGCACCCCGTCGGGCACGCCCGCCGCAGCGGGCACGAGCACGCCGACGACACTGCCGGCCCCGATGCCGACGAGCATGATGACGATCGTCGCGGCCGCCGAGAGCGAGCGAGGGGGCGCGGATGCTCCGCTCACGCGCCCGAGGCCCGAGCGAGCGCCAAGAACTCGGGCAGCCCGAGCATCTCGCCCCGCGCGGTCGGGTCGAGCCCCGCGGCCTCGAGCGCGGCGGTCGCCGCCGCCGACGAGCCGTAGACCTCGGCGAGCGCCTGCCGCAGCATCTTGCGGCGCTGCCCGAACGCGGCGTCGACGAGCTCGCCCATGCGCAGCCGCTCGGCCTCGGTTCCGGGCACCTCGTGCCGCGTCATGCCGACGAGCACCGAGTCGACGTTCGGCACGGGCCAGAACACCTGGCGGCTCACCTGCCCCTCGACGCGCCATCGTCCGTACCAGGCAGCCTTGATCGACGGGCCGCCGTAGACCTTCGAGCCGGGTTCGGCCGCGAGACGGTGCCCGACCTCGGCCTGCACCATGACGAGCACGCGGCGGATGCCGGGTTCGAGCGCGAGCAGGTGCAGCAGCACGGGCACCGAGATGTTGTAGGGCAGGTTCGCGACGAGAGCCGTGGGGCGTGAGCCGCTGTTCTGATCGGAGGCCGGCGCGTCGGGCACGGCATCCACGCGCAGCGCGTCGGCGGTGACGACGGCAAGCGCGGCTTCCGGCTGCAGCTCGGTGACCGTGAGGGGCAGATGGGCGGCGAGGCGGGCATCCACCTCGATCGCGACGACCGGATGCCCCGCCTCGAGCAGCCCGAGCGTCAACGAACCCAGGCCCGGGCCGACCTCGAGCACGGGCTCACCGGGCAGCAGCGCCGCCGTCGAGACGATGCGGCGCACGGTGTTGGCGTCGTGCACGAAGTTCTGGCCGAGCTTCTTGGTGGGGCTCACGCCCAGCAGCTCGGCGAGGTCGCGCACCTCCGCCGGGCCCAGCAGACGGCTCACGAGCGAGGCGCCGGCGCGGTCACGCGGATGCTCCGCGCTCGCCCGGGTAGTGCTCGGGCAGAGCCCCGCCGAGGTCGCCGAGGTCATCGGGGTCGCCGGGCACCTCCTGCGCGGCCCAGGGGTCGCCCGGCGCGACGACCGGGTTCGCGTCCCACGAGCCGTACACGAGCTCGGTGTTCGAGCTCAGCTGGGCGGCGAGCATCGAGGCGTCGGTGCCGAGGTGGTCGGCGATGGCGCGCACGGTGAACGGCAGCAGGTATGGCCCGTTCGGCCGACCGCGGTAGGGGTGCGGCGTCAGGAAGGGCGCGTCGGTTTCGACGAGCAGCAAGGATCGCGGCAAAACGTCGAGGGCGTCGCGCAGGTTGCGGGCGTTCTTGAACGTGACGGTGCCGGCGAAGCTCGCGTACCAGCCGCGCTCGGCGCAGATGCTCGCGAGCTCGACATCGCCGCTGAAGCAGTGGAAGACGACCTTCTCCGGAGGGCCGACGCGCAGCAGCGTCGCCACGATGTCGTCGTGCGCCTCGCGGTCGTGGATCTGCAGGGCCAGCCCGTGCTTCTTCGCGATCGCGACGTGGGCTTCGAAGGCGGCGAGCTGCGCGTCGCGTCCGGGCCCCGGCTCGGTGCGGTAGTAGTCGAGGCCCGTCTCGCCGATGGCGACGACGCGGGGCTGCGCGGCCAGCTCGTCGATGACGGCGAGCGCGGCATCCAGCTCGCCCGATTCGGCGAGCGCCGGAGCCTCGTTGGGGTGGATGGCGACCGCGGCCAGTACCCGGGGCTCGCGCGCTGCGACGGCGGCCGACCAGCGGCTCGTGAGCACGTCGGTGCCGACCTGCACGACGCCGCGCACACCGACGGCGGAGGCGCGGTCGAGGTGCTCGCGGTAGTGCATCGGATTCTCGCCGTCGGCGATCTCGAGATGCGTGTGGTTGTCGTAGACGGGCACCACGAGCGCCTCGGGGCTCGGCGGGTAGCTGAGATCGCGCGTCGTGCCCTCCATGATGGCGCGGGCGCGCACATGCGGATCGAGTTGCTCGGTCACGGTATCCCCCTCCCCTACGACCGTACCGCGTGGGACTGAGGGGCGCCGGGGGTTGACGCGGGGCTCCCCGCCCTACTCGGTCTCGATGCGCGGGAAGAGCGCCTCGAGCGGCTGCGTCTGCGTGCCCGCGGGCAGCTGCCCCCATTCACCGGCGTTCGGGATGCTCTGCGCGAGCAACTCGCCGAGCGCACCCTCGGCGCCGAGGGCGACCCACAGCTTCTGGGCGGCCTGCGGCGTCACGGGCGAGAGCAGCACGGCGAGCGCGCGCAGCCCCTCGGCCGCGGTGTACAGGATCGTGTGCAGGCGTGCCGCCTGCGACTCGACCTTCGCGACCTTCCACGGCTCCTGCAGCGTGATGTAGCCGTTGAGCTCGTCGACGATCGTCCACACCGCGGCGATCGCATCGTGGATAGCGAAGGTGTCGATGGCGCGCTGCGCGGAGACCACCGCATCCGCGACGGTCTTCTGAATGCCGATCTCAGCATCCGTCGCCTCACCAGCGGCGGGAACGACCCCGTCGCAGTACTTGCCGAGCATGGCGATGACGCGCGAGGCGAGGTTGCCGAAGCCGTTGGCGAGCTCGGCCTGGTAGCGGGCCGAGAGGTCTTCCCAGCTGAACGAGCCGTCTTGCCCGAAGTTGATGGCGCTCATGAAGTAGTAGCGGAACGCGTCGCTGCCGAACACGTCGGTGATCTGGTGCGGCGCGATGCCCGTGAGCTTCGACTTCGACATCTTCTCGCCGCCGACGAGCAGCCAGCCGTGGCCGAAGACGCGCGCGGGCGGCTGCAGGTCCGCGGCCATGAGCATGGCGGGCCAGATGACGGCGTGGAAGCGCGCGATGTCTTTGCCGACGAGCTGCACGGCCGGCCAGCGGCGCGCGAAGTTTGCGTCGTCGCTGCCCCAGCCGATCGCCGAGATGTAGTTGAGCAGGGCGTCGAACCACACGTAGGTGACGTGGCTGTCGTCCCACGGGATGCGCACGCCCCAGTCGAAGCTCTGCCGCGAGATCGACAGGTCGTCGAGGCCGCGGCGCACGAACGAGATGATCTCGTTGCGCAGGCTCGGCGGCTGGATGAAGTCGGGCTGCGACTCGTAGAGGTCGAGCAGCCGCTGCTGGAAAGTGCTGAGCGCGAAGAAGTAGTTCTTCTCCTTGAGCACCTCGATGGGGCGGCCGTGGATGGCGCACACGAGCTGGCCCTCGAACTCACCGGTGCCGTCGACGAGGTCGTCGGCCTGCTTGTACTCTTCGCAGCCGACGCAGTAGTAGCCCTCGTACTCGCCCTCGGTGATGAAGCCGTCGTCGTAGAGCTTCTGCAGGAACTTCTGCACGACCGTCTCGTGCCGCGGCTCGGTGGTGCGGATGAAGTCGTCGTTGGCGATGTCGATCGTGTCGAGCAGCGGCTTCCACGCCGAGTCGACGAGCTTGTCGGCCCACTCCTGCGGGGTGACGCCGTTGGCCACGGCCGTGCGCAGAATCTTCTGCCCGTGCTCGTCGGTACCCGTGAGCGACCAGGTGTCGACACCCGACTGGCGGTGCCAGCGCGCGAGCACGTCGGCGGCGACCTCGGTGTAGGCGTGGCCGATGTGCGGCACATCGTTCACGTAGAAGATCGGCGTGGCGATGTAGAACGAGCGAGGGTCGGCCATGATGCTCAAGCCTACCGGCGAGGTTCTCTGTGTTTCGCGGTAGCATACGTGACCGTGAGGATCTCTAGATTCTTAGCAGGGGGGCTTGCGAGCGCGGCGATCGCCGTCACGCTCAGCGGGTGCGTTGGCGCGCCGCCGCTCACCATCTACGGCGGGCTCGCCGATCGCTGCTTCGAGACGAGCACGAGCGATGAGGGCTTCTTCGCCGTCATCGGTGTGACGCTCGCCAACGACTCACCCCGCGCGGTCATCCTGCGCGAGGTGCGCGTGCTGCAGCTCGAGAACGCGACCCTCGCGAGCCTCACCGTCGTCGACGAGACCTCGCGCTACTCCGCGTTCGGGGTTGCGCCCGGTGGCCAGCTGACGCCCGAGCAGCGCCCGCTCTGGAACGACCGGGTCGCGATCGACGGCACCGTCATCGAGGCCGGCGGCTCGGCCGAACTGCTGGTCGAGCTGCGCGCCGACGACTACACCGATTACGCCGGAATGCGCGGGCTGCGCATCAAGTACGACGACGGCTGGTTCTCGGCCACGAGCAACGCCGATGCCGTCGTCGGCTTCGTGCCGCCGTGGGCGCACTGCGGGTCGGCCGCACGCTGAGCCGCATCGCGTAGCGTGACGGGGTGACCCTCTTGCGCCCCCGCGCCGCCGCCGCACTCGCCACCGCCGTGATGATCGCCGCGCTGGCGGGCTGCAGCGGCTCACCGACCGATCCGCTCGGCCTCGCCGGTTGTCTCGACAGTGACACCGGCACGATCGCGGTCGGCGTCGCCAACACCTCGGGTGAGCCGATCGTCATCGAGGGGATCGAGCTGAGCGATGCGAGCGGCGTCGAGATCATCGACCGCTTCATCGCGATCGACGAGGATGCGCGCTCGACCGCCGTGCGCTTCGACGAGGGCGGCCGCGACGCGTTCGGCGGCGTCGCCCTCGACCAGACCGCGATCGACCCGGATACGGCGGCCTTCGTCGGCGTCGAGGTCGCGCGCACCGGCAGCGGCGAGGGACGTATCGGCGGACTCGTGCTCACCGTCGACGGCACCGCGCAGACCGCGCCCGTCACGCTCGACCTGCGCGACAACTGCGGCTGATCCTCGCTCGTTCGCGGCCGGCGGCGTACTGTGTGGCCATGCCTCGACGGATGCTCACCATCATTGTCGCCGCGCTCGCGCTCGCTATCCCCGGGTGCGCGCCGGCCGGCGGGCTGCTGCTCGACGGCGACATCCCTGGCGGTGGCGGCAGCGCGGTCTGCTTCAGCCCCAGTTCGCGCGGGCAAGAGGTGATCTTCGGGGCAGGCCTGATGAACGAAAGCGACACCGACCTCACCATCACTGACGTCACGCTGCTGGCGCAAAACACCGTGCTCGTCTCGGAGCTCGCGGTCGCGGATCCTGGTACCGACGGGGTGGGATGGGGTGTCTCGATCCTCGATGACCTTCCGTCGACGCAGGTGGAGGCATGGGAATCGCGACGCGATGCGATTGGCGCGACCGTCCCTGCCGGCGAGCAGGTGTGGCTACTGATCGTGGCACGCACCGGCGGCAGTCTCGATCAGCGAACGGGTATTCGCGGCCTTCGCGTCGAGTACGACGGCGCTCTGTGGCCCCGTTCGACACAGAGCCAGACCATCTACGGGTTCGGCCCGCTGGGCAGCGAGTGTGATGCCGGAATGGACGAGTCGGCTCGCTAGGTCGCGCGGCGGGCGGCCAGCGCGGCCTCGTAGAGCTCGCGCGTGCCGAGCCCGGTCGCCGCGGCGACGGCCGCGGCGGCATCCTTGAGGCGCTCGCCCGCAGCGACGCGCGCCGCGACCTCGTCGATCGCCGACGGCAGATCGCCCGACGCGGCGGGAGCGCCCTCGACCACGAGCACGATCTCGCCACGCGCACCCTCGGCGAATCGCTCAGCGAGCTCGGCGAGCGTGCCGCGCGCGACCTCCTCGAACTTCTTCGTGAGCTCGCGGCACACCGCGGCGCGGCGTGCGGGTCCGAATGCGTCGCGCGCGTCGGCGAGCGCCGCGGCGAGCCGATGCGGCGACTCGAAGAAGACGAGCGTGCGGGGCTCAGCGGCGAGCGCTCGCAACGCGCCCGCCCGCCCCTTGCGGGGCAGGAACCCCTCGAACGCGAAGCGATCCGTCGGCAATCCACTCAGCACGAGGGCCGTCAGCACGGCGCTCGGCCCGGGCAGGGCGGTGACGTCGACGCCCGCGGCGATGGCCGCCTCGACGAGCACGTAGCCCGGATCGCTCACGGCGGGCATGCCGGCGTCGGTCAGCACGAGCACGTCGGTGCCGCGCGCGAGCTCGACGAGCTCGGCCGATTTCTCGCGCTCATTGTGCTCGTGCAGCGCGATCAGTCGGGGGCGGTTCTCGATGCCCAGCGCGCGCATGAGGTGGGCGGCCGTGCGGGTGTCCTCCGCCACGACGACCTCGGTGTTCTCGAGCGACTCAATGAGCCGCCGGCTCGCGTCGCCGAGGTTGCCGATGGGCGTGGCGGCGAGAACGATCATGCGCTCATCCTCCCACCGAGGTTCGTCGGTCCTCCGCGGCCTCGTGCCGTCTCTTCCGTTGTCATGTCCGTCGTCGGCCCCGTCGTGTCCCCACCCGTTTCCCCCGACGTTTCCCCCGACGTCTCCCTAGCGGTCTCCCTTGACGTCCCCCTCGACGTCTCCCTCGCTGGGAGATATCGCCGTCAGGGCACTTCAACGGATGCGGAACTTCATGAATGCGATTCGCAGAGTTCCGCGCCCGTTGAAGCCTTCGGACGGGCACTGTGTCGCGAGACGGTCGCCACCTCACGACGCGGTCGAGGGAACCGGTCAGAGCGCACGGCAACGCCGCACGTGTCGAAGCACTCGAGAGTCGAAGCACTTGAGAGTCGAAGCACTCGAGGGTCGAAGCACTTGAGAGTCGAAGCACTCGAGGGTCGAAGCACTTGAGGGTCGAGGCTCGCGAAGAGCGGTCGCCGCAGCGCCCCCGGCCTACGATGATCGGGTGAACGAAGCTCGGCGACGCGTGCTGCAGATCGCCGTGCCAGCCGCCGTGCTCGGCATCGCCGCCGCCACCCGGCTCATCGGCCTCGAGCAACCGGGTGAGCTCGTCTTCGACGAGACCTACTACGTGAAAGACGCCGAGTCGCTGCGTCAGCTCGGCTACGAGGGCCGCTGGCCCGACGGCGCCGACGCGCTGTGGGCAGCCGGCACGCCCGGTAGCCCGAGCGACCTCGCCTCGTTCGTCGCGCACCCGCCGCTCGGCAAGTGGGTGATCGCCCTCGGACTCGCCGCGCTCGGCCCCGAGAATCCCGCAGGCTGGCGCCTCGGCACGGCCCTCACGGGCATCGCCCTCGTCGGGCTCGTCATGCTGCTCGCCCACCTGCTGCTCGGCCGGCTCGTGCTCACCGGCATCGCCGGGCTGCTCATCGCCGTCGACGGCAACGCCATCGTCATGAGCCGCGTCGCGCTGCTCGACGGCGTGCTCGCCCTGCTCGTCGTGCTCGCCGTGACCCTCATGGTGCTCGACCGGCGGCAGGTGCGCGACGAGCTTGATGCGTGGATGCTCGCCCGCCGCTCGGCCGACCCCCCGCGCTCGACCGACTGGGGCCCCGCGCTCTGGGGCCGACCCTGGCTCGTCGCCGCCGGCGTCGCCTTCGGACTCGCCGTCGGCGTCAAGTGGAGCGCGCTCTACCTGCTCGCGGCCTTCGCCGTGCTCACCGTCGTCGCCGACGCCGTCGAGCGCCGCCGCGCCGGGGTCGCCCTGTGGGCGAGCGGCACCCTGCTGCGGCAGGCTCCGATCTCGTTTGTGCTCATGATCCCCTCGGCAGCGGCCGCGCACGTGCTCACCTGGTGGGGATGGTTCGCCACGACCGGCGGATACGGCCGCACGCGCGAGGTGACCGACGAGAACCGGCTGCCGGGCATCCTGGGCAGCCTGCCCGATGCCCTGCAGAACTGGTGGGAGTACCAGACCGCCATCTACGGCTACCACGTGGGCGTGACCGGCGGGCACAACTACGAAGCCCCCGCGATCGGCTGGCCGCTGCTGCTGCGCCCCACCTACATGCACTACCGCGACCTGGGCGACGGTACGGCCGAAGCCATCACGGGCATCCCGAACCCGCTCATCTGGTGGGGAGCGGTACTCGCCGTTGTCGCGATCGTCGTCGTTCTCATCGTGCAGGCGGTGCTGCGACGGCGGGGGCGGGCGCGCACGCTGCTGCCCGCGAGCGGCTGGGCGATCGCCGTCGTGCTCACGGGCGTCGGCGCCGGCTGGCTGCCGTGGCTGCTCTACCCCGAGCGCACCATGTTCTTCTTCTACACGATCGTCATCACGCCGTTCCTCGTGCTCGCGCTCACGATCGCGCTCGGGGCGCTGCTGCCACGCACCACTCAGCCCGACGCCGAACCGGAGCCGGCAGACCCCGCTCGTCGCGCCGCCGGCCTCGTCATCGTCATCGGCCTGCTCGTCGTCATCGTCGCCGTGAGCGTCTTCTTCCTACCGCTCTGGACGGGCGTGCCGACCCCCATCGACCAGATTCGACTGCGGTACTGGATGCCGACATGGATTTGAGCCGGTGAACCGCGGCGCCAACACTGATCGGCACGCCGCGTGAACCGCGGCGTCCACGGCCGGGGGCGGCGCCTACCGCCGCCGCCCGTACACCGCCCGGCGCAGCAGCCATTCGGCGGGCCCGGGGCGGTCGGCCGCCGCGAGCGCGGCCGCCAGCACGAGCGTGCCGAGCCACGTGATGACCGCAACCTGGGTGGCGACGGCGACGCTCGCCGTGCCGCCGAGCCCGAAACCGTAGGGCGCGAACACGACGACGAAGACGAGCGACTGCAGGAGGTAGCCGGTGAGCGAACGCTGCCCGAGGGCGGCGAGCAGCCGAGCGATCGGGCCCGCCGGCCGGGTGCTGCCGCCATCGACGCCGACCGCTGAACCGCGTCCGCCGACGATCAGGGCGATGAGGGCCACAGCGGCCGCGCCTCCGATCGCCCCTGTTGCGGCGTGCAGCATCGCGGCGAAGGGTTCGGCGAGCGGCGACAGCTCGATCACGCCCGCGAGCGCAAGCGCGATCGGCAGGGCTCCGAGCACCGAGACGGGCATGCCGATGCCCGCAACGAGGCCCAGGGCACGGCGATGCCGGCCCGGCCCCTCGAGAACGCGTCGACGGGCCGCCCACAGGCCGAGGATCATCGGGGCCAGCAGCCCGAGGCCGCCGAAAGGCACCGACAGCATGCCGACCGTCCACTCCCCCGCCCGCGCGAGGACAGCGAGCGGGTAGGTCTCGGCCGCCGCCGAGCCGAAGAGCGCCGCGGTCGAGAAGCCCCCACCCGGAATGCTCGAGAGCAGACCGCTCAGCCCCTCGGCGATGCCCGCCAGCACGAGAAACGCGAACGAGGCCCCACCGACGATCGCGAGCGTGCGTCCCGACGCCCGGATCAGCAGGACGAGCGCGAGGCCGAGCAGGCCATAGGTGCCGAGGATGTCGCCGAAGAACAGCAGCACGCCGTGCGCCGCACCGAAGACGATGAGCCACAGGTTGCGGCGCACCAGCAGCCGGCGCGCGTCGGGCCACTCCATGCCGCGCGCGCTCTCGCGCAGCAGGATCTGCGTGAGGCCATAGCCGTAGAGCAGCGCGAACAGCGGATAGCTGCGGTTGTCGGCGAGCGTCGCGACGAGGGCGTTGACCCACGGGTCGGCCGCGGCATCCGTCACCGGCTTGAACAGGATGCCGAGCTCGCGCCCGTAGAGGAAGAACGGAACGTTCGCCACGGCGATGCCGAGCAGCACGAGGCCGCGCGCGACATCGGGCGCGAGCGCGCGATCGGCCCGCGGTGTCGGAGCGAGGGCGGTCGGGAGGGGCGAGGGCTGGGCATCCGTCGTCATGGTTTCACGATAGGAGCAGGTGTCGTGCCCGCGCCTCCGTCGCACGGGGGAGAAGGGCGGGCCGGGCATCCGCCGGATGCCTGAGCGTCAGTCGGTAGGAAAACTCACGTCGAACGCTTAGGGTGACAGCAATTCCTGTTCTGCCCCGTGCGCCCCCGCGCACACCCTCCGAGGAGCAGTCATGGCTCGACCCCCCGTTCGTTCTGGCGCCACCCTGCTCGCCGCGCTGCTCGGCGCAGTCGCACTCGCGATCGGACCCGTCGCGGCGAGCGCCGACCAGCTGCCGCTTCCGGAGCCGACGCCGTCGGCGACGGCGCTCGAACCCGAGGCGCTCGTCCCGGCTGAGGTGCCCGCCGAACCGGCGGCGCCCGCTGCCGTTGAGACGCCGATCGACACCGAGTCGCCGATCGACACCGAGACGCCGATCGAGACCGAGTCGCCGGTGGACACCCCGACGTCGGTCGAGACCGGGCCCAGCTCGCCGGAGCAGCCGCTCGAGCAGGAGAGCCCCGTGCCGACGACCGGGCCGGCGTTCGTCGAGATCGCCGATGTCGTGCCGATCACGAGCATCAGCCCGAACCCGGTCTACGCGTGGAGCACGGTGGTGGTGAGCGGCACCAAGAGCCCGGGCACCGCTGTGGCGAGCTACCTGTTCTCGCCGAACCTCGGCGAGAGCCGCCCGACCAGCTGCACCGGCAATGGCGACGCGGTGTACAGCCCGGGCAACTTCGAGTTCATCTTCACGACGGGCGATCCCGGCACGACGTGGTCCTGCACGTTCCAGTTGACCGAGACGGTGCAGCAGATCGGCGAGACGATCCAGTTCTTCGCCGGTGAAGGGCAGCCGGGTGAGGCGAAGCAGCCGAGCGCGACGCCCTCCGCGATCGTCGAGACTGCCGACCCGGTGAGCGAGCCGACCCTCACGATCACGCCGCCGAACGTGCTGCGTGTCGAGTGGCTCTCGGTCGATCCCGGCACCAACTACTCCTACTCGGTCTACAACCCCGCCGCCCCCCTCGACTACACCCTCACGGCTCCCGTCATCGCGGGCCAGTTCGTCGACGGTGCGCAACTCGTGTTCGAACAGGCGCTGAGCCCGGGGTGGTGGGTCATCACGATCGACGTGCGCTACCGCGCGCAATCGGTCGGATCCCGCCTCGTGACGATCTACGTTCCGCCGGCCCCCGCGATCGATCGGGCGACGCCGCTCGCGAACGGTCGCGTGATCTTCAGCGGCACGGGTGAGCCCGGCGGCGACCTGCGCGTCGTCGAAGCGCTGCCCGTCACCCCCGACGGCGCATCGTTCGCGCTCGCGACCTCCTCGACCACTCCGCAGGCATCGGCGATCTCGCCCGCGGCGGTGCCCGGCAACCAGGTCTGCAGCACCACCGTCGCCCCCGATGGATCGTGGTCGTGCACGACGGGCGTGCTCGCCGCGGGCGAGCGGCAGTTCCTCGCGCGATCGAACTCGCCGGTCGTGGGGTCGCTCCCGGTCGTCGGCGACTACCTCGTCGCCGGCACCTTCGCGGCGAGCCCGATCGCCACGACCGTGCTCGCCCCCGCGCCGCCGGTGGTTCCCGAGCCGGCCGAGCAGCCGGTCGCCCCCGCCCCCGAGCCCGTTGAGCCCGAGCCCCTCGCCGAGATCGTCGACGAGCCGGTGCTCGAGCCGACACCCGACCCGGCCCCGCCCGTCGAGGAACCCGCCGCGCAGCCCGCACCCGGCGGCGGCGAGGGGGGCACGCCCGATCGCCGCGATCCCGCCGCGCCGAGTTCGATCACCGGCTCGATCCCGACCCTCGGCGAGCTGTTCTCCAACCCCGTGGCGCTCGCCGCCGGCGGTGGCTTCGCGCTCGCGCTGATGCTGCTCGTCGCGATCCCCTCCGAGCTGCTCAACTCGACGCTGGCCTCCGGCGGCCACCGCCTGGGCCGCGGCTACATCGTCGTGCAAGGGGCCCTCGCCCGCCTCAACGAGCGCGTCAACGGCCTGACCCGATCGCCCGTGGTGAGCGCCGCACTACTCGTGCTCGCCATGAGCGTGATCTTCGGGTTCAACGACCCCGAGTACGGGTTCGACCCCGTCTCGATCAGGCTCACGCTGTCGATGGCCCTGTCGATCTTCATCGTCTACTGCCTCGCCGCCCTGCTGAGCGGGGCCATCATGAAACGGCTCTGGGGCATCTCGTCCCGCCTCGAGATGCTGCCCACGGCCCTGCTGCTCGCCGTGCTCGGTGTCGTCATCGCGCGGCTCATCGACTTCACCCCCGGGTTCCTCATCGGGCTCGCGATCGGGTTGTCGATCGTCGGCTCGGTGCCCGCGGCACTGCGGGCGAAGGCGATCCTGCTGCAGTTCGGCGTGGTCTTCGGGGTGGGCCTCGTCGCGTACCTCGCCTATTCGGCGCTGCGCGGCATCCCCGGCTTCATCGACACCCTGCCCGGCGTGTTCCTCGACGACACGCTCGTCGCGATCGTCGCCGAGTCGCTGACGGGGCTGCTGATCGTGCTGCTGCCGCTCGCCTTCTTCAGCGGTCGCGACCTGTGGGTGCAGTCGAAGCCGCTGTGGATCGTGAGCTTCCTCATCGTCGCCACCGCGTTCTCGGCCATCGTGCTGCCGACCACGAGCGACGAGGTGGGCTCGGTGCTCGACCTCATCCCGTGGCTGATCCCCGTGGTCATCTACGCCGTCATCGTGTTCGCCCTGTGGGGGTGGCTGAGCCGCAACGAGCGGCAGGCCCAGGATGCCGCGGCCGAGGAGCGCGCGAAAGATTACGTCGCGTAACGCGCGGCCCGACACGGCCACGCGCGCGCGGCTAGCCTGAGGCAATGGCCGACCGCGACTATGGCTTCCGCACGCGCGCCGTGCACGCCGGCAATGTTCCCGATTCGGCGACGGGCGCTCGCGCCCTGCCGATCTACCAGTCGAGCGCCTTCGTGTTCGATTCGACTGAGGATGCTGCGGCCCGGTTCGCGCTGCAGAAATACGGCAACATCTACAGTCGCCTCGCCAACCCCACGGTCGCGAGCTTCGAGGAGCGCGTGGCGAGCCTCGAGGGTGGACTCGGAGCCGTGGCCACCTCGAGCGGCCTGAGCGCGCAGTTCGTCACCTTCGCCTCGCTCGCGGGAGCGGGCGACCACATCGTCGCCTCGTCGAACCTCTACGGCGGCTCGGTCACCCAGCTCGACGTCACCCTGCGCCGGTTCGGGGTCGAGACAACCTTCGTCGCGAGCGACGACCCCGCCGACTACGCCGCGGCGATCATCCCGGGCCGCACGAAGCTCGTCTTCGCCGAGACCATCGCCAACCCGAGCGGCGACATCGCGGACATCGCAGGTCTCGCCGACGTGGCGCATGCGGCGAGCATCCCCCTCGTCATCGATTCGACGATCGCGACGCCCTACCTGTGCCGGCCGATCGAGTGGGGCGCCGACATCGTCGTGCACTCGGCGACGAAGTTCTTGGGCGGGCACGGCACGACCCTCGGCGGCGTCGTCGTCGAGTCGGGGCGTTTCGACTGGTCGAACCACAACTTCCCCCTGTTCGAGGAGACCGTCGCCCACTACGGCGGCCTCACCTGGTACGGCAACTTCGGCGAATACGCCTTCCTCACCCGACTGCGTGCCGAGCAGCTGCGCGACATCGGGCCGGCGCTCGCGCCGCACTCGGCCTTCTTGCTCGCGCAGGGCGTCGAGACGCTGCCGTACCGCATGCAGGCGCACGTCGACAACGCGCGCCGCGTCGCCGAATGGCTCGAGGCCGACCCGCGCATCGAGACGGTCAACTGGGCGGGCCTGCCCTCGCACCGCCACCACGAGCGTGCGGCGCAGTATCTGCCGCTCGGCCCGAGCTCGGTGTTCGGCTTCGTCGTCACGGGCGGCCGTGCCGTCGGCCAGGGGCTCATCGAGAACGTGAACCTCGCGAGTCACCTCGCCAACATCGGCGACGCGAAGACGCTCATCATCCACCCCGCCTCGACGACGCACGCGCAGCTCACCGAGCAGCAGCTCGTCGACGGCGGCGTGCACCCGGGCCTTGTGCGCCTCTCGGTCGGCATCGAAGACGCCGACGACATCATCTACGACCTCGACCAAGCGCTCGACGCCGCGCTGAAGGGGGCATAGCGATGAGCGATGACACCGCCACCGTCACCCTCGCCAACGGGCTGACCTGCGACATTCCCGCGAGCTCGCCGCTCGCGAAGCTGCTGCGCTCGCAGCGCACCTGGGTCGGGCCGTCCGCGAAAGAACGGCTGGGCATCCTGCGTCGCGCGACGAGCATCGCCATCGTCGGCGCCTCGCCGAACCCGGCCCGCAGCTCGTACTTCGTCGGCACCTACCTGCAGCAGTCGAGCGACTACCGCGTCTACTTCGTCAACCCGAACGCCACCGAGATCCTCGGCGAGCCGGCCTATCCCGATCTCGCCTCGTTGCCCGAGGTGCCCGACATCGTCGACGTGTTCCGCAAGGCGAGCGATATCCCCTCGGTGATCGACGACGTGCTCGCGGTGGGCGCGCCGGTCGTGTGGGTGCAGCTCGGCATCTGGAACGAGGAGGCCGCGGTCGACGGCGAGTCGAAGGGACTCACCGTCGTCATGGACCGCTGCATCAAGGTCGAGCACGCCCGGTTCCACGGCGGCCTGCACCTCATGGGATTCGATACCGGCGTCATCTCGGCGAAGAAGCAGGTGCGATAGCGGCATCCGACGCCGGATGCGGGGCTAGGGTCGCACCATGAGCCTCGGTGCCGCATCCCGCACGCCCGTCGTCCTGCCCGCCGACGGTGGCGGCCTCTTCGACCTCGTCGGCGGCCTGCCGGTGCACCCGCTCGTGGTGCACGTCGCGGTCGTGGTGCTACCCGCGGCCGCCCTTGCCCTCATCGTCGTCATGGCCCTGCCGCGCGTGCACAGGCTCGTGCGCTGGGGAGTCGTGGCCGCGCTGGCCGTGGGCGCCCTTGCGGCGTGGGTGGCCGCGGAATCGGGTGAGGCTCTTGCCGATCGCGTGGGCGAGCCCGAGGTGCACGAGGAGCTCGGGGAGAACCTGCCCGCCATCGCCGGCATCACCGTCGTACTGGCCGTCATCTGGGCGGTCATCGCCGAGCTGTCGGCCCGGGCCTCGCGCCTCGCCACGACCACAGCGACGCCGCCCGCGCGCATCTGGCTCCCGTTGCGCATCGCCGCCTCGGTCGTGACCGCGGGCATGGCCGCGTACACGATCTACTACACGGTGCTCGTCGGCCACTCGGGCGCCGTCGCGACCTGGTTCGGCCGCGTCGGCGGATGACCGCGCGCCGTCGACGAACGGGGGCGGTCATCGCGGCGGTCGCCACCGCACTCGCCGCCGTCGCCATCGGGGTCGCGCTGCTGCTCGCACCGGCCCTGTGGCCGAGCCCGGCGCGCGGCCTGAACGCGGGGCTCGCATCCCTCACGCCGGAGGCCCCCGTGGTCGCCGTCGACGGGGCCGATCTCATCGACCGACGCTCGGGCGAGCGGCTGCAGCTGGTCGGGGCGAACTGGCCGGGCTTCGAGTACGCGTGCATCCAGGGCTGGGGCCTCAACGAGGGCGGTGCGACCGACGAGGCCGTCGCCGCGATGGTCGACTGGGGGTTCACGGCCGTGCGCGTGCCCCTCAACCAGCAGTGCTGGTTCGACGACCGGCCCGCGGTCGCCTTCGGCTCGGGCGAGCAGTACCGCAACGCGGTTCGTGCGTGGGTCGAGCGCCTCACCGATGCAGGGCTCATCGTGATTCTCGACCTGCACTGGAGCGCCCCCGCACCCGCGCTCGCCGACGGGCTGCGGCCGATGCCCGACGCCGACAGCCCCCGTTTCTGGGCCGCCGTCGCCACCGAGTACCGCAAGCATCAGGGAGTGCTGTTCGACCTGTTCAACGAGCCGCACAGCCGCTACGACCCCGATCGTGAGCAATGGGCGTTCACCCTCGACTGGCAGTGCTGGGCGGTGGGGGGATGCTCACCGCCGCTCGAGAACGACCTCGCCGTCCCGCTCTCGGGGGATACCTATGCGGCCGTCGGCATGGCCGACCTCGTCGCCGCCGTGCGCGCGACGGGGGCCAATCAGCCCCTGCTGCTGAGCGGCATCGACTACGCCAACGATCTGCGCGGCTGGCTCGACGCCGCACCGGATGACGATCAGCTCATCGCGAGTCTGCACGCGTATCCCGGCAACCGCTGTGCCGATGAGGCCTGCTGGGCCGCCGACGTGGCGCCGCTCGCCGAGCGCGTGCCGGTGGTCATGGCCGAATTCGGGCAGAGCGACGGCGGCGACCAGTACGTGCGGCGGGCTTTCACGTGGGCCGACGAGCACCTCTCGGGCGCGCTGGCGTGGGCGTGGTGGAGCATCCCCGCCGCAGAGTCGGAGCCCAACGCCGCCTTCTCGCTCGTCGACGACGCGCTGCAGGCCCGGGCGCCGTCAGGCACCGCCCTGCGCGAGCTGCTCGCAGCGCGCGAGCGCTGACGGGCGGCGACGACGGCGTCAGGCCCGGGCGAGCGCCGCGTCGGTCGCGAACAAGTAGTTGCGCGTTCCGAGCGTGACCGCCTCGGTGCGCACCCAGGTCTCGCGCACCCACGTGTACATGCCGTACTCGGGCCAGCGGCGGGCGATCTCGGCGACGACACCGGCCGCGTCGTTGCCGTAGCGCGCGAGGTGGCGGTCTTCGATCTCGAGCAGCAGGCTCGGCAGGTCACGCGTGATCGTGCGGGCGGCACCCTCGAGCACTTGCGGTTCGAAGCCCTCGACGTCGGCCTTGATGAACGTCAGCTTCTCGATCTGCTGCTCGTCGACCCAGTCGTCGATCGCCGTCGTCGGCGTGGGCCAGTGGCGCACGCGCTCGCCGGCACGGCCCGGGGCTGCGCCGTCGGTGAGGTGAGCGCGCCCGTAGATGGGCAGTCCGAGCACGATCGGCAGCCGCATCGTGAGCTCTCCCTGCTCGCGTCCGGCCGCGCTCGCCTTCACCGTGATCTGCGGTGCCGAGAGCAGGCGCTTCCAGCGGCGCAGAGTGCTCTGCTGTCGCGGATGCGGCTCGAACGAGTCGACGCGACCGGTCGGGCCCACGAGCCGCGCGAGCGGGATCGTGTACATGCCGTGCGCGGCGCCGATGTCGATGACGGCGTCGCCGCTGCCGATGATGGCGCGCAGGCCGCGCAGTTCGGGCTCAGCCCAGTTGATCCGGCTCGCGAGCATCATCGCCGCGTAGCCGAGGCGCAGCCGCGCCGTCGTGCCGTCCGTCATCCCGGTCATCAGATCGTCGAACCGCTAGTAGCGGTAGTGATCGACCTTGAAGGGACCGGCGGGATCCACGCCGATGTACTGCGCCTGGCGCGGCGTCAGCTCGGTGAGCTTCACGCCGAGCGCGTCGAGGTGCAGTCGCGCGACCTTCTCGTCGAGGAACTTGGGAAGAACGTAGACGCCGATCGGGTACTCATCGAGCTTCGTGTGCAGTTCGAGCTGTGCGAGCACCTGGTTCGTGAACGAGGCGCTCATGACGAAGCTCGGGTGCCCGGTGGCGTTGCCGAGGTTCATGAGCCGGCCCTCGCTGAGCACGAGGATGCTGCGGCCGGTCGGCAGGCGCCACTCGTGCACCTGCGGCTTGATCTCGATGCGCTCGGCGCCGGGCAGCGACTCGAGGCCGGCCATGTCGATCTCGTTGTCGAAGTGGCCGACATTGGCGACGATCGCGAGGTGCTTGAGAGCCTGCAGCTGGTCGACCGTCACGACGTTCTCGTTGCCAGTGGCCGTGACGAGGATGTCGATGTCGCCGATGACGTCGTCGAGGCGGGCCACCTGGTAGCCGTCCATGGCCGCCTGCAGCGCGTTGATCGGGTCGATCTCGCTCACGATGACGCGCGCGCCCTGACCGCGCAGAGCATCCGCCGAGCCCTTGCCCACGTCGCCGTAGCCGCACACGAAGACGGTCTTGCCGCCCATGAGCACGTCGGTCGCGCGGTTGAGGCCGTCGGGCAGCGAGTGCCGGATGCCGTACTTGTTGTCGAACTTGCTCTTGGTGACCGAGTCGTTGACGTTGATCGCCGGGAAGAGCAGCTTTCCGTCGCGGTGCAGCTCGTAGAGGCGGTGCACGCCCGTCGTCGTCTCCTCCGTCACGCCCAGGATGCCCTGGCCCATGCGGGTCCAGCGCTGCGGGTCGCTCTGCAGCGAGTCGCGCAGCACATCGAGCACGACGCGCCACTCGTGGCTGTCGCCCTCGGCCGCGTCGGGAACCGCGCCCGCGGCCTCGAACTCGGTGCCCTTGTGCACGAGCATCGTGGCGTCGCCGCCATCGTCGAGGATGAGCGTCGGGCCCTGCGGTGCGCCGTTCTCGTCAGCACCGAAGTCGAAGATCTGCTGGGTGGCCCACCAGTACTCCTCCAGCGTCTCGCCCTTCCAGGCGAAGACGGGGGTGCCCTCGGGGCGCTCGGGCGTGCCGGTCGTGCCCACGACGACTGCGGCGGCGGCCTCGTCTTGCGTCGAGAAGATGTTGCAGCTGGCCCAGCGCACCTCGGCGCCGAGGGCGCGCAGGGTCTCGATGAGCACCGCCGTCTGCACCGTCATGTGCAGCGAGCCCGCGATGCGAGCGCCCTTGAGCGGCTGGTGCGGGCCGAACTCCTCGCGCAGGCTCATGAGGCCCGGCATTTCGTGCTCGGCGAGGCGGATCTGGTGACGACCGGCTTCGGCGAGGCCGAGGTCGGCGACGCGGTACGCGACCCCGTTGCGGGTGTCGACGGAGAGGGCGGCGGGCCGCGCGGGGATGTCGATGCTCATGCTCACATTCTGACAGCAACCGGGCTGGAGTTACGCCGAGGAGTCGGACGCTCTCAGCGATTCGAGAGCGGCGAGAATGAGGTCGAGACCGACGAGGAACTCCGCCTGGGGGTCGTAGCCCGCCGCCAGGAGCCCCTCGGCCGACTCCCGCAGATACGGGAACTGCTCGGCGGGCAGCTGCGGCAGGTAGACGCTCTCGGTCATGTCGGCAAGCCCGTCGGCGGTGTCGAACGGGAGGCTCGCCTCCTGGAGCGCGAATCCGTACACGTAGCTGTTGAGCAACCAGTTGGCGTGCGTCGCCGTCACGATCGAGAAACCAGCCCGTCTCAGACACGCAGTGAACGCTTCGCGGTGGCGCAGATTGGCCGGCCCAGGCGTCGTCCGCGACTCCATGAGCCCGATCGCCCAGGGGTGCCGGGCGAGCACCGTGCGGGCCGAGACCGCTTGCCGCCGCATCGCTGACTGCCAGTCGATCGTCTCGGCGGGCAGCTCGATCTCGTCGAACACGACGTCGATCATGGCGTCGAGCAACTCGTCCTTGCTCGCCACGTAGTGGTACAGCGACATCGCACCGGCGCCGAGCTCGCTGGCCAGGCGACGCATGCTGAGCCCCTCGACCCCCTCGCGGTCGGCGAGCCGGATCGCTTCGGCGACGACCCTCGTCGTGCTGAGCCCCGCGTCGGACCCGACGGGGCGTTCTCCGCTCGCTGGCACCCCGATCCTTCCGCTCGTCTGGTTGATGGGCTTGACAACCGTACAGCGTACGGGCCATAGTACGGCGTACGACGTACGGTGTACGAAACTCACCGTGCCCCGACCGGAATCACTCGCGCCAGAAGGAAGAACGATGACAGCCCGAACGACCACCTCGACACCCCTCGACGCCGCTCCGATGTCGGTGCGGGGGAAGCTCGCCTCCGCGTGGGGGAGCCTGATCTTCCTCATCCTCTACATCGACTACTTCCACCTGTACCAGCCGGGTGAGATCGACTCCATCCGCAACGGCGTCATCTTCGAGTTCGCCATCAGCGGCGCCCTGATGAGCGTCTTCTTCGTGATCATCGCGCTGCCGGGCCTCATGGTGCTGCTCTCGGCGGCACTGCCCGCGCGAGCGAACCGCATGACGAACCTGGTCTTCACGTCGCTCTACATCCCGCTGATCGTCTTCAACGCGGCGGGAGCGACGCCGGACTACGCCTTCTACTACGTGCTCACCATCGGCGTCGAGCTGGCGATCATGGTCTACATCCTGCGCACCGCCGCCCGGTGGCCCCGCGTTGCCGCCGTCGCGGTCGAGAAGTAGGGCGGGGATGATGACGAAGCGCGTCGTGGGCGTGACGGCGATCGCGCTCGCGCTGTCGATGGTGGCGCAGAACATCATGTTCGCGGTGACGGGCGCTCCCGGCTATGGGGATCCGATCGACACAGTCATCGCATGGCACGAGCAGAACCGGGCTGTCGTCGCGATCGCGGTCGCGCAGGAGGCCGTGCACGTGCCGCTGCTGCTCGGAGTCCTGGCAGGCCTTCACGGGATCATCGGGCGACGCGGGGGCGCTGGGGCAGACTGGTCGCGCCTCGCGATGCTCGCGGGCGCCACCGTCGCGGCGATCCTCGCCCTCTACAGCGTCACGTGGATCGGAGCGGTGCTCGCCACCGCCGAGAGCGCCGACGCCCGGGCACTGTTCTCGATGCTCTGGCAACTGCATGCCGCGGCATTCGCCCTGTCGCTGCCGGCTCTCGGCGTCACCATGATCGCGGTCGCACTCGCGACCCACCGCAGCAGGCTGAGCCCGCCCTGGCAGCGATTGCTCGCCCTCACGGGCGGTGTCCTGCTCCTCGCCGTCGGCGCGTTCAGCCTCGACATCGCAGCCGGCTCGCCGATGCTCTTCGTCGGACTCCCGGGCCTCGCCGTCTGGATCATCTGGCTCCTCGTCACCGGCGTCCGGATGCTGCGGGCGGGCGGTGCCGACGGCTCGGTCCGCGCATCCACCGGGACCGGAGGACGGTAATGGGACCGACCTCGACGCCAGCCGCGACGGCGACCGGACCGCGACCGTCGACGCCCCGGGCGTCGGCGCGGAGGCGCAGCGGGTGGCCCGCGGTCACCGGCCTCCTGCTGCTCAGCGCACTCCCCATCCTGGGAGGCGCTCTTCGGCTGGAAGAACTGGGCACCGACCCCACGAGCGCGCCCTCGTCGCCCGCTCTCACGGTCGCGATCGTGGCGCACATCGTGGGAATGAGCGTGTACTGCGTCCTCGGCGCGTTCCAGTTCTCCCCCGCGCTGCGGGGACGCCGCGCGTGGCACCGCCGCGCCGGTCGACTGCTGATCCCCGCCGGGATGATCGGGGCGCTCGCGAGCATCAGCCTGGCGGTCTTCTTCTCCGGGCCCCCCGAGGGGTTCGCTCTGGCGTTGGTGCGAATCGCCTTCGCCGTACCCATGCTGGTGTTCCTGGTGCTGGCTACGATCGCCATCGTGCGACGCAGGTTCGTCGCTCACGGAGCGTGGATGAAGCGCGCCTTCGCGATCGCCGTCACCGGCGGAACCCAGGCGCTCGTGCTCATCGTGTGGTCGATGCTCGGCGGCGAGACCTCCGTCGTGAGTGAGACCTGGCTCGTCGGCGTGGGCTTCCTGATCAACAGCATCGTCGCGGAGGTGATCATCGGGCGCCGGGTCGGGTCTCGAGTTCGGGGCACGTCGGTGCCCGGCGGTCAGCCCACCTCGCCGAGCGCGCTGTAGCGCACGATCTGCCACCCGTTCGGCGCCGAGAGCCGCTCGGAGTGCCGCTCGCAGAGGTCATAGCTGTGCGGCTCGGGCCGAGCGCTCAACGGCCCGAGCACGGCCATCGAATCGGCGTAGACGTAGGTGAGCGTGCGGGCCGCGGGCTCGCTGCACGCCACCTTGCTGCACGGTCGACCGATCATGGTTCTCACAGCATACGGCGGGCCCGCACCACCACGACGATAGGCTGGGCGCGTGGCACGAGCACCCCGCACCCCGAGTGCGCGGGCCCGCGCCCGCCACGGCCGCACCGGACGCTCGCCCGTCACCGGGCCGCACCTCCCGCTCGCCCACACGCGGCGCGACCTCTTCGAGACCGCCGTGCAGTCGACGGCCGATTACCTCGTCGACCTGTGGCCCGATGACCTCGCAACGCTGCGCATCGATGTCACGCCGATGCCCGATCAGCCGCTCGGCGTGCGCGGCGTCGCCCGCTGGCGGGTCGTGCCCGAGCAGAGCCTCGTGGTGCTCTTCCGCATCCCCATCGAGCGCATGAGCCGGCTGCACCGCGACGACGACTGGCACCGGCGCCTCATGGTCGAGAGCTGCGTGTTCCGCGCCGTGGGCGAACTCATCGGCAAGGACCCATGGGATCTGGCGCCGGAGCGCTTCCGCCACTGGTGAACGGCGTGCCCCGTCAGCGCGGGAAGATCGTGAGCGCGCTGCCCGCCGCGGGCGGCGGGAGGACGCGCGAGCCCGCGAGCAGGCCCGGGCCGCGATAGCTCAGGCTCGCGTGCACGGGGGCCGTCGAGCTCAGGCGCAGCCCCGTGTTCGCCGGCGAGGGCACGACGACCCCGCCGCCCGCGGGCACCGACACGACGCGGCCGTCGACCGTCACCTCGGCCGCGCCCTCCGGTGCCACGAGATGCAGCACGGCGGCGCCCGCGTCGTCGAGCGGGGCGACCGCGGTGAGCACCTCGACTCCCGCCTCGAGCACGGGGCTCGGTGTGAACCACTCGACGTCGATCGCGTCGGCGGTCGCGGTGCTCGTGCGCGCCGCTACGACGATGGGCTCGTCGGACTGCACGATGACGCCGTACTCGCCGTCGGCCAGCAGCGTGATGGGCAGGTCGAGCACGGTGCCGGCCTCGAGCACGGCCTCGGTCGCCAGACCGACCCCGCCATCCTGGGCGACGAGGGTCACCGTCACCGCGGCGTCCGCCTCACCGGGTGCGAGCATCCGCAGAGCGGTGAGGCCGTCGACGCCGCCGTCGACCGTCGACCGCTCGAGCACCAGCTGGCCGCCGATCACCGGCAGGCCGGCGATGACATGACGTTCGGCCGGCTCGGCGAGCGGCGTCACGATGCTGAGGCCGCTCGGCGTCAGCCCGCGCACGATCGAGGTCTGCAGCGTCGCCGCGACCGACCCGCCCGTGCTCGCCACCTGCACGACGGGCGAGGGCTCGTCGACCGCGAGACCGGCGAGGGGCACGACGCGTTGCGCGCCCGCGGGCACCGTGATGCCGGAAGTTCCGGGCGCCTCGAGGGGGCCCGTCGCACCCCACAGGCGCAGGTCGACGGTCGCATCGACGTCGTCGGCGTTGGTCAGCACGACCCACGAGGTGCGACCGACCGTGGTGGCCCCGCCCACGAGCCAGGCGCTGCGCGTGGGCGCGAGGCACTCGGCCGCCGCGAGCCCCGCGACCTCGGGCGTGGCGGCGAGCACCGACTGGCTGGCGGCGAGACCCTCACCGGGCGCCTCGCGCGGCAGCGTCACGACGACCGCGCCACCGTCGATCGCATCGCTCGTCGAGATGCGCGACTCGACGAGCCCCTCGCCGACGCTCCGCCGACGGTCGGCGGCGACGGACGTCAGTTGCGGATCGGCGCCGCGAGTCAGCCCGAGGGCGGCCCCCGCGCACACGAGCGACTGGTCGGGCCGGTCGGGCTGCACGGCGACCGACGGGATGACGGGCGCCGACGTCGGTGCTGGCACGAGCAGCACGCCGGCACCGAGCGTCACGGCGGCTCCTGCCGCGACGAGGGCGAGGGATGCCCGGCCGCCGGCCGCGAGCAGCCGCGACCCGCGCCCGCTCGTCGCCGGACGTCGCGGAGCGGCGTCGACCGGGGCGGACGGAACGGCACCGGGTGTGGGCGCGTCGGGTGTCGGCGCGTCGGGTGTGGGTGCGTCGGGTGTCGGTGCGTCGGGGTGCACAGCGTCACTCATCGTCATCACCCGCCTCGAAGGTCGACGCGGGCGTGTCATCGGCGCGCAGATCGGCGCGGGCACGACGCGGCCGCAGGCTCGTGGGCACCGCGAGCAGCAGGGTGAGGGCGAGAATTCCGAGCTGCACGGCCAGCACGATCGCGCTCGAGGCCGGCCGCTCAGGCTCCGCCGTGCGCGAGGTGTCGTCGGGCACGACCCTCCACAGCTGGCCAGCATCCGCCGCGCCGACGGGAGCCAGCACGGCGTTGCCGTCGAGCGCCGCGGTGATGCCGTCGACGGTCGAGCCCGCGACGCCCGGGTCGGCCTGCTCGAGCAGCACGAAGCGCGCGTCGAGGGCGTCGAGCTCGGGCGCGACATCGCGACCGCTCGGCGCCGCGAGGTTGCCGGCCAGCAGTGCGAGCGCCTCGGCCGCGGGCGCAGGCCCGTCCCCGGCGAGCACCGCAGTGGCCTCGACCGTGCGCTGCGCGATGAGCGTTGCGCCCGCTCCGCGCTCGAGACGCACTGCGAGGCCGCCCTCGACGGGCGTGAGCACGATCGTGCCGAGCGCCGGATCACGCTGCGCTTCGGCCGCGACGAGCGCCGGCAGCGTACTGGGCTCGCTCGGTGTGACGGCCGTGCCGCCCGTCGCGGCGACGACCACGAGCGGGGCGATGGCCAGCGCGGACGCGATGACGGCGACACCGGCGAACCCGCCACCGACCGCGCGGGCCGCACGGTGACGCGGCGCGGCCTGCAGGCCGTCGAGGGCGATGCCCGCCGCGAGCGCGAGCCCCATGCCGAGCAGGCTCAGCGCCGGAGCCGTGTCGAGCAGCACGGGTCGACCCTCAGCGACCGACACCGAGATGCCTGCGACGGCCCACGCCGTCACGAGGCCGAGCGCCGCGAGCACGAGCGGCACGATGCCGCGGCGCCCCTCGGGAAGGGCCGTGCCGAGCAGCGCGAGCACCACGAGCGGCGCGGCGAGCACCGCGAGGGCGACGAGCAGCGCCGTCGCCCCGACACCCGGCAGCAGAGCGGTCAGCGGCGCGAGCACGAGCTCGGGCGCCGGCCAGCCGAGCAGCAGGGTCGGAGCCGAGACCGCTCCGGGCGGGGCGGGGAGCCCCGGGTCGGCGAGGAGCCCCCCCGGCGTGCCGCGGCGCAGCTGGTCGACGACGAGCGGCGCGAGCAGGGCCGCGGTGGGCACGACGAGCGTCAGCAGCCGGCCGGCGCGACGAGGGTTGGCGAGCATCCACACCACCCACGCGATGAGCAGAGCCGGTAGCAGGCTCGGGGCGCTCGCGACGACGACCGCTCCCGTCAGGCCGACCACGGCGGCGGCGCTCCACGACCGGGGGGCGCGCGCCGCGCTCACGATGAGCCAGGGCAGCGCGAGGTGAGCGATGACGGCCGCCGGGCGACCGAGAGCGAGCGCGCTGAGCAGCGCGGGCGAGAAGGCCCACACCAGGGCGACGACGAACGCCGGCACCGGGCGGCGCACGACCGCGGCCGCGGCCCACCAGCCGCCGAGTGCCGCAAGCGGCAGCGCAGCCACCCACAGCACGACGAGCGAGAGCGAGGGCTGCCACGGGGTCAGCACACCGAGCAGCGCGAGCACGAAGGCGAAGGGATCAGCGGCACCCGCACTCGAGCCTTCGAGACCGGCGAGCAGGCTCGCCACGTCGGGGGCGAGCGGCGCGAGCGCCCCGCCGAGCAGTGCCGGCGCACCGAGCAGCGGAGCCGACGCGATCACCCCGACGAGCGCGGCCACGGCGACGGCCGCAGCCCCGCCGGGAAGGAAGTCGGGGCGCGGCGGCCGATCGTCCTCCTGCGCGCTCACCTCAGCGTCGCGGGCGATGGCGCGGCGGCGCCGCACCTCGTCGGGCGGGAGGCGCAGCGGGTCGATCGCGCCCCAGCCGAGCGTGCGCCCGCGGGCGAGGCGACGGCGCGCGCTCGGCACGGCACCGCCCGAGAAGGCCACAGCGAGCGCGGCCGCGAACTCGGCCCCGACGAGCGTGGGCCGTTTGCGCAGCAGGTGACCGAGCGCGCGCGCGACCGCCAGCGGCACGAGGCTCAGCCAGTGCAGCGGCACCGCCGCGGCGGGCGCGTACACGAGTCGCCGGTGCAACTGAGCCGTGCGGCGCCACCGGGCGTGCGTGCGCGCCGAAACGGGGCGCGGCGCCGCACCGGGCCGAGCGGCCAGCGCCGACCCCTCGTGCACGAACACGCGCGCCTGGGGCACGCCGATCACGCGGTGCCCCGCGAGGCGGATGCGCACGCACAGGTCGAGCGCGGCATCGACCGAGGGCAGGGCCGGGTCGAAGCCCTCGACCGCGTTGTAGACGGTGCGGCGCACGAGCAAGCCCGCCTCGCCCATCGCCAGCACGTCGCTCATGCGGTCGTGCTGCGCCTGGTCGAGCTCGCGCTCGGCGAAGCCGATCGAGGCGCCCCAGCGCGTGAGAGTCTCGCCGTAGCCCGCAATCACGGTCGGGTGCTCGGCCTCGAGCTGCTTGGGGCCTGCAGCCGCCACGGAGGGCGCGATCTCGACGGCCGCGAGCAGCCGCTCGAGCGCGCGCGGGTCGGGCACGGTGTCGTGCCGCAGCAGCCAGACCCACTCATCGACCCCGCCGTAGGGCGACGAGGTGGGCTGCGGCACGGGCACGGCGGCGAGGCCGCGGTGCACCAGTTCGCCGAATCCGAGCCCCGACGATGCGGTGACGAACTGGGTGGGGTTCGCGGCGGCGAGCTGGCTCGTCACGGCGTCGGCGCCCGCGGCGTCGACGACCACGAGCAGGTCGGGGCGGCGGCTCTGCTGGGCCAGGGCATCCAGGGTCTGCTGCAACGCCTCGCCCCCCCGGCGGGCGGCGACGATCGCGATGACTCGGGGCTGCACCCTCTCGACCCTCAACGGCGGCGACGCTACGCGGCGGCGGACGCGGTCGCGGCGGTCACGCGCGGCGGCGAAGCTTGCGGCGCTCGCGCTCGCTCAGCCCGCCCCAGATGCCGAACCGCTCGTCGTTCTGCAGCGCGTACTCGAGGCACTCGGCCTTCACCTCGCACGTCGTGCAAATCTTCTTCGCGTCGCGGGTCGAGCCGCCCTTCTCCGGGAAGAACGCCTCCGGGTCCGTCTGCGCGCAGAGGGCATCGGCCTGCCAGGCGAGCGCGGTGTCGTCGTCGTCGACCGAGCGCGGGCGACGAACGCCCGGAACGCCGAGGCGGACGGGGTCGACGAACCAGTCTCCAGGAACGGTGTTCCGGTACTCGCTCATGCTCAGACTCCCTCCCCCACGCGACCCCCGGTGCGCGGGATGCCCTAATTACACTCGTGTCATTCGCTCGCGTCAAGTCGCGGATAGTAAAAGGTTCGACTCGCTATTCAGAGTTGCGACGCGCCGCAGAGAACGATAGAAGGGCGAGCGAAGCTCAGACGGATGCCCGGCGCGCGTCCCACGCCGACCGCACCATCTGCTCGAGCGTGTGGCGCATTTCCCAGTCGAGATCGCGCGCCGCGAGCTCGCCGCTCGCCACGATGCGGGGCGGGTCGCCGGGCCGGCGCTCGGCCAGCTCGGGCTCGAAATCGATGCCGGTGACGTGCGCGACCGCATCCATGATCTGCCGCACCGACACCCCGTCGCCCGAGCCGAGGTTGTAGGCGGGCTCGATGGACTGCCCTGCCTCGAGGCGGCGCGCCGCCTCGACGTGCGCGAGGGCGAGATCACTCACGTGGATGTAGTCGCGCACGCACGTGCCGTCGGGCGTCGGGTAGTCGGTGCCGTTGATGCGGGGCACGCGACCCTCGACGAGCGCGTCGAAGACGAGCGGGAAGAGGTTGTGCGGACTCGTATCGCGCAAGGCCGGATCGCCCGAGCCGACGACGTTGAAGTAGCGCAGGCTCGTGTGCCGCAGGCCGACCGCGACCTCCTGGTCGCGCAGCAGCCACTCGCCGATGAGCTTCGACTCGCCGTAGGGGCTCGTCGGGCTCTTGGGCGTGTCCTCGGTGACGAGATCGACATCCACGGCGCCGAACACGGCGGCCGAGGAGGAGAACACGCAGCGCTGCACCCCCGCGCGCTCCATCGCGCCGAGCAGCACCGCCATGCCCGTCACGTTCTGCTCGTAGGTGTGCAGCGGGCGCTGCACGCTCACGCCCGCGTACTTGAAGCCCGCCACGTGGATGACACCCGCGACCGCGTGATCGGCGAGCGCCGCCTCGACCGCGCGGGCGTCGAGCACGGATGCGCGCACGAAGGGCACCCCCTCGGGCACGAAGGCGGCGTGCCCGCTCGAGAGGTCGTCGAGCACGACGGGGGGCATCCCGGCCGCCGAGAGAGCGCGCACGACGTGCGCGCCGATGTACCCGGCACCGCCGGTCACCAGCCAGGTCGAGGAGGACATGCGTCCCACGCTATCGCTCGGTAGAGTCGAAGCTCCGCGCTGCGACGACCTCACCCCGCGTCGCCCCGACCGTTGGAGCACCCGCCCGTGTCAGAGCTGACCGTCTCGTCGACCGCGCGGCGCCGCGACGACGGGCGGGTCATCATCACCACGCGACTGACGGGCACTGACGACGCACTGCCCGAGGTCGAGATGGCGCTGCCGCCGCGCGCCCGGCTCGACGACCTCACCCCCGTCGACCTCGGCAACGTCTCGCTCGCCATCGGCATGCTCACCGCAATGCGCCGGGGCGCCGCGCTGCGACTCGAGCAGCCCGCCTCGCCCACCCTGCTCGCGAGCATGCCGCAGTACCAGGCCGTGTTCACGACCTGGTACCCCGAGCTGCTGCAGCGAATCGAGGTGCACGCCGAGGCTGGCATCGACACGCGCCCGCGCGGGGCCGGCGAGGCCACCTTCTTCACCGCGGGAGTCGACTCGTTCGACACCCTGCTGCAGAACCGGGCCACCATCACCGCGCTGATCTATGTCAGTGGCTTCGACATCCCGCTCACGCGCCCGGACGCGCTCGACCGCACGCGACAGCACCTCGTGGCGGTCGCCGAGGCCGCGCAGGTGGAGCTGCTCGAGGTCGAGTCGAGCATCCGCACGCTCTTCGCCGGCGTCGGGGACTGGGGGCGCATGACCCACGGAGCGGCGCTCGCCTCGGTCGCGCTCGCCCTGGCGGCGCTCGGCATCGGCACGGTGCGCATCCCCTCGGGCAAGAGCTACGCCCAGATCGACCCGTGGGGCAGCCAGCCGCTCATCGATCCGCTCTGGTCGACCGAGGTCATGCGGGTCGTCCACGACGGGGCCGATGCCCCGCGCACGGGCAAGATCGCGCGCATCGCGCACGAGCCGCTCGTGCACGAGCACCTCCGCGTGTGCTGGGTGCAGTTCGACGCCGACAACTGCGGTCAGTGCATCAAGTGCTCGCGCACGCGACTGCTGTTCGAGGCGGTCGACGCGGGGCACCTGCTGCGCACCTTCCCCGGGACGATCTCGCTCGCGAGCATGCTCGACGACGGCTTCCGCGGCGCGAACGACGTCTTCAACGCCCGCCTCGTCGCGGCGGCCCTGCAGCGCAACCCTCGCACCGAGCGCTACGGCGCGCTTCTCGCCGACCGTGTGCGGTACGTGAGCCGCCGGTACCCGCTCCACGAGGGCGAGACGCTGCCGCCGCGCGACCTCGCCCACCGCCTGACCCTGCGGCTCACGCAGCGCCGGGCCCGTCGCCTCGAGCGGCGATCGCCCCTGCCGAGCCCCCCGCTCCCCCGCGTATGACCCTCGACGCGCGGGTCGAGCTGCACCGAGACGGCGATGATCGCCTCGTGCTGACGACCCGCGTCGAGGGCGAAGGCGCCACCATCGCCCCCCTCGCGCTGACGCTGCCCGAGAGCACGAGCGAGCGGGACCTCAGCGACGTGCACCGTGGCACGATCGCGCTCGCGACCGGCCTCCTGCCCGCGATGGCGGCCGGGCGGGCGCTACGCGTCGAACTGCCGGTGTCGGCCCGCCTGCTCGACGGGCTCGAGCAGTTCCAGCGCATCCAGGCTGCCTGGTTCCCCGACGCCGTCGCCGCGGTGCCGCTCATCGCCGAGGGCCAGCCCCTGCCCGCGCACCCTGCGCCGCGCACGGCGGCCTTCTTCACGGGCGGCGTCGACTCGTTCTTCACCATGCTGCGGCATCGCGAGTCGATCGATGCGGGCATCTACGTCGACGGGTTCGACGTGCCCCTCGAGCAGGGCGCCATGCTCGCGCGCGTCCACGGCGAGCTCGACCAGATCGCCCGACGGCTGGATCGGCCCATGCTCACCCTGCGGTCGACGGCGCGCGCTGCCGGCACGACCGAGGTCGACTGGGGCTACCTCGGGCATGGCCACGCGCTCGCCGCGACGGGCCTCGTGCTCGGGGCGCTCGGCTGGTCGACCGTGCTGATCCCGTCGACGGCCTCCTACAACACGCTCAACCCGTGGGGCTCGCACCCGCTGCTCGACCCGCTCTGGTCGACCGAAGCGACCGAAGTCGTGCACGACGGCGCCGGCAGCGAGCGCAGCGGCAAGGTCGCGGCGATCGGTCGGGATGAGATCGTGCGCGACCATCTTCGGGTGTGCTGGGAGCGCTTCGACGCCCTGAACTGCTCGCGCTGCGAGAAATGCCTGCGCACCATGAGCCTGCTGCTCGCGACCGGCGATCTGCCGCACGTGCGCACCTTCCGCCGCCCGCGATCGCTCGTGCCCCTCGCCCGCCGGCCGCTGCACGCCGAGGAGCACCGCACCTACGCGATCATGGCCGCGCGCGCGCTGCAGCGCACGGGTCGGCACCGCCGGCTCGCCCGCGCCTTCGAGGCCGCCGCCGAGACCTATCGCGTCGAACGGGCAGGCGGGCGGCCGTCGCTCGTGCAGCTGCTCGAGCGACTGCCGCCTCCGCGTCTGCCGCAGGAACTCGACCGATCCGCGGTGCCGGCGGTGCGGCCGTCGACGATCGTGAGCGGGGGCGCGGCGGGTGCGAAGGTGACGGTGACGATCGGGATGACGGCGCTCGGCATCCCCGAATCAGTCTCCGCCGCGCTGCCCGGGGCGATCGACCCGACCGACACGACGCTGCCGGGCGACCTCGCCCTGCTGCTCGGGCTCCTGCCAGCGATGCTGCTGGGCGCCCCCCTGCAGGTCGAGCAACCCGTGTCGGCGCGCCTGCTCGCACATGTCGCGACCGCGCAGGACGTGCTCGCGAGCTGGTACCCCACGTGGGTCGACCGCGTGGCCGTGCACGCCGATGCGGGCCCGCCCTCCCCCGCGGGCCGCGGCGCCGTGCTGCTGGTCGACGAGTCGAACGCCGCCATCGCGTCGGCGCTCGCGCGGCGCGGGAAGGTCGCGGCGCTCAGCCCCCTCGCGACCGCGGATGCCGCGATCGCCTCTGCCGCGGGCCACCACCTCGAGTCCCCCGCGGCGGTCGCCGAGGCGCTCGGGGCCGCGATCGGCGCCCCCGTGGTGCGACTCGATCCCCTCGCCGTCGCCCTGCTCGGCGGTGTGCTCGACCGCGACCGGCTGCTGCGCGGCATCGAAGTCGGCGTGCAGGCCCGGTTGCTCGGCGCACTCGGCTACGGTGAGCTGCTCGTCGCCGCCCCCCATCACGCCCGCGCGCTGCGCCCCGCGGGCTCGCACCCGATCGTCGATCCGCTGTGGAGCACCGAGCGGCTGACGGTGCGGCACGTCGATCTCGACCGACCCGAGCTCGAGCGCGACACGATCGCCGCACGCATGGTCGAAGGAGTCAGGCGGGGTTCGCCGTCGCGATGAGCAGGGTGCCGGAACCCTCGACGAGCAGCTGCTCGACCTCGTCGATGTACACCGATTCACCCTGCCGCAGACGCTCCTCGCCCTCGAGCAGGCACTCGCCCTCGATCACGATCGCGATCGCGTGCCCGGAGAGCGGAACCCGCTCTGCCGCCGCGTCGGCCACGACCACCTGCACCGCGAAGTCGGGAACATCGGGCCGGTAGACCGCTCGACGCCCCTCGATCGAGGGCACCATGCGCGGGGCGGGCAGCGGAGTGAAGTCGACGACGCTCAGCAGCTCGTCGATGTCGACGTGCTTGCTCGTCAGGCCGCCGCGCAGCACGTTGTCGCTCGTCGCCATGACCTCGATGCCGAGGCCGTCGAGGTAGGCGTGCAGGTTGCCGGCGGGCAGGTACAGCGCCTCGCCGCGCGCGAGCCGCACGGTGTGCATGAGCGTCGAGATCGCGACCCCCGGATCGCCCGGGTAGGCGTTCGCGAGCACGCGCACGGTGCGGGCGGTCGGCGCCTCGGCGAGCACACTCCACTGCTGGAGCGCCGCGATGACCGCGTCGACCTCGGGGCCACGACCCAGAAGCCACGGCACCGCGACGCGCAGCGCCGACTCGTCGCCGAGGCGATCGATGAGCGGGGCGAGGCGCGCATCGCCGATGGCCGCGAGCTCGGAGCGTGCTTCGGCGACGGGGCGGAATCCGCACAGGGCGAGGAACGGCTCGCTGAGCGCGACGATCATCTCGGGCTTCGCATTGTCGTCGCGGTAGTTGCGGTACGGCGCGTCGACGGGGATACCGGCCGCATTCTCCCGCGCGAAGCCGGCACGCGCCTGCTCGGGCGTGGGGTGCGCCTGCAGCGACAGGGGCGCGGCCGCGGCGAGGATCTTGACGAGGAAGGGCAGCGAGGCGGCGGGACGGTGCTCGGCGAGCCAGGCCGCGAGTGTCGTGGTCGGGGTCTCGACGAGGCGGGCGGGCGACCCGGGGTGCGTGCCGAGCCACACCTCGGCCTCGGGCTGGCCAGACGCGGGAGTGCCTCGGAACCCGGCGATCGCGTCGAGCGAGCCCCAGGGATACGGACGGGGATCGTTGGTGATGCGCAGCAGCACGGGAACCTCTCGACGGGGCGGCTCGGGCAGGCACAGGCTACTCCTGCCGTGCAGACCATGTTCGCAGACGGAACACCCCCCACTTGGGGCCATCGACCGCGATGGGGGCTCCGAAGTACCATGAGCACGCACAGTCGACGGGGGGTTCGCTCGTGCAGTATTCGCGTTTCATGGGGCTCACGGCCGGGCTCACGACCATCGTCGTGCTCGGCTCGCTCATCGCGCCCGGCCCCGCGACCGCCCAGTCGACCGCGCTGCCCTCCACCGACGGCGAGACGAGCGCCTACCTCGTCGAGGTCACCGAGAACGCCGCTGGGCGCGCGGCGGAGCAGGCCGTGATCGCCGAGGGAGCGCTCGTCGAGCAGTACGAGCAGGTCATCGAGGGCTTCACCGCCGAGCTGACCGAGGAGCAGGCGGCCGCACTCGACGCATTGCCCGGCGTCGTCGATGTCGTCGAGCACGTCGCCATCCGCCCCGGAACAACACAGCCGTCGGCGCCGTGGGGGCTCTCGCGCCTCGACAGCGACAGCGCCACGAGCGACGGTCAATACACCTACCCCGACTCGGCCGGCTCGGGCGTGCGCATCTACGTCGTCGACACGGGCGTCTCGCCGAACTCGACGCAGTTCGGCTCGCGCCTCGTGTCGGGCCGCAACTTCGCCACCGACCGCGGAGCCGTGCCCAACTCGAGCACCGCCGACTGCGGCAGCGGGCACGGCACCCACGTGGCCGGCACGGCCGCGAGCGCGAGCTACGGCGTGGCCAAGGCCGCGACGATCGTGCCGGTGCGCGTCTTCACCTGCTCCGGCACCGGGTCGACGATCGAACTGCTCGCCGCGCTCGACTGGATCATGACGCAGCCCGCCGGGGTCGTGAACCTCAGCCTCGTCACGAGCAGCGTCTTCGCCCCGCTCGACGACCGCATCCAGACCGTTGTGGACGACGGGCACCTCGTGGTCGTCGCCGCCGGCAACGACGCCAAAGACGCCTGCACGGTGTCGCCCGCGGGCGCGCCGAACGCCATCACGGTGGGGGCGACGACGTCTCAGGATGCCCGCTCCAGCTTCTCGAACTTCGGAACGTGCGTCGATCTCTTCGCCCCGGGCTCGAGCATCACGTCGGTCGACTGGAACTCCAGCTCGCCGATGACGATGAGCGGAACATCCATGGCCTCACCGCACGTGGCCGGTATCGGCGCGCTCGTGATGAGCCAGAACCCGGGGCTCACGCCCGCGCAGGTTACGAGCATGATCGTGGCGGGCGCGCAGACGGGCGTCGTCACGAGTGCGGGCACCGGATCGCCGAACCGCCTGGCCCGCGTCAGCTTCCTGCCGCTGCGGCCCGGATCGCTGACCGGCATCTCGTCGAGCATCGACGAGCAGGCGCGCGTGAGCGTGGCCTGGCAGGCTCCTGCCGCGCAGACCGGCCTCGTCGTCACCGACTACGCCATCGAGTACAAGCCGGCCTCGTCGTCGACCTGGTCGCGCGTGAATGACGGCACGAGCACGACGACGTCGTACACGTTCTCGTCGCTCGCGGAGGCCACGACCTACGACGTGCGGGTCGCCGCCGTGAGCGGCACCGGCCTCGGCGCCTGGTCGACCGTGCAGGCGACGGCTCCGCGACTCTCGCCCACGGCCGTCAGCACGCTGACCGTCGTCGACACGACCTGGAACTCGCTCTCGCTCAGCTGGTCGGCACCCGAGACGGCGGGTGCGAGCGGCGTCGTCGACTACGAACTGGGCTTCTCGAGCGATGGCGGTTCGACCTGGAGAACCGTCGCCGACGGCACCAGTTCAGCCACGACAGGACTCGTCACCGGTCTCGCGTCGAACCGGGAGTACCGGCTTCGAGTGCGGGCCGTGAACGACGACTACTCGGGCGCCTGGACGACCGTGATCGGCCGCACGCGAACGATGTCGCCCGCGGCCGTCACGTCGCTCACCGTGACCGAGACGACAGCGACGAGCATGTCCCTGAGCTGGACGGCGCCCCCGTGGGAGGGCTCGACGCCCGTGACGGACTACCGCATCCAGTACTCCGGCGACAACGGCAAGACCTGGTACACCTTCAGCGATGGCAAGAGCCCGGCGACGACCGCGATCGTGAGCGGACGCGTGCCCAACCGCAGCTACCTGCTGCGCGTCGCCGCCGTGAACAGCGCGTACACCGGCGCGACCGCCACGGTGAGCACGCGAACCCGAACGGCATCCCCGGCAGCCGTCACGGGACTCACGGTGACGGGGGTGACGACCTCGAGCATGTCCATCTCGTGGACCGCACCGAGCTGGTCGGGATCCAGCGCCATCCGCGACTACCGCATCCAGTACTCCGGGGACAACGGCAAGACCTGGAAGACGTTCACCGACGGCATCAGCACCGGCACGTCGGCCACCGTCAGCGGGCGCCTGTCGAACCGCACCTATCTGTTGCGCGTCGCCGCCGTGAACAGCGCCTACACCGGCGCCTACACGAAGGTCACCGCGAAGACGCTCTCGGCGGCACCCGGTGCCGTGACGGGGCTCACGGTCACCGGCACCACGTCGACGACCATGTCCCTGAGCTGGACGGCACCCGCGTGGCAGGGTTCGACACCCGTGAAGGACTACCGCGTCCAGTACTCCGGCGACAACGGCAAGACCTGGTACACCTTCAGCGACGGCATCAGCACGGACACGATAGCGACCGTGAGCGGCCGCATTCCCGACCGCGCATACCTGCTGCGTGTCGCTGCCGTGAACAACGGGTACACGGGAACCTCGGTCACCGTGGCCACCCGCACGCTGCCCGCCGTCTGAGGCGGTGCGACCTCGACAGCCGCGACCCGATGCGGTTCGTGGCCTCTCGACAAAGAATGCGCGCCTGACCCCCCACTGAGCCGCGCAGGAACGCTGAAAACCCGCGGCACCCCATCGCGGTGTCCTAGCGTGGCGATCATGACCTTCCCGACGCTCATCAGCGATTTCTACGGCTTCGAGGCCCTGCTCGCCGACCACGAGAAGCAGGCGCTCGAGCGCCTGCGCACCTTCCTGGAGTCGGAGGTGAAGCCGGTCGTCAACGACTACTGGGATCGCGCCGAGTTCCCCCGGCAGATTCTGCCCGGGCTTCACCAGCAGCAGGTGTTCGGCAACCTGTGGGCCGAGACGAAAGCGGGAGACTACAGCGCCGTCTACGGCGGATGGACGGCACTCGAGCTCGCCCGCGTCGACGCGAGCGTGGCGACGTACGTCGGCGTGCAGAACGGGCTGGCGATGGGGTCCATCGGCGTCGCCGGTTCGGCCGAGCAGCGCGCCGAGTGGCTGCCGAAGCTCGCGAGCGGCGAGGTGATCGGTGCGTTCGGCCTCACCGAACCGCTCTCGGGCAGCGACTCGGCGCAGGGTCTGCGCACGACCGCGACCCGCGACGGCGACGACTGGGTGCTGAACGGCAGCAAGCGCTGGATCGGGAACGCGACCTGGAGCGACATCACGATCATCTGGGCCAAGAGCACGGAGGACGGGCAGGTCAAGGGATTCATCGTGCCCACGAGCACGCCCGGCTACACGGCCACGAAGATCGAGCGCAAGCAGGCACTGCGCATCGTGCAGAACGCTGACATCACGCTCGAGAACGTGCGCGTGCCCGAGTCCCACCGCCTGCAGAACGCCAATTCGTTCCGCGACACGGCCGCGGTGCTGCGCCTGACACGCGCCGAAGTGGCCTGGGCTGCTGTCGGCACGGCCATCGGGGCCTACGAAGCAGCGGTCGCGTACGCGACGAGCCGCGAGCAGTTCGGCAAGCCCATCGCGAACCACCAGCTCGTGCAGGACCTGCTCAGCCGCAGCCTCGGCAACATCACCGCGAGCATCGCCCTGTGCACGCGCGTCTCACAGATGCTCGACGACGGCGTTCAGCGCGACGAGCACGCCTCCCTCGCGAAGGCCTTCGCCACGACCGCGATGCGCGAGACCGTCGGGCTCTGTCGCGAGCTGCTCGGCGGCAACGGCATCGTGCTCGACTACGACGTCGCGCGCTTCCACGCCGACGCCGAGGCCCTCTACAGCTACGAGGGCACGCGCGAGATGAACAGCCTCATCGTCGGCCGCGCCATCACGGGGGTCGGCGCCTTCGTGTGACGTCCCCGCGGCGGGCTGATCGACTTCTCGACGGGTCCGGGTTAGCGTAGAGCGAGCGCGTCGGGGGGCGCGCATCGACAGGGGGCGTGCTCGATGGGCACACGAACGGGATTCTGGCGGGTGCCAGCGACGGCGCTCGCCCTCGCGCTGGTCACGGCGCTGAGCATTGTGCCGAGTGCGCACGCGCAACCCGCAGAGCCGCCGATCGACGTGGCCCCCACACCCGTGCTCGAGGTGGTCGAGCTCAGTGCGGCCCTCGACGCGGAGCGCGTGGTCACCCTCGCCTGGCTCGCTCCGGCGACCGATGCCGTGGTGCTCGACTACGTGGTGTCGTGGAGCGCCGACGGCGGAGCGACGTGGCTCGAGCATCCGGACCCCGTCACCCCCACGACGGGCGCGACGGCGACGATGCCCGCAGACGCCAGCTGGATCTGGCGCGTGCAGGTCGTCGCCGACGGCGCCGCGAGCGTGGGCGTGCAGGTGCTCGTGACGACCCCGCCCGAGCCGACGTCCGTTCCCGCGGCGGTGCCGAGCGGAGCACCGAGCGAGGCGCGCTCGCTCGACGCTCGCTTCATCGGCGCCCGCACGATGACGCTCACCTGGCAGAGTCCCAGCTCGGCGGGCTCGAGCGCGATCCTCGACTACCGCATCGCGATCAGTCGCGACGAGGGAACGACGTGGGTCACGCAGCGCGATCCGATCGGGCCGGTCACCCGGTACACCTTCGGCGTTCAGAGCGGCACCCCGATGCTCGTCAGGGTCGTCGCCGTGAATGCCGCCGGCGAGTCTGCGCCGCAGCAGATCGCCGTCACGTCGCCCGCACTCAGCGCCGAGGCGCTCGAGTCCGAGAGCGCACTGCGCGCCGCGCTCGTCGCGCGCATGGCGAGCCTCCCCGGTCGGTACTCGGTGAGCGTGCGCGAGATCGGCGGCCTCGATCGCGAAGTGCACATCGACGCCATGCGGCAGCAGGAGCCGGCGAGCGTCATGAAGCTCTTCGCCGCCTACGCCGTTCTCGATCGCATCGAGCGGAAAGCCCTCAGCCTCTCGACCGCGACCCGGTCGGGTGTCTCGATCGGATCGTGCCTGCGCGTCATGATCCACATCTCGGACAACCTCTGCCACTGGGATCTCGTGGCGAAGATCGGCAACCAGCGCATCAACGACACGCTCGCCTACGACGGCTTCATCCACTCGGTCTATCAGGGGCGCTCGATGACGGGCCGCTACTTCGACACCAAGCGCACGACCACCTCGAACGTCTCGCTCATGCTGCACCGGCTCGAGACCGACTCGCTTCTGGCCGACCCGCAGGCCGACCATCTGCGCGACCTGCTGCTCACGCAGCTCTGGCGACACCGCGTTCCCTCGGGCGTTCCCGTCGGGGTCGCCGTGGCCAACAAGACCGGGCAGCTGTGGGTCACCTCCGGCATGATCGAAGCCGACGCCGCGATCGTCTACGGCCCCGAGACCCGCTACGCGATCTCGATCATCGGCAGCCAGAACGCCTCGGGATACGGCGTGCGCATCCTCGGCCAGATCGTCTATGAACACCTGAACGGCAACGTCGTCGATCGAGCGACCTACTCCTCAGCGAATCTCGTCACGACCCAGACAGCGGTGCTCTATCGATACGCCGGGCGCATTCCCCTGCGCGGGGTGCCCGAGGGCACGCGGCTGATCGCCCGGTACAGCGCCCGACTGTGGTACCAGGTGACGTACAACGGCAACACCTACTACGTGCACAGCGGTCGCGTGCGCAACGTCTACGACTACCCGCGCCCCGCTGAACCGCAGTAGCACGCGCTGCCGCTCGGACCGATACGGTGGCAGGGTCGAGCGAGAGGACGAGCGAGGAGCACACCATGACCGATCCGAGCCTCACCGCGGGTACGCGAGACACGCAGACCGTCACGAAAGACGGGGCTCCGATCACCCGCACGATCGAGGGCGTGCGCATCCGCTCCACGCCCCATCACGTCGATCATCGCGGCTCGGTGTTCGAGATCTACGAAGACCTCAACGACTACTGGGACGAACCGATCATCTACGCCTACCAGTTCTCGGTGCGCCCGGGACAGGTCAAGGGATGGGGCCTGCACGAGCGCAAACGAGACCGGTACACGATCATCTCGGGCGAGGTCATTCTGTTCCTCTACGATTCGCGGGCCGATTCGCCCACGCACGGCCAGTCGATGCGCCTCGTGCTCTCTGACCGCGGTGTTCGCCAGGTGACGATCCCGCAGTTCGTCTGGCACCTGTCGGTGAACGTCAGCTCGCTCGAGGCGTACCTCATCAACTTTCCGACCGAGGCGTACCACCACGAGTCGCCCGATCGGTTGCTGCTGCCGTGGGACGCCCCGGAGATTCCCGTCGACGTGCGGGCGCACCTGCCGATCACCTGAACGGCGTGCTCGTCACCCTCGACGACCACCCTGACGTCGTCGCCCTCATCCCGACGCTCGGCGCGAGTCCGACCCGACTGGCGCGCGCCGTCGCGTCGCTTGTCGACCAGCAGGGCGACGCCCGACTCGCCGTGCTCGTCATCGTCAACGCGGAAACATCGTCACCGACGACGCTCGACCCGCGCGTCGCGGTCGTGCACGCAGGCCTCAACCTCGGCTGGGCTGGAGGCCTCGCGTTCGGCCGGTCGCTCGTGCGCGCCGAGCAGCTCTGGCTGGTGCAAGACGACATGGTGCTCGACCCCGGCTGCCTCAGCGCTCTGCGCGCGGCGCTGGCCGACGACCCCGGGCTCGCCCTCGTTGCACCCATGGTGATGCGCGACGGCCTGGTCGTCGCGCGAACCGTCGGGGCCGACCGCGACGACGCGTGGGAGTTCTCGGGCTGGTACCCGGAGGTCGACACGCCTCTCGACGACGTCGACCGGCTCGAGGGCTTCGCCTACGTGGGCAGTCGCGGCATGCTCGTGCGCACGGCGATGTGGGACGCCGTCGGAGGCATGGACCCCCGCTTCTACCCCGTCATGTGGGTCGACGTCGATCTGTGCAGCACCCTGCTTGCGCGCGGCCTGCGGTTCCGCTCGGTTCGCGATGCGCACTGCTCCCACGAGCAGTCCGCCTCAACGACCACGCAGTACTCGGCGGTGCTCTGGCACCGCAATCTCTCGCTGCTGCGGCAGAAGCACGCGAACGGCCCGGCTGGGAGGGTCCCGAGCGTCGAGGGGGCGGTGGATGCTCGCATCGAGCCCGCACTCGTCGCGACGATCGCGCGCGCCGCCGCCTCGCTCGTGCGCGAGCTGGCCGATCGCATCGAGCTCGATCACGCCGAGCTCGAACGGACTCGCGAGCGGCACGCCGACCTGTCGTCGCAGCGCGACGACAGCGAGGCACGGATCGCCGCCGCGGAGCACCGAGCGCGGCTCGCCGAACTCGAGCTCGCGGCGATGCGCGCGTCGCGATCGTGGCGCCTCACCGCCCCCCTGCGCCGCATCGGAGCACGCCGGTCCGGCGCGACCGCCTCACCCCGTGCGCGAGACGACGCCTGACAGATCCGCTCCACCGGCGATCAGGATGTCGCGCGCCGCCCTCGCGAAGTCGTGCGCAACAGCATGACTCCTCGCCGCAGAACCCAACGTCTGACGACGGATCGGGTCGGAGATGACGTCATCGATCTCTGCGGCGATGCGATCGGGTCGTGTCGTGACGGGAATCCGCACCACCGAACCGGGCGGGAGCTCGAGTGCCGACCCGAGTGCCGAGACGATGACGGGAACACCCGCGGCGAAGCAGTCAGCGACCGCGGCCGAGCTCTCGCCCCGCGACGTGGCTCGCAGCTGCACGGCGACCATCGCCCGTGCCAGCCACGCGTTGTACTGCGCGTCGCTGACGCGTCCGGTCGCGATGACGCGCCCGGCGACGCCGGTGGTTCGAGCGCGCTCCTGAAGTCGGTCGAGCGTCTGCTGATCGAGGTGGTTCTCCCCCACGAGGGCGAACACGAGATGAGGGTGCCGGGTCGCGGCGAGGAGGAAGGCCTCCCAGACCTCGACCGATTGCTTGACCGAGCTGAGGATGCCCATCGAGACGACGGCATCGCGCGGGCCTTCGGCGGGGGCGGGCATCGTGCGGTGCGCGAAGGCGACCGTCTGAACATCAGCGCGATCACCCGGGGCGAGTTCGAGGCGGGCGAGGGAGGCGGCGAAGCGTGAGTGCACGAGCAGGCGATCGACCCGCCGGGCGATCGAGCGCACGAGGGGGCGGTTGAGGTCGGCGTAGTCGGGCGATCGGTGCGCCGGGTAGCCGGCGTGCTCGATGACGAGGTCGCCCGCCTCGAGCGCCTCGAGCGCGATCAGGGCATCCACGTCGACGATGTCGGGGCGCCGGGTTCGCGCGAGCCGCAGCACGCCCTGCAGGGCGACGTCGTGCAGCAGGGCCGTACCGCCCCGATGGCGGCGCGCCTGCGCGAAGACCTCGTAGTGGTACTCGCTGTTGCCGATGCTGTAGACGATGTCGTCGTACTCGCCCTGCGCGGCGCGCACCGCCGGCAGCGCCGCCGCCGCGAAACAGCGCACTCCCTCGACCTCGATCGGGTCGGCGCCGGCCTGGGCGAAGACATCGACGTCGGCGTGACGCGCCAACTCGGGCAGCAACCGCGCCGAGTAGTCGGCGACACCGCTCGCAACGGGCGGCATCGGGCTCACGAGCGCGATTCGGCAACGCGGACGGGCCGCGAGCGGTGCGCGCCGCCGCGGCGCGGCCTCGTCGTAGGCCTGCAAGGTGCGCCCCGCGACGTCGTGCCACGAGTAGCGCTGCGTCGCGGCGAGCTCGAGCAGATCATCGCGCAGGGCGCCCGGGGTCAGAGCCGCGGCCATGCGATCGGCGATCGAGCGGGCATCCCCGGGATCGAATCGCCCGGCGGGGTCGGGCACGATCTCGACGAGCGAGGATGTGTCGGCGACGATGCACGGGGCTCCGCAGGCGAGCGCCTCGGCGACGGGCAGGCCGAAACCCTCGAAGAGCGAGGGGAAGACGAACAGGGCCGTCGATTGATAGAGCGCGATGAGCACCGCATCGGACACGTAGCCCGTCAGGAGAAAGTCGTCGATGACGCCGAGATCACGGGCGATGTGCTCGAGGTGCTCGCGCTGCTGCGGCTGCAAGCTGCACACGATCACGAGCTGATGCTGGGCACGCAGCGCTCGCGGAAGCTGGGCGTACCCCTGCAGCAGCCCCTCGAGGTTCTTCCGGAAGTCCCAGCCGCCGGTGTAGAGCACGAAGCCGGGGCGCACGTCGGGGAGCGCCGCCCGCGCACCGTCGTACGCCACCGACGGGTCGCTCGCCGGAACATGGTCGGCCGAGACGCCCGCGCCGATCGTCACGATCCGGCCGGGATCGATGCCGGCGAGGTCGATAGCGTCGCGCGTCGTCGCCCGAGAGATGCTGAGAACGCGGTCGGCCTGCCGCACGAGCTCGAGCCGTGAACGGTACGCGGCCACCATGTGCCGGCTCGACAGGTACACCTCGGGATACCGCAGGGGGATCAGATCGTAGAGCGTCGCAACCGTGGCGCGGTACCGGGCGGGCGCGGGCTCGATGCGCGCGGGCAGTCCGTAGAAGGGTGAGGTGATGTGCAGCACGTCAGCGCCGTCGCGCACCGCGTGGTCGTCGTCGCGCACGACGCGCCCCGAGTGCAGCAGGTCACGAGCCCCCCGGGGAACCGGGCCATCGGCGGAGAGAACCCACAGGAGATCGCGATGCGCGCGCGCCGCCTCGGTCGCGACGGCGAGCTGTGCCGTGTAGGTCGGGATGCCCCGCTCGGGATGCGTCGGATCTTGGAGGCAGCGCAGATCGACGTGCACCGACATCGGCATCTCAGCGGCCGTCGGCGGACGACCCGAGATCGGCCGGAGTCGGCGAGGCCTGCGCGGCGGAGCGCACCTCATCGCGCAAGCGGGCCACGGACTCGCCGAGCACCTGCACCGAGTCGAGGAGCGCCTGATTCACCTCGCGCACCTCGGCGAGCTCGCGCTCCAGGCGGGCGGCGGACTGCGCCTCGACGAGGCTCTCGACGCGAGCGAGGTGGTCGTGCACCGCGGCGAACCGACGGTTGATGTACCCGCGGAAGGGAGCGCTGATGCGCCGCACGAACGATGCCACCGGGTCCTCCTCGGGGTGCGACGGGGTCAGGGGGAGGCTCGCACCCGCGGCGCATCGCGGTGCGCCGAGAGAATCGTCCCACACCGCCGATCAGCGGCGCGCCGGTAGGCTGACGGTCATGTCCTGGCTCCGCGACCGGCGCGTGGCCCTCGCCGCAGTCACGTTCTTCACGCTGCTCGCGGGAGACGCCTGGCGCTACTCAATCAGCTGGTACGGCTGGGGTGTCGTCGTGGCCCTCATCATCGCAGGGTGGGTCGCCATCGCGATCGGTCAGCGTGTCGACCTGCGGCGCATCCCGATCGCGCTGGGGGTGTTCGCCGGGGTCGTGACCCTGTCGATCGTGTGGTCGGCGTACCCCTCCGCCTCAGCGATCGGCATCCCGCTCACCCTCGCCACGATGCTCGTCGGGGTCGTGCTCGCGCACACGGTGCCGCTCGACCAGGTGCTGCGCGCGCTCGGCGTGGCCCTGCGGTGGATCCTCGGTCTCTCGCTCGCCTTCGAGCTCGTCGTCGCGGCCGTGCTGCAGCGGCCCGTGCTGCCGCTCTGGGTCGACTACGACGAACCCGTGCCGCGCGCCTTCTACTGGTCGCGCGCGCTGCTCTTCGAGGGCGGCCGCATCCAGGGCATCCCCGGCAACGCGAATCTGCTCGCCTTCGCGGCGCTGCTCGGCGTCATCGTGTTCGGCATCCAGCTCGCCGAGCGGCGGGTCGGGCGGGCGGCGGGTTGGGGCTGGCTCGGCGCCGCCGTGCTCACCCTCGGTCTCACCCGCTCGTCGACCGTCATCGTGTGCGCCGTCGGCGCGGCTGCGGTGCTCGTCATCGTGCTGCTCGCGCGCCGCTTCTCGCTGCGCGGCCAGCTCGTCGTCTACGGCGTCGCGACGGGCGTCGTCGCGGGCATCGTGGCCGCCGCGATCGCGGGCCGTGAGACCCTGCTGGCTCTGCTGGGGCGCAGCGACGACCTCACCGGGCGGCTCGACATCTGGGCCGCCGTCATCGAGCTGGCACAGCAGCGTCCCGTTCTCGGCTGGGGCTGGGTCAGCTACTGGGCTCCCTGGGTCGAGCCCTTCGACGACCTCGCGGTCATCCGCGGCGTCGCCTACCTGCAGGCGCACAACGCCTGGCTCGATGTGTGGCTGCAGCTGGGCGTCGTCGGGGTGGTCGTGTTCGGCATCCTCGTGATCACGACGGGCGTGCGCACGCTCGCCTGGTCGGTCGACTCCCCCCGTGACAGCACCGAGACCCCGACGCTGCGCCTGCTGCCGGCGCTGCTGCTCGCGGTGCTGCTCGTGCACAGTCTCGCCGAGTCACGGCTGCTCATCGAGGCCGGCATGGTCCTGCTGGTCTGGCTCGCGGTCGCCTCGCGCGGGCATCGCACGATGCACCGGGCCGCCGTCACCGCCGCGAGGGCGCGATGAAGCCGGATGCCCTGGCCGCCGCTCGCACCCTGCTCGGGTCGCCCCGCGTCACCCAGGCGCTGACCGAGGCCATCGTCGGCGTCGCCCTCGTAACGCACGCCGTGCGCGCGCTTGTCGGGTGGCCGGGAACGATCGCGATCATCGCCGCGCTCGTCGTGCTCGCCTCGGCGTCGCTCGCGAGCCAGCCCGAGCGCACGGAGTGGCGGGGCGTACTGCCGCTCTCGCTGCTCGCCCTGTTCTCGCTGCTCACCGTCAGCATCATCTGGAGCCAGTACACGTGGGCAACCGTGGGGGGCATCGCCTACGCCCTCGCCTTCGGGTTCCTCGGGGTGTACATCGCCCTCGTTCGCGACCTCATCCAGCTCGTGCGCGCCGTGGGAAACGCGCTCCGCGTGATCCTCACCGCATCCTTCGTGCTCGAGATCCTCAGCGGCGTGATCCTCGACACGCCCTTCACCTGGATCGGCATCACGGGCGATCTGGCGCTCGGGGGCCCCGTGCAGGGGCTCGCGGGCACGCGCAACGCCCTGGGCTTCCTCGGCGCGCTCGCAGTGCTGAGCTTCTGGATCGAGTTCCGCACGCGCTCGGTGTCGCGGGCGCTCACGGCCTACTCGCTCACGCTCGCGGCCGCCACGATCGTGCTCGCGCGCTCCCCCGTCTCCCTGCTCGTCCTGCTCGCCGTGCTCGTCACCGGCCTCGCGCTCGTCGTCATCCGTCGCCAGCAGCCCCTCGCCCGTCGCGCGACGCAGAGCGCGCTGCTCGTGGCCGCCGCGGTGTTCGCGCTCATCGCGTGGGTCTTCCGCAGCGCGCTCATCTCGGTCGTGGATGCCGCGGCCGACGTCGCGGTGCGCACGAGCGTGTGGGGCTCGGTGCGTGCGCTCATCGACCAGCAGCCGGTGCTCGGCTGGGGCTGGGTGGGGCCCTGGCCCACGGAGGTCTACCCCTTCTCGAGCGTGCGGTCGAGCAGCGGGTTCCAGCCCGATTCCGCGCTCAACGCCTACGGCGACATCTGGCTGCAGCTCGGGCTCGCGGGGCTCATCGTGCTCGTCGCCGCGCTCGGGCTCGCGTTCGTGCGGGCCTGGCTGGTCGCGAGCGACCGCCGCAGCACCGTGTACGTGTGGCCGGCGCTCACGCTCGTGCTGCTCGCGACGACGAGCATGACCGAGAGCTACCTGCTGTTCGAGGGCGGACTCCTGCTGTTCGTCACGAGCGCTTTCGCGGCGGCGCGCAACCGCTCGTGGCGCCGCCGCCTCGACTGATCGCGACCGCGTGGCACGATGGAGTCCATGCCGTTGTCGCCGCGTCGCCACATCCTGCTCGTCGGCGACGTCGGGGCGAGCAGCACGCTGCACGTCGGCGATGAGGCGATGGCCGAAGCGGCGATCGCGCAGCTGCGCCGGCGGCTCGAGGCCGACCTCGTACTCCTCTCGCGCGACCCGCGCGACACACGGCACCGGTACGGGGTCGAGAGCGTCGAACGCATCGGCTTCGCGGGGCTCGCCCACGACGCGGTGATGCGCCGCCACGACCGCGTGCTGGCCCTGCTCGCCGGCGACGACGACGCCCTGCCCACCGACGACCCGGCCCGCGGGGTCATCGACGCCGTCGCGGCCGCCGACGGCGTGCTCATCACGGGCGGCGGCAACATCACGACCCTCTATGCCGAGCACCTCGCCGAGCGCTCGGCCGTCGGCGCGATGGCCGCGCACCATGGCATCCCGCTCGTGATCGGCGGGCAGAGTCTCGGCCCGCGTTTCGACGACGGCGACGCCGCGCTCGTCGCCACGCTGCTCGAGGGGGCGCGCCTCGCGGCCGCGCGCGAACCCGGCTCGTTCGCCCTCGCACGCTCGCTCGCCCCGCACGCCACCGTCGTCGAAACGGGTGACGACGCCACGCTGCTCGGCACCGCCGATGAGCCCGACACGGCGGTCGCCCGCCGGCACGGGCTCGAGCCGGGCGGCTTCGTTGCCGTGAGCTTCTCGCCCGCGGCGGGCACCCTGGGCTATCGCCAGCTGCTCGACGACCTGCGCGGTCTCGTCACCGCGATCGCGCGCGCCTCAGGGCTGCCGGTCGTGCTGCTGCGCCACGAGGGCTCGATCGATCCGGCGCGGTCGCTGGCCGACGACGCCATCGCCGATGCCCTGGCCGACCTCGACGGCGTGAGCTCGATCCCCGTGCAGGATGCCCGCACGACCGCTGCACTGACCCGCGCCGCCGCGTTGTGCGTCACGAGCCGCTACCACGGCGCGGTGTTCGCCCTGGCGGGCGGCGTGCCCTGCGTCGCCCTCTGGCCCGAGCTCTACTCGCAGCAGAAGATGCAGGGCCTGCTCGCGCACCACGGCCTCTCGACCTGGTGCGCACCGCTCACGGCCCTCGGCACGGGGCACGCCGTCCGACTCGTCGAGGCGGCGTGGGCCGAGCGCGGCACGATCGCCGCGCACCTCTCGCGATCGCGGCCCGCGGCGGTCGCACACGCCGAATCGTGGTGGGATGCGGTGGCCGCGGTGTTCGCCGGCCGCGACCCCGACATCCCTGGTGCGTACCCCGCGCCCGCCGAGCTGCCGGTCGCGGCGCCGCTGCGCGACGAACTCGCACGGCTCTCTGCGCTGACGCTGCTCGTCGAGCAGTCCGGAGCCGCCCCCGAGCCCGACCCCGTCGACTGGCGCACGCGCGCCCTCGAGCTCGAGCGCAGCACGTCGTGGCGCATCACGGCGCCGCTGCGCGCCGTGATGGCGCGGCGTCCCGGGCGCCGGCCGGCACCGCCCCGCTAGAACGAGCTGCGCAGCGCGGCGATGCCGCCCGTGGTGTCGCCGTCGAAGACGACGCGACCGTGCGAGAGCACGATGGCGCGGTCGCAGACGCGCGTCACCTGATCGGCCGAGTGGCTCACGAACAGGATCGTGCGCCCTTCCTGCTGGAACTCACGGATCTTGTCCATGCACTTCTTTTGGAACCGTTCGTCGCCGACGGCGAGCACCTCGTCGACGAGCAGCAGGTCGGGGTCGACGTGCACGGCGATCGCGAAGGCGAGCCGCACGTACATGCCCGACGAGTAGAACTTCACCTGCGTGTCGATGAAGTCGTGCACTTCGGCGAAGTCGACGATCGAGTCGAAGTAGCGGTCGGTCTGCTTGCGCGAGAGGCCGAGGATCGAGCCGTTGAGGTACACGTTCTCGCGCCCCGTGAGGTCGGGGTGGAAGCCCGCGCCCAGCTCGAGCAGGGCGGCGACGCGGCCGCGGCGCTCGACGGCGCCGCGCGTGGGCTCGATGATGCCGCCGATGACCTTGAGCAGGGTGCTCTTGCCCGAGCCGTTCGCGCCGAGCAGGCCGACCGAGGCGCCGATCGGCACCTCGAACGACACCTCGTCGAGCGCCCAGAAGTCGTCTTTGTGCTGGTTCGAGCGGCCGAAGTTGACGAGGCGCTCTTTGAGCGACTTCTCCTTGCGAATGACGAAGCGCTTGGCGACGCCGTCGACGCGCACGATCGTGGATGCGGTGGCCATCAGATCTCCTGTGCGAAGTTGCCCTGCAGGCGCGAGAACACTCGCTGCGCCACGACGACGAGCACGAGGCCGACGACGAAGGTGATGAGCAGTCGCAGGTCGAGGTCGGCGGGCCACGGCTGGGGCGGCACGGTGACGCCGCCGAGCACGCGCTCCTCGGAGCCGGCGGCCCAGATTCCCCGCTGGAACGCCAGGATCGCGGTCGACATCGGGTTGATGAGGTACGTGCTCTCGAGCCACGGCAGATCAGAGCGCTCGCCCGCCTCGACGACGAACGACCACGAGTACACGATCGGGGAGGCCCAGAAGAAGACCAGCAGCCCGACCTCGACGAGGTACTGGATATCGCGGAGGTACACGTTGACGGCCGAGAGCAGGAGGGCCAGCGCGACGCCGTAGACGGCGGCGATCGCGACGGCGACGGGGATGTAGAGCAGGTTCCACGAGATCGGGAACTGGCCGAGCGCGACGACGGCGACGATCAGGATGAGGAACTGCACGCCGAAGTTCACGAACGCCGACCCGGTCGCGGCGAGCGGGAAGATCTCGCGCGGCAGGTAGACCTTCTTGATGAGGCCGGCGTTCGAGAGGATCGACTGGGTGCCGGTGACGACGATCTCGCTGTACAGGGCCCAGAGCGTGAGCCCGGCATACACGAAGATCGCGAAGTCGGGAATGGCGCGCGCGGCACCGAGGAACTGGCCGATCGCCACGAAGTAGATGAGCAGCATCGTGAGCGGCTTGATGAGGCTCCACAGGAACCCCAGCGAGCTGTCTTTGTAGCGGGCCTTGAGCTCGCGGCGCACGAGCAGGCCCAGCAGCTCGCGGCGCGCGATGACGTCGCGGATGGCGCGCCAGAGCCCGGCGAAGACCCCGACCCGCCCGGCGACGGTGCGCTCGAACGGCAGGGCCTCGACGTGCGCGACCCGCTGCGCCTTATCCAATCGAGGTTCCGGTGCGAACGATGCCGTACTGCATCTCTTTCAAGCGTTCGAGCGACTCTTCCGCCAGCACGCGGTTGGTGCGCTGGAGGTCGGCGAGCACGCCGAGCGCGAACGAGAGCAGTGAGCCGATGAGCAGCGCGACACCGAGGATGAGCGACTGCAGGTGCTGGCCGGCGTCGTCGCCGAAGACCCAGATGAGGATGAGGTAGCGAACGAAGGGCACCATCGCCCCGATGAACATGAACGAGCCGATGACCGCGAAGAACGCGAAGGGCTTGAACATGATGTAGCTGCGCAGGATGGCCTGGGCCGACTTCGTGACGTGCTGCCCCATGCTCGAGAACAGCCGGGACTCGCGCGTCTTCGGGTTGGTGTCGATGGGCACGCTGCCGATGCGCAGACGCTTGTTGCCCGCCTGGATGATCGTCTCCATGCAGTAGCTGAACTGCGTGACGATGTTGAGCTTGATGAGCGCGTCGCGCGAGTAGGCGCGGAACCCGCTCGCGGCATCGGGCAGGTCGGTGCTCGCCGCGAGGTTCACGACCGTGCTGCCGAGCTTCTGCAGGCGCTTCTTGAACCACGAGAAGTGCTCGATCGTGTGCGTCTGCCGGTCGCCGATGACGATGTCGGCCTCACCGGCCACGATCGGGGCGACGAGGTCGGGGATCCGGTCTTGCGGGTACTGGTTGTCGCCATCGGTGTTGACGATGATGTCGGCGCCGTTGAGCAGGGCGTAGTGAACGCCGTCGCGGAACGAGCGGGCGAGCCCCATGTTGCGCACGTGGTGCACGAAGTGCTCGACCCCGAGCTCGCGCGCCACCTCGACGGTGCGGTCGGTCGATCCGTCATCGATGATAAGGATGTGGATCTCGTCGATGCCGTCGATCTGCTTCGGGATGGTGGCGAGCACCGAGGGAAGTGTCTGCTCCTCGTTGAGACACGGAACCTGCACGAACAGCTTCATGACACTCCTGAGTTCGACTGAGGACCGGTGCGACCGTGACCCCCGTGGACCATGAACGACCATAGTTCATCGGCGTAGGCTTCCCAACTCCGCACTCCGCGTGAGCGGGCCTCCTCGGCGAGCGTCTCGCGACGCTCTTCGTCGCGCAGAAGACCGGCGATCGCGTCGGCGATCGAGCGGTCGTCACGCGGGTCGACGAGGACCGATCCTGAGGTCGCGATCTCGCGCATGCTGCCGAACCCCGAGGTGATGACGGGAGTGCCGAGCGCGAGCGACTCGACGATCGGCAGCCCGTAGCCCTCGTTCACGGAGGGGAACACCGAGAAGGATGCCCGGCGGTAGAGCGCGGCGAGCGTCGCGTCGTCGACGCGGCGCAGGCTGCGCACAGATCGCCCGGCGCGCTGCAGCTCGGTGAGGCGTTCCAGGAAGCGGGCGGAGTTCCACGCGTTGCCGCCGACGAAGAGAAGGTCGAAGTCGAGGCCCTCGCGCCACACCAGCTCGGCCGCGTGCAACACGGCGAGGTGGTTCTTGCGCGGCTCATGGCTGCCGACGCACAGCACGAGAGGGTGCCCGGCACGCACGATTCCCTGGATCGACGCGACATCGGCGTCGCTCGGCACCGACTCGTCGGCGAGCACGACCGCTGAGATCTGCGGCCCCTCGATACCGGCGGCCTCGACCATGCGCGCCCACCCGCGGTACTCGACAGCCGCGGCTTCGGAGATGGTCGCGACGCGGTCGAACCAGGCCACCGCAGCCAGGTTGCGAGCGAATGCTCCGCGCATCCCCCCGCCCGCCGTCTCGGGCACGGTGAGGGGAACGCAGTCATAGCCGACGACGGCCGTGGCGGATCCGCTGTACTGAGCGAGCGACTGCACCCGGTCGAGGCGGTCGGCCTCGACCGCGAGCTCGGGAAGAACGTAGGTCGATCGCCACGGCACGACCACCGGACGGGTCGAGCTCGTCGTGCGCGACGACGCCTGCGCCTGATCCCACCGATCGCCGAGCAGCTCGAAGCCCTCATCGCCCGGCAGCCAGCCGACGATGGTCATCTGCCGTTCGGCGGCCGTCCACTGCCGCATGACGTTGACGACCACGCGCTGGATACCCGTCTCCAGATCGGTACGAGCGGTGTGATGCACATCGACGACGACACCGCCCTCGATGACACTCACCGCGCGCCTCCGCAGCCGTCGGGCGGGCCGGAGGGCCAGGAGTGCAGCGGGGCCGTCGAGCCGCACGCGACGGCGCCACGCGACCACGTCGGCCGAGGGGGGCAGCGTGCTCGTCAACACGGCGATCGTCAGCCAGATCCGCGACGGCGAAGGATCGTGGTCGAGCAGCTCGGCCAGTGCCGCGGCCGGGTCAACCGGGGTCACGCCGCTCTCGCGGTCGTCCGCACGGGAGCCTCCGAGCAGTCGGCAGAGCAGCGCGACTCGCTCGTCACGCGATCGCGCTCGGTGCATCACGGCTGTCGACGCGGTCATGCGGCACCCCCCGCCGAGCCCGCGGGCGAGGCCTGGATCATCGCCGCCCAGAGTTCGTCGGCGTACTGCTTCCACGTGCGCTCGGGGCGGCGGCGCGCCTCGTCCCGCAGTCGCTCGACGAGCGAATCGTCGGCGAGCACCGAGCGCAGAGCGTCGACGAGACTGTCGTCGTCGCGCGGATCGATCACGAGGCATCCACCATCACGCGCGATCTCGGCGGTGCTGCCGTAGGCCGTGGTGATCACGGGGGTCGCGCGCGACAGCGCCTCGGCGACCGGGAGGCCGTAGCCCTCGTGCAGCGAGGGGAAGACCATCACCCGCGCGCGGCGATAGAACTCGGCCAGCTCCTCGTCACCGGCGTCGCGCCGCACCGTGATCGGGCGCCCGCGGGCGACCATGCGGGCGATCTCGGCATCGAATGCGCCGATGTACTCGGCGCTGCCGCGACCGACGAGCGCGAGCTCGAACTCGAATCCCTCGCGCCAGAGCACCTCAGAGGCGAACAGGAGAGCCCGGTGGTTCTTGCGCGCCTCGTGGCTGCCCACCGAGAGCACGAGCATGCGGTCGTCGGCGGGATCGTCGACGATCTCGCTCGCGGCGGTCAGCTCGGCCGGCAGTGCGCAGGAGCTCACCTGCGGACCCGTCACTCCTTGCGAGCGCAGCGCCGAGATGTAGCCCGAGAACTCCTGAGCAGCCGACTCGCTGATGCCGACGATCGACGTCGAGTGCTTGACGAGGGTGAGATAGCTCGCGAACTTCTCCGCCTCGCGCGGGTGCAGCATGTCGGCGCTCACGATCGGGATGGTGTCGTAGCCGACGAGGTGCACGCGATTGCCCGAGAACTCCGCGAGCGCGGCCATGCGCTCGCTGGATGCGGCACTCGGGACCTCGACGATGACGACGTCGCTGCGCCACGGAACCACGATGTCGCCGTCGGCAGCCGAGCTCTCGGCTCCGCGGAACCGCGTGGGCGAGCCCCAGTCGACGACCCGGTCCCGCTCCGCGGCGCTCACGGCCCGCAGCGCCGAGCTGGCCCGGGTCCACGCGGCGAGGTGCACGTCGGCGCGCGTACCGACCCAGCTCGCCATCGTCTCGCGCACGACGCGCTGAATCCCGGTGTTGTGCTCGTGGGTGGCGCTGAAGTCGACGTCGACGACGACGACATGATCGAGAATCTGCAGCCGTCGCTCGAGACCGCCGCACTCGATGATGAGCGGGCGCAGGGTGGCGAGAACGCGACGGACGGCGCGCGGACCCTCGACGAGGTCGAGCACGCGCCGCACCGCGCGAACGTCGTCCTGGCGCGGGAACGCGCCGCACACCGCGATGATCAGCAGCCACACGGCGTCGGTCGACTCCGCCCGGCGGGCGAGCTCGACGAGCCGCGCCAGTCGCTCGGCGACACCGTTCGCGGGCGTCTCGCCGAGCGCCGTCAGGGCCGCATCGACCCGCTGGGCCGTCGCCTGGGCGAAGACCGAGCTCGGCACGGCGCTCACGACGCCGCTCGCTTCAGTCGAGCCCGCACGATCGACCACGCGAGCGCCGCCGTGCGGGCCGGGCCGATCTCGCGTACCTTGTCGCGCAGCCGGATCACGATCGCGAGGTACGGCCCGAATCCGGCTCCGGTCGACAGCGCGTACATGCGCCGATGACGAGCCGCCGCATGCCCAGCATCAGTGATCCAGGAGATGAGCTCAGGATCACTGACCGGTGTCTCATCATCTCGTCGTGACTGCACAGAAATCCCTATTCGATAATCGACCATCGAGGGGCGCACTCAGCAACCCGATCGTCGTTAAGCAGGGGAGACGCGCCAAAGCGTTATACCCTAACAGGGTCGCCTCGGTGTCTGCCAACCGCGGCACCGCTCGCGTTGACGGGAACGCGGCGACGGACGGGGGGTCTGGGATCGTGACGATTCGAGCACGGCTGATCGGCATGCTGAGCGCCGCCGCGATCGTGGTGAGCGGGCTCATCGCGCTTCCTGCTGCGCCCGCGACCGCACTCTCGGGCTCGGAGTTCGACCCCGGCCTGATCATCAGCGACGAAGTCTTCTTCAACAAGTCCGCGATGTCGCGCGACGCCATCCAGGCCTTCCTCGACGACAAGGGCGGCACCTGCCAGAGCGGCTACACGTGCCTCGCCGACTACCGCCAGACGACGTTCACGCGCGCGGCCGACTCGACGTGCGCCAGCTACACGGGGGCCAGCAACGAGACCGCGGCGACCATCATCTTCAAGGTGGCACAGGCGTGCGGCATCAACCCCCAGGTTCTGCTCGTGACGCTGCAGAAGGAGCAGTCGCTCGTCACCTCGACGGCGCCGAGCTCGACGAAGTACAGGATCGCGATGGGGTACGGATGCCCGGACACGGCTCCGTGCGATGCGCGCTACTACGGCTTCTACAACCAGGTCTACATGGCGGGCCGCCAACTGCTGCGCTACGGCGACCTGCCCGCGACCTTCAACTGGTTCCCGGTGGGCACCGCGTCGAACGTTCGCTACCACCCCAACGCCGCGTGCGGCTCCAAGCGCGTCACCATCCGCTCCGAGGCGACCGCCGCTCTCTACTACTACACCCCCTACACGCCCAACACCGCAGCCCTCGCCAACCTCACGGGCACGGGCGATTCGTGCAGCTCGTACGGCAACCGCAACTTCTGGCGGTTCTTCAACAACTGGTTCGGCTCCCCCGTCCTGCCCCAGGACCACATCAACTTCGTCGTGGCCGTCTATGACGACGTGCTGGGCCGGCCGGCGAGCTCGCGGGAGTATCCGGGCTGGGTGCGCGCCATCCTGAACGGCATGCCCCGCCAGCAGGTCGCGAGCGGCTTCGTGAACTCGACCGAGTACCGGCTGCGCAAGATCGACGAGGCCTACCGCACGGTGCTCGATCGCGAGCCCGACGCGGGTGGGCGGGCCAGCTGGCTCGAGGGGATCCGACGCGGCATCCTGACCCCTGATGACGTCTTCGAGGTCTTCCTCTCGACCAAGGAGTTCTACATCAAGGCGGGCGGCACCGACACGGGCTTCGTCAACGCGCTCTACCAGCGCGTCATCGGGCGCCCCGCGAGCGAGGGCGAGCAGGCGCACTGGGCCGGTCTCGTGGCCGACAAGAGCCGCAAGTGGGTCGTCGACGCGATCTACAACTCGGTCGAGACCTCGCGCAATCGCGCGAACGAGGCCTTCCTCGACTACCTGGGCCGCGAGGCGACGCTCGAGGAGCGCATCACGTGGGGCAGCTACATCCGCTCGCGCGGGCAGCTCGCGTTCCGTGCGGCGATCCTGGCGACGGACGAGTACTGGGATGTCGCGCAGGCCCGGGCCGCAGAGCCCGTGGCCCCGACGGTCGAGCCGGCGCCCGCCCCGACGGCGAGCCCCACTCCGACGCCGACCCCGTCGTCACCCACGACGCCGACACCCGCGCCGACGGCACCCCTGCCGTCGCCGAGCGAGTCGCCGACGAGCGAGCCCAGCGAGCAGCCGGCCGGCTAGGCCCGGTCGGCGAGGGCGGCGAGATCGGCCGCGACCATCGCGGCGACCATGCCCTCGAAGTCGACGGTGCGGCGCCAGCTGAGGGCCGCTTCGGTGGCGGCCGGGTCGCCGCGCTGCTCGGGCGCGTCATTGGGGCGCATGAAGCGAGGGTCCTGCAGCACGAGCTGCTGCCAGTCGTCGATGCCGACCGCGGCGAACGCGGCCGCCACGAAGTCGCGCACCGAATGGCTCACGCCCGTCGCGATGATGTAGTCGCCGGGGGCGTCGACAGCGAGCCGCAGCGCCTCGGCGTAGTCGGGTGCCCAGCCCCAGTCGCGGCGGGCGTCGAGGTTGCCGAGCGTGATGCTCGGCGCGCGCCCCGCAGCGATGAGCGCGACGCCGTGCGTGATCTTGCGGGTCACGAACGCGAGCGGTCGCCGCGGCGACTCGTGATTGAACAGGATGCCGTTCGCGGCCGGCACGCCCGTCTCGCGATACATCTTCACGAGGCGGTGCCCCAGAGCCTTCGCGGCGCCGTAGGGCGTCACGGGGGCGATCGGGGTGGACGCGGTCTGCGGCTGCTCGGCGGCGCGACCGAAGACCTCGGCGCTCGAGGCGTTGACGACGCGCACCTCGTGCCCCGCATCCCCCAGCCGCCGCGCGGTCGCGAGGATCGACGCCGTCGACCCCCCGATCGTCACGGCGTAGGCGGCGGGGTCGGTCCACGATTCCGCCACCGAGGTGAGGCCGCCGAGGTGGAAGACAGCGTCAGGGCGTACGCGGTCGATGACCGTGGCGATCTCGTCGGGGCGCGCGAGGTCGGCCACGTGCAGCGTGGGAGCTCCGGTCGGCGCGGTCTCGCCGGCGGTGCGCACGGCCCCGTGCACCTCCCAACCGTGCGCGGCGAGCAGCTCGGCGAGGTAGCTGCCCGTCTGCCCGGTGATACCGGTGACGAGAGCCCGGCGCATCAGGCCGATTCGGCGTCGATGCGTGCGAGGTCGGCGTCGACCATCATGCGCACGAGCTCGGGGAACGAGACGGTCGGCGTCCAGCCGAGCTTCTCGTGCGCCTTGCTCGCGTCGCCGATGAGCAGGTCGACCTCGGCAGGGCGCATGAAGCGCGGGTCCTGCAGCACCTTCGACTGCCAGTCGTCGATGCCGACGTGCGCGAAGGCGACTTCGAGGAACTCGTGCACCGAGTGCGTCTCGTTCGTCGAGACGACGTAGTCGTCGGCCTCGTCCTGCTGCAGCATGCGCCACATGGCGTCGACGTAGTCGCCCGCGAAGCCCCAGTCGCGCTTGGCGTCGGTGTTGCCGAGGGTGATGGTCTCCTGCCGGCCGCGCGCGATGTTGGCGACGGCCATGCTGATCTTGCGCGTGACGAACTCCGGCCCGCGCATGGGCGACTCGTGGTTGAAGAGTATTCCGCTCGAGGCGTGCATGCCGTACGACTCGCGGTAGTTGATCGTCATGTAGTGCCCGAAGACCTTCGCCACACCGTAGGGCGAGCGCGGCCACAGCAGGGTCGACTCCGACTGGGGCACGTGCTGCACCTTGCCGAACATCTCCGAGCTCGAGGCCTGGTAGAACCGCACCTTGCCGGGGTCGTCGCCCGAGTAGAGGCGCACGGCCTCGAGGGCGTTGAGCACGCCCTTGCCCGTGACGTCGCTCGTGAGCATGGCGTTCTCCCACGAGTAGGCCACGAACGAGATCGCGCCGAGGTTGTAGAACTCGTCGGGCTTCGCGACGTCGAGCGCGCGGATGAGGCTCGAGAGGTCGAGCAGGTCGCCCGTGAGGATGCGCACGAAGGGCAGCTCGCGCTCGAGGAACTCGATCTTCGGGTTGTTCTGGCCACGCACGAGGCCGTAGACCTCGTAGCCCTTCTCGTGCAGCAGCTTGCTGAGGTAGTAGCCGTCCTGACCCGTGACTCCGGTGATCAGTGCTCGTGTCATCAGTGCGATCTTTCGTCGATGTGCGGGGGTTCTGCGCCGGTGGTGCGCGCCCGGAGCGAGCGCCGGCCCGGGCAGGGGCAGATCGGCGTTCGTCCGCACGACTCTACCGTGCGCGGGCCGCGGCTCAGCGTCGGCGCCGCGTCGGGGTCGCGCGCGACGGGATAATGGGTCGTCCCCCCGAGCAGAAAGGTCGACCGTGAGCGCTGCGCCGCCGATCGTGATCGACGCGACCGCGATCCCCGCTCAGGTGGGCGGCGTGGGCCGGTACCTCGAGCAGCTCATCCCCGCACTCGACGCGCTCGGCACTCCCCTCGTGATCGCGTGCCAGCAGCGCGACGCGGCCTGGATCGCCGACGCCGCTCCGCACGCCCGCGTGCACGCGGTGCCCGCCGCGGTCGCCCGCACCGCGGTGCGCCTGCTATGGGAGCAGGTGGGGCTCGTGCTGCTCGCACGGCGGCACCGCGCGGCGGTCATCCACTCGCCGCACTACACGATGCCGCTGCTGGCCCGGCGGCCCGTCGTCGTGACGCTGCACGACGCCACGTTCTTCTCGGATCCGCAGCTGCACAGCCCCGTCAAGCGCGTGTTCTTCCGGTTCTGGAGCCGCGTCTCGGTGCGTCTCGCCGCGGCGTGCATCGTGCCGAGCGCCGCCACGCGCAGCGAGCTCGAGCGCTTCGTCGGCCCGCGGGCCGCCGCGTGCGCCGTCGCCCACCACGGCGTCGATACGAGCGTCTTCCGCCCGCCGACCCCCGCCCAGATCGAGCGCGCCCGGTCGCTCGCCGGAACGCCGCACTGGATCGCGTTCCTCGGCACGATCGAGCCCCGCAAGAACGTTCCCGCGCTGATCCGCGCCGTGCTCGCCGCACGCACCGAGCTCGACGATCGGTTCGCGGATGCTGTGCTCGTGCTCGCGGGAGCGCGCGGGTGGGATACCGAGGTCGATGAGCTGCTGCGCGAGGCGGGCGACCGCGTGCGCGTGCTCGGCTACGTCGACCGCGACGACCTGCCGGGGCTGCTCGGCGGCTCGCTGCTCGTGGCCTACCCCTCGCTCGGCGAGGGCTTCGGCCTGCCCGTGGTCGAGGCCATGGCGTGCGGCGCCGCCGTGCTGACGACCCGCCGACTGGCCCTGCCCGAGGTCGGCGGTGACGCCGTCGCGTACGCTGAACCCTCGTCGGAGTCGATCCGCGCCGCGATCGTCGCCTTGCTCGCCGACGACGACCACCGGAGCGAGCTCGGCCGCCGCGGCCGTGAGCGGGCCGCGCGCTTCACCTGGAGCGCAGCGGCCGAGGCGCACGCCGCGGTCTACACGCGGGCGCGCGAGGGAGGGACGCAGAATGGCGCAGGCTGAGTACGGCGACGCGATCGGCGTCGTCGTCGTCACCTACTCCCCCGGTCTCGAGCTCGACGCCTTCGCCGCCTCGCTCGACGAGGGCTCGCGCGAGCCCCTCGCACTCGTGCTCGCCGACAACGGCTCGACCGACGGAGCCCCGCAGCGCGTCGCCGCGGCACGACCGGGCACGAGGCTCATCGTCGACGAGTCGAACCCGGGCTACGGCGCCGCCGTCAATGCGGGCGCCGCCCAGCTCGGTGCCGAGATCGGGTACATCCTCGTGTGCAACAGCGACCTCACGCTGCGGCCGGGCGCGATCGAGCGGCTGCACGAGGTCATCCGCGCCGACGAGCGCATCGGCATCGTCGGCCCGCTCATCCGCAACGACGACGGCACCGTCTACCCCTCGGCGCGTCGACTGCCCTCGTTCCGCGACGGGATCGGTCACGCCCTGCTGGCCGACCGCTGGCCCGGCAACCCGTGGACGCGCCGGTACCGGCAGGAGGAGCTCGGCCTCGCGACCGAGCCCACACCGACGGGCTGGCTCTCGGGCGCGTGCGTGCTCGTGCGGCGCAGCGCGTTCGACGCGATCGGCGGCTTCGACGAGGGCTTCTTCATGTACTTCGAAGACGTCGATCTGGGCAAGCGGATGCTCGAGGCGGGCTTCAGCAGCGTCTACGTTCCCGACGCCGAGGTCGTGCACATCGGCGGCAGCTCGACCTCGCAGCACTCCGAGCGCATGCTGCGCGCCCACCACGAGAGCGCCTACCGGTACCTCGCGAAGAAGTACCCCCAGTGGTTCATGCGCCCCGCGCTCGGCGTGGCGCACCTCGGCCTGCGCTGGCGGCTGCGCAGCGAGCTGCGGCGAGCCGCCCGGTGAGCCGCGCGCGGTCTGGCGCCCACGGCCCGGAACGTGACACGCTGTCAACCACGTTGTCCCCGAACGAGGAAGCAGGTCGACGGTGACCCGCACCACACCCCCCTCCGCCGACGAACCCCGACTGGGCCCGCTCGGCTGGCTCTCGGCGTTCGCCCGAGCGCTCGTCGCGCTGCCCTCCTTTCGGCGCCACATGACGCTCGTCGAGGCCTCGCTCAACCGCCAGGTGCGCGCACTCGAGGTGCGCATGGACGAGCTCGAGCGCCTCGCGCTCACGGGCGGCTCGGCGCGACCGGGCACCCTCACCGCCGACGCGCACGACGAGTCGACGGGCGAGCTCGGCTCGGTGGCCGTCTCACTGCGCGAGCTCGGGCGGCGCCTGAGCGCCATCGAGGGCGAGCAGACGCCCCCCGGGCGCTGATCGCGATGAGCGCCCCCCGGGTCTCGATCGTCATCAACACGCTCAACCGCGCCGAGTCGCTCGGCACGACGCTCGAAGCGCTGCAGTGGATCGCCTACGCGGGCGAGTTCGAGGTCGTCGTCGTCAACGGCCCGTCAACCGACTCCACCGAGGCCCTTCTGGCGCCGTGGTCTGACCGCGTCGTGCTCGAGCGGTGCCCGGTGGCCAACCTGAGCGTCTCGCGCAACATCGGAATCGCCGCGTCGAGCGGCGAGATCGTGGCCTTCATCGACGACGACGCGGTGCCCGAGCCCGAGTGGCTGGGGCAGCTCGTCGCCGCCTTCGACGATCCGCTGGTCGGCGCTGCCGGGGGCTACGTGCTCGACCACACGGGAGTCGCCTACCAGAGCACCTACGCCCTGTTCACGCGCCTCGGCGACCCCGTGGCATCGCCCGGCAGAGCGAGTCCCGAGCGGGTCTTCCCCTACAGCTTCACGTTCCCCCACCTCATCGGCACCAACATGGCGTTCCGCCGCACGGCGCTCGACGACGTCGGAGGCTTCGACGAGCAGTACGAGTACTACCTGGATGACACCGACCTCGTGGTGCGCATCATCGACCGGGGCTACGACGTTCGGCAGGTGTCGGGCGCGCACCTGCACCACCGGTTCGCGCCGAGCACGATCCGCGACCACCGCCGCGTCGCCCGGCACCGCTACCCCGTGGTCAAGAATCACGCCTACTTCGCGCTGCGGCACGGTCTCGCGTTCTACGACGAGCGCACGATCATCGAGGAGCAGCGGGCCTTCGCCCACATGCACCAGGTCGAGATGGTGCAGGCGGTCGCCGACGGGCTCATCGACCGCGACGACCTCGACCGGTTTCTGCAGTACCGCGACGAGGCGGTCGACACCGGGCTGCGCGCGGCGCGCGCTGTCAGACCGACCGCCCACCGCGGGCAACTACCGCGCGGCGCGCGGGGGTCGATGTTCCGCCGGTTCCCCACCATCGTCGAGGGGCCGGAGATCGTGCGGCGCGTCCTCGTCGCCGGGCCCGGCGCCGCGAGCATCGCCGCCGCCCGCGAGCGCGGCCGCGCGCTCGCGGCCGAGGGCCAGATCGTGCATCTCATCGCCCCGACCCCGCACCGCGACCACATCGACTTCGACCACGGGGTCTGGATCAGCGCGGTCGACGTCTCGACGTCGCCCTGGCGGGCGGCGCGCGCGCGCGGCGCCCGCCGCCTCACCGAACGGTTCGCGTCGACCTCCGCCTGACGCTCGCCGCCGCACGGCAGCCGTCGCGAGACGGCGACCGGCTCAGCGCACGCACTCCGCATCGACAGCGTCGGCGGCCTCGACGATCCAGACGTCGACCGTGAACGCGACCTCTTGCCATCCCGCTCCGGGGGGCTGGCTCAGCAGAGACATCGACCCCGAGACGGTCTCGTCGAGGCGCACGCTCACGCTCGGGTCGTCGATCCGAGCGCCGAGCCCCGCGCCGCCGTTGCGGACCTCGTGCACGAGGATGCGGCCGGTGGGCGAGCAGGCGAGCGACGACTCGACCGCGGCGAGATCGAGCACCTCGTCGCGACCGAAGTTGTCGCGGCCAGCGAGCCGCAGCACCTCGAAGCCGTACGAGATCTGCATCGGACGCGCGAAGGCCATCCAGGTGTTCGGGAAGAAGAAGCCCGGAACCGTGGCGGTCGAGGTCGATGCCCACACCACGGGAACCTGCTCGCGCTCGACCGAGGCGTTGAGGTCGACCTGCAGCTCGTAAGCGCCCCGCATGTAGCTGTCGGCGAGCATGAGCCGCAGATTCTGCTGCTGCGGCAGCGCGACGAGCACCATGGCGAGCGCTCCGACGCCCAGCAGCGCCGGTGCCGTGAGCAGCGCCTCGGGAACCCGGCGCCGCAGGTTCTCGGCGGCCGCGAACCGGCGCCGCACGAGCTCGAGCCCGATGCCGAGCAGCAGCAGCAGCGCGGGAAGGATCTCGCTGACCGCGTAGCGATCCCAGTACAAGAAGAACGAGTGGTCAGACAGCAGCCCGAGACGCACGGTCTGCAGCCCGTAGAACATCGTGATCGTCGTGCCGAGCATGAGCACGGTCGCCACGAGCGCCGCATCGTCAGACGAGCGCGTGGCGGCGACGATCGTGACGATGCCGATGATGACGAGCACGAGGCCCAGGCGCAGCGCGATGGTCCACAGCGACGTGCCGCCGATCGCGGTCGCGATGACCCCCGCCGTCAGCACGGCCGCGACGACGATGCCGAGAATGCCCGGGATGCGCGTGGCGCGGCTCTCGACGACGGGTCGACGAGCGAACAGCACGGCCGCGAGCACCGCGGCCGCGCAGACCACGACGAGCACCGCCGCGGTCGTGGCGGTCGCATCGAAGAGTCCGAGTCGGCCGCCGACGAGCGACATCACCGCGTCGGGAAGCAGGTTCGTGAGCTGGGTCTCGACGTAGTAGCGCCGGATCTCGGTGATGCCGTACCAGAAGCCGAGCACGGCGGCCACGAGGTTGCCCGCGACGAGCATCCACACCGATCGGCGCATCGCGCGGAAGTCGGGAACGACGAACGAGCAGATGGCGAGGGCGATGAGCGGCACGAGCAGCAGAGGCCCTGTGCCGCGCAAGAGGCCGAGCGCGACCATCGCGAGCGCATTGAGCAGCACGGGCCCGATCGGGCGCGGCGACCGCAGTGCCGTGTAGGCCGTGAGCACCCAGATGACGAAGAGGGGCGCGTTGAGCGTCTCGCTGCTGGGGAAGGTCGAATACCAGATGGCGTGCACGTGCACGGCGACGACGCCCGAGACGGCGAGCACGATCCAGCGGTTGATGCCCATGCGCTGCAGCGTGCGTGCGATCGCGATCGCGAGCACGAGGCCCGAGACCGCCAGCCCCGAGGCGACGTGCTCGAAGCCGAACACGGCGCTGTTGAGGCCGAGATAGGCCGGCAGCAACGGGGGCCACGACGACGAGAGCTCGCCCGTGCGCGCGAACTGGTTCGCCCAGTTGATGTAGGCACCCATGTCGCCGAGCCAGGGCAAGAAATTGACCGAATCGACGCGCGGCACGACCGTGACGACGGCCACCACGGCGGCGCCGCCCCAGAACCAGCGGCTGCGGCGATCGAGAGCGAGACGGGGCGGCAGTGCGCGCCGGCGCACGGCGAGCACGACGAGAACGACCCAGCCGGCGGCGAGCAGCGCGAGGGGCACCGCGCCCCACCAGGCGAAGACGGTCGGCAGCAGCATGAGCACGAGGTAGCCGAACACGGCGGCATCGGCCGAGAGCGCGCCCCAGCCCTCGTGGCGCTCGCGCGCGAGCACCGCGATGGGCGCGCCGAGCACGACGCACGCGAGCATCGTCAGGGCGATGATGCCGAGCACGGTCATGCGCGCGCCCCCGTGGACTCGTTCACGATCGCGGCGATGAGATCGGCTTGCGCGACCGAGGTCGCCTTGACGGTCGGCAGGTTGCTGCGCAGCTTCTCGCGCACCGTCGACTCGGCCTGCACGAGCGCGTCGAACCGCTCGAGCAGGAACGCCGGTTCGAGCTTGTCATGCCCGAACGCCCACTCGTCGAGCTGGAACATCTCGAGCACCTCTTGGTACTTGTGGCTCCAGCCGATCACGAGGGTCGGCACCGACATCGCGAGCGACGACACCATGGCGTGAAAACGGCTCGCCACGAAGTAGTCGCAGCGGCCGATGAGGTACCGCAGCGTCTGCGACGAGAGCTCGCGGTCGATGAAGAGAACGCCATCGCGGCGCTCGAGCCGCTCGAAGATGCGCGTGCAGAGGGGCAGGTCGTTGTTGTGGGTCTTGTCGGTGCCGGTGCGCACGCTGTGCGGGAACAGCACGACCCGCCGGCCCGAGGCGGTCATGGCGTCGATGAAGCCCGCGACCTCGGCGACGTAGTCGGCACCCCGCGCCTCGACCTTCTTCTGCAGCACGACGCTCGGAGAGATGCCGACGACGACGGCATCGGTGTCGAAGAAGCCGAGGTCGAAGTGCGCGGCGGCCGACGCCTGCTCGGTGCCGTCGAGCTCGAGCGAGAAGGCGTAGTCCGCGCCGGCGAAGAGGTTGGTGAGGCCCAGCTGCTCGGCGAACTCGTGCGTGATGCGCCCGCGCGTCACGAGCGTGTGTACGCGGGGGAGGAACCGCCGAGCCGCCCACCGGTTGACGGAGTTGCGGAACGGCCCGACCGCCTGCGCGCACTTGAAGACGGGGGTCTTCACCATGAGCGCCGGCAGGATCGACGCCACGTTGTAGAGCAAGAACTTCTCGCGCCCATCGGTGAACGTGATGCCGCCCTGGTCGAGCAGCACCTGCGAGCTCGCGAGCGCACCGATCGCGCGCGAGCGCGAGCGCAGCATCGGGCGCAGGAACGGCAGCACGCGGTACAGCAGCGCCAGGGTGTTGATCGTCACGCCCAGTTGGCGCGGGCGCGCGTCGATGATGTCGAGCGACTCGTACTCGTTCTGAGCCCGGTCTTCGGCCGGGTACATGCTGAAGAGCGTGAACCGCACGCCGGGGATGCGCTCGCTGAGCGTCGCGATCGAGCTCTCGAGCATCGCCGACGCGCCCTTGTTGCCAGAGAGCGCCGAGCCGATGATCGCGATGCGGGGGGCGGGGGCGGTGGTGGTCATGCGGTGGGTTCCTTACGGGGCAGGATGCGGAGCAGAGCGTAGAGCAGGGCGAGAACGGCATCGGCGATGGTGCTGAGCAAGCGGGCGAGCAACGAGATCAGCACGGCGTCGGCGGCCGAGTACCCGGCCGCCACCAGGCAGGCGAACAGCACCGCCTCGCGCACCCCGAGCCCGCTCGGCACGAAGAAGGCCAGGATACCGAGGGCGCCCGCGAGGGCGTAGGCCGCACCGATGAGCAGCCAGTCGGTCGCGGGCACCGCGGTGATCGACGCGGCGACGAGAACGATGCCGACGCCGTTGATGATGCGCGGCACGGTGAATCCCGCCAGCAGCGCCGCCGTGCGGCGCGTCGGCAAGAAGTACTCGACCGGCAGGGGCTGCTTGGTCAGCCGCCGGGTGGCCAGGTCGAGCAGGCGGCGGAAGATGCGCCGGTCGAGCACGGCGATGAGCGGCACCAGGGCCACGCCCACGACGATCGCCGTCGCGACGTTGCCCGCGAGCACGCCGACCCCCACCGACAGCGCGATGATCACGAGGCTCGGCACGATCGACACGATCTGCAAGAAGACGTTCTCGTAGATGAAGCTGATGAGGATCACCATGCGGCTGATGCCGCGGCGCCCTCCCCAGACGACCTTGTTCACGAGCGACCCGACCTGGCCGGGGATGTACTTGAGCAGCCACGAGGCGCTGTGCACCTCGACGGCGTCGCGAGCGGTGACGCGGGCATCCGGTGCCAGATCGGTCACGATGACGCCCCAGAGCAGGCCCGAGACGGGCACCGCGGCCGCGAAGACGACGACCGCGACCACCATGAGCAGGTTCGGCCGCAGATCGGCCTGCTGCACCTGCTCCCAGTTCTGGGCGAGCGCCAGCCAGAACAACCAGCCCACGGCCACGAGCACGACGGCCGTCAGGGCGTAGCGCAGGATCGTCCGCACGCGCGGCGACCGGGCCTCGCTCATCGCAGCACGTTGTACGAGCGGAAGGTGTCGAGCTCCTTCTTCTGCGAGTAGGGCACCATGCCCTCGGGGTGCGCGTAGCCCACGGCGATGAGCATGACGACGCGGTCAGAGACATCGAGCCCGAGGGTCTTCTGCATCTTCGCCTCGAGCGGCTCGAAGTCGGGCCAGTTGATGACGCTCGACGAGAGACCCAGGGTCTCGAGCGCGAACATGAACGACATCGCCGCGAGCGAGGAGTCGACGTAGATGGCGTGGCGGTCGCGCGGGCTGAAGTACGACTCGAGCTTGCCGACGACCACGACGACCGCGGGAACGTTGTGGGCGTATCCGGCAGCGCCGAACGGCAGCCCGACCACCGTCGAGACGGCGCTCGGCTCGTCGTAGACGCGGAACTCGTACGGCAGGCGGTTGCAGGCCGTGGGTGCCTGCCGCGCGACGAGCAGCGCCTGGTCGATCAGCTCTCGCTCGACCGGCCGCTGCTCGAACCAGCGCACCGACCGGCGCTGCATGGCGAGCTCGTGAAGCTCGTCGTAGGTGACGCCCGAGAGCTGCTTCTTGACGTAGGGCACCTTGCCGCTGGGCGCGGTCGGGGCGGGCATGGCCTCGAACCGTGCGCGAGCGGCATCGACGATGGGGTGGCTGCCTGTGCTCACCCGGAAGTACTCGGTGAGCACGTCGTGCGCCCACTCCATCTCGGCGGTCTCCATGCCGTTCTGCTGCGAGGTGTACTGCGCCACCGCGGCCGCGTAGAACTCGACCGTCTCGCCGATGTAGTCGCGAGCGAAGACATCGCGGCGGGGGCGCATGATGATGCCCTTTTCGAGACGGTGGATGTTGCGCCGCAGCTCGACGTGCGTCGTGCGTGCCGTGCCCTTGTTGCGGTAGTAGTTGCGCCGACCCCGCAGCACGGCCGCCTGCTCGCGGTTGAAGGTGAGGAACCCGATCGTGAAGAACAGGTGCGTGAGGATGCGGCTGGAGCCGAAGGTCTCGAGGAACACGCGGTTCACGACCTCGTAGGTCCGACGGATCCAGGTGATCGCCAGAAGCTGCTTGGCGATGCGCTTGAGTCTCTTGAGCACGATCTCTCCGTACGAGCGGGGCTGCGCGTCGCGAATCGGCATCCGGACGCGGGACGCGCCGACGCGGCACAGCCTGGCCCAGTATACGCGGTGAAAGCGCGGGCCCGGAGGCGGCCGGCGACGGTGCGCGACAGCCTCGCGCGAGGGGCGATGGGCCCCGGGTGACGGGGGCGTTCGGTAGCGTGGAGACGAGCGCGGTCGATGCCCGCACCGATCGAAAGCAGTGCACGAACCATGCCGTCCACCCCCCTCGAGCGCCCGAGCGCCGCCGCGCGCCGAGCCGCCGTCATGACGCGCGGGCGAGCGGGCGTGGCCCTCGCGGCGGCCCTCGCCCTCACGGCGGGCCTGCTGGCGATGGCAGACGCGCGCCCTGCCGAGGCCGCGCGGCACCCGGCCTGCGCGATCGTGCCGGATGGCATCTACTCGAGCTGGGTCAACCCGCTCGCCGCGGCCGACGGCGGGTACTGGTGGATCGGCTCGATCTCGCGCGACGGCACGAACGCCGTGAGCCGCGTCGACTGCGCGACGGGCGTCGTCGACCGCGTTGCGCTCGGCGGGCCCGAGCGCGCTGACGACCACAACGCGACGGCCATCGCGATCGACCCCGACGAGCCGCAGCTGCTCGCCGTCTACTCGACCCACGCGGCGCGCACCCACGCCCGCTTTCGATGGGTCGACCGGCAGACCCTCGTGGCGTCGGAGGAGCAACGCATCGAGTTCGGGGCGCCGACGACCTACGCGCAGCTGCTGCAGACCGACGACACCCTCACGCTCATCGTGCGCGCGGGGCAGAACTGGAAGTACGTGCGCTCGACCGACTGGGGCGCGACGTGGAGCGAACCGGCGACCCTCACGAGCGGCGAGACGGTGCGGGGCATGTACCTGCTCGCCCGCCCGGGCCACGCCGACGACCGCCACCTCGTCTCGCTCGCCCACTACGCGCATCCCACCGCACCGGATTGGCGCTCGGTCGGTACGGCCACCCTCGACCTGAGCACCGGTGAGATCGCCCTCGTCGACGGCACCGTCATCGGCTCGCTCGACGAGCCGGGCGGCCCCGCGCTGCTGCCGGGCGAGTTCGACCAGGTCGTCGTGCCGACCGGCACGACCCGGGTGAGACTGCACGACGTGGGCAGGGTCAACGGCGCCCCGGCCGTGGTCTACGCGGCGTGGAAGGGCACCGACACCGCCCACTACCGGTACAAGATCTGGAACGGATCGCGCTGGACCTCGGGCACGTGGGGTCAGCTGACCGGGCGCCCCTTCGGCTACACGTACGCCACGCGATATGTGGGGGGTGCGGCGTTCATCGATGGCGGGCTCATCACCTCGCGGCAGACCCCGACGACCTCGACCTCGGGGTCGTGGACCATCACCTACTGGCGCTGCACCTGGGGTGCCGGGTGCCGGGCGACGAGCACCTTCACCACGACGCGCAGCGCCGGCCGCATGGTGCGCCCCTATGTGGTCTACAGCGATACCGAGCGGCTCGTGATGATCCAACAGATGAGCCGGTACGCCTGGTTCACCGACTACCGCGCCGACCTGCTGGTGCGCACGCGACCCGCGGGCTGACGCGCGACACCTCGCCGCTGCCGCACCGGCCTCAGCCGCGCGGCAGACTCAGCAGCCGCTGCAGGTAGAGCCCGTAGCCGCTCTTGGCGAGCGGCTCGGCGAGCGCCGCGAGCTGCGTGTCATCGATCCAGCCGGCGCGCCAGGCGACCTCTTCGATGCAGCCGATCTTGAAGCCCTGACGGTCTTCGATCACGCGCACGTACTCCGAGGCCTGCATCATCGACTCGACCGTGCCCGTGTCGAGCCAGGCGGTGCCCCGGTCGAGCACCTGCACCTGTAGGCGCCCCTGCCGCAGGTAGTGCTCGTTGATGCTCGAGATCTCGAGCTCGCCGCGCGCGCTCGGCGTGATGCCGTGGGCTACCTCGACCACGCCGGCGTCGTAGAAGTAGAGACCGGGTACGGCGAAGGCGCTGCGCGGGGTCGCGGGCTTCTCTTCGATCGCGATCGCGCGGCCCGTGGCATCGAACTCGACGACGCCGTAGTCGCTGGGGTTCGCCACCTGGTAGGCGAAGATGAGCCCGCCGTCGATCTCGCGGTACTGGCGCAACGCCGTGCCGAGGCCGGCACCGTGAAAGATGTTGTCGCCGAGCACGAGCGCGACACTGTCGTCGCCGATGAACCGCTCGCCGATGAGAAAGGCCTGGGCGAGGCCGTCGGGCGAGTGCTGCTCGGCGTACGACAAAACGATGCCGAGATCGGTGCCGTCGCCCAGCAGCTGCTCGAACTGCGCCCGGTACTCGGGGGTCGTGATGATCAGGATCTCGCGGATGCCCGCCATCATGAGCGTCGACAGCGGGTAGTAGATCATGGGCTTGTCGAAGACCGGCATGAGCTGCTTCGAGATGCCCTTGGTGATCGGCCACAGCCGCGTGCCCGTGCCGCCCGCGAGGATGATGCCCTTCATCGTGCCCTCCAGGCCTCGTCGAGCGCCGTCGTCAGCCCGATCGCCGCATCCCAGGTCGGCAGCAGGCCGAGCCGCTCGGCCTCGGCGAGCGTGGGCGCCGCGGCGTCTTTGGGGGCGAGCACGAGCTGCTCGCGCGGCAGCGGCAGCTCGAGACCGATCGTCTCGTCGAAGGGGGTGATGCCGTGCTCGCGCTCGGGCGTGAACACCTGGTTGACGAGGTAGCTGACGACCGTGTCATCGTCGAGCGCGACGACGCAGTGCCCCAGCCCTTCGGCGATGTAGACGGCCGTGCGCTCTGTTCCGTCGAGACGCACCGCATCCCAGTGCCCGAACGTCGGCGAGCCGACGCGGATATCGACGACGTAATCGATGGCCGCACCGTGCGGCACCGTGACGTATTTGGCCTGGCTCGGCGGCACCTGCGCAAAGTGGATGCCGCGCACGACACCCCGCCGCGACACCGAGGTGTTGCCCTGGCGAAGCTCGAGCGGGTGCCCCACGGCCTCGGCGAGCGCCTCGAATCGGTAGTGCTCGTAGAAGACGCCACGCTCGTCGGCGAACTGGCGCGGCGTGACCGCGAGGGCGCCGGGCACCGAGAGCTCGCGGATTCGCACGGAGGCCAGCCTAGCAACGGGCACCGCCGCCTCCCGGGTGCGCTCGGCGGCCGACGTGCATAGGGTGTGGGAATGACGAGGGCGACCGACGGTCCGCGCCGCGAGCGGGTGCTCGTGCTGCTCGACGCGACCTCGGCCCACCGGGGAGACGCGCGCCTCGACGCCTACCTCGACGCGCTCACCGCCGCGCTCGGCGACGAGCTCGTCATCGTGTGCCGCCGGCCCGATCTCGCGCACTTTCGGGCCCTGGCCCCGACGGCGGCGATCGAGGCGGGAACGTCGGCGCTGCGCTGGCGGGGCATCCGGATGCTGTGGCGCCAGCTCGCCCTGCCGCGCATGGCACGCCGCCACGATGTCGATGCGGTGCACTCGCCGCAGCCGCCCATCCCCCTGCTCATCGCCCGCCCGCGCGTCGTCACCCTGCACGAGGTGGCCGCCTTCGCCGGTCGTCGCGGACCCCTCGGAGCCGCGCGCCGCGCGGGCGTCCGCGTCGCCGCGCGGCTCGCCGACGAGGTCGTCGCCCCCGACGCCCAGACGGCGCGCGCGATCGAAGAGGCGTGCGGGTTCCCCGCACAGGAGGTGCTCGTCGTGCCCGCGAGCGAGGATGCCGCGCGCTTCGCCGCCGCTCACCGGGTCGCCTACCGTGCCGCCGCGGCCATGGTGCCCGCCGCGACAGGGCCGATCACGCTGCCGACCGCCCGGGGGCCCGAGACGCCCGCTCGGTAGACTCGGCCTGTGAGAATCCTCGTCACCGGCGGCGCCGGCTTCATCGGCTCGAACTTCGTGCACCACGTGCTCGGCGCCGGCGACCACCACGTGACGGTCATCGACAAGCTCACCTACGCGGGCAACCGGGCCTCGCTCGAGGGGCTGCCGGCATCGCGCCTGCAGTTCGTGCACGGCGACATCCTCGACGCCCCGCTCGTCGACCGGCTCGTCGGCGAGAGCGAGGCGGTCGTGCACTTCGCCGCCGAGAGCCACAACGACAACTCGCTCGACGACCCGCGCCCCTTCGTCGACACCAACATCATCGGCACCTTCACGCTGCTCGAGGCCGTGCGACGCCACGGCACGCGCTTTCACCACATCTCGACCGACGAGGTCTACGGCGACCTCGAGCTCGACGACCCCGCGCGCTTCACCGAGTCGACGCCGTACAACCCCTCGAGCCCCTACTCGTCGACGAAGGCGGGCAGCGACCTGCTCGTGCGCGCCTGGGTGCGCTCGTTCGGCCTGCGGGCGACCCTCTCGAACTGCTCGAACAACTACGGGCCCTACCAGCACGTCGAGAAGTTCATCCCGCGCCAGATCACGAACGTGCTGCGCGGCGAGCGGCCGAAGCTCTACGGAGCGGGGCGGAACGTGCGCGACTGGATCCACGCCGACGACCACTCGGCCGCCGTGCTCGCGATTCTCGAGCGCGGTCGCCTCGGCGAGACCTACCTGATCGGTGCCGACGGCGAGCGCAGCAATCGCGAGGTGCTCGCGCTCATCCTCGAGGCGATGGGGCGCCCGGCCGACGAATTCGACGAAGTGGCCGACCGGCCCGGCCACGACCTGCGCTATGCGATCGACTCGTCGAAGCTGAGGGGCGAGCTCGGCTGGATGCCGCGCTTCGCCGACTTCTCGGCCGGACTCGCGGCGACGATCGACTGGTACCGCCGCAACGAGGCGTGGTGGGCGCCGCAGAAGCAGGCGGCAGAAGACCGCTACCGGGCCCAGCACACCGCCCGCGCATGACCCGCTACCTCATCACGGGCGCCGGGGGCATGCTCGCGCACGACCTGCGCGCCGTGCTCGCCGACCGACCGGTCACGGCCCTCGCGCGCGCCGAGCTCGACATCACCGACCCCGAGGCCTGCCGGGCGGCTGTGCACGGGCACGACGTCGTGCTCAACACCGCGGCGTACACGGCGGTCGACGCGGCCGAGCACGACCCCGAGGCGGCCCACCGCGTCAACGCGCTCGGCCCGCAGCACCTCGCACGGGCCGCGGCCGAGGCGGGAGCCGTGCTCGTGCAGTACTCGACCGACTACGTCTTCGGGGGCGATACGCCGCCCGGCAACGAGCACCCGTGGGCCGAGGACGCCCCGTTGCGGCCGATCTCCGTCTACGGCAGCAGCAAGGCCGAGGGCGAGCGCCGGGCGCGCGCCGAGCATCCCGAGGGCGTCATCATCGCGCGCACGGCGTGGCTGTACGGCGCGCACGGACGCAGCTTCGTCACGGCGATCCGCGAGCGGGCCGCAACCGGCGAGCCGCTCGACGTCGTCGACGACCAGTGGGGTCAGCCGACGTGGACGCACGACGTCGCGGAGCGCACGATCGCGCTGCTCGATCACGGGGTGCGGGCGGGCATCGTGCATGCCACGGCGGGGGGCCGCACGACGTGGTTCGGCTTCGCCCGCGCGATCGTCGCCGCCGCGGGGCTCGACCCCGCGCTCGTTCGCCCGGCCGCGACCGTGCCCGGCGCCCGGGCGGCCGCGCGCCCGCATTGGTCGGTTCTCGGGCATGATGGATGGGCGCGGCTGGGCGTCGCACCGCTTCGACCGTGGCCCGCGGCGTTCGCCGAGGCGGCCGCCGCGATCGGCTGGACCGACCCGCCCGTCGTCGCACCGCATCCCGCGACCGCGCCCCCCGCGCCCCCGACCTCCCCATCGATCCCAGGAGCCTCGTCATGACCCTGCCCCCCGCGCTCGTCGCCTTCGACCTCGACGACACCCTCGCCCCCTCGAAGTCGCCGATGCCGGCCGCGATGCTCGAGCAGCTCGTGGCCCTGCTCGAGCGCCGGCCCGTGTGCATCATCTCGGGCGGCCAGTACGGGCAGTTCCGCAGCCAGATCCTCGAGCTGCTGCCGGAGTCGAGCACCGCGCTGCTCGACCGCCTGCACCTCATGCCGACGTGCGGCACGCAGTACTGGCGCTTCGACGACGGCGAGTGGACGCAGCGCTACGCCGAGAACCTCACCGAGGACGAGCGGCACGAAGCGCTCGCGATCGTCGAGGAGGAGGCCCGTCGGCTCGGGCTCTGGGAATCGGAGACCTGGGGCCCCATCCTCGAGGATCGCGGCTCGCAGATCACGTTCTCGGCCCTCGGGCAGGAGGCCCCCGTCGACGCCAAGAAGGCGTGGGATGCCGATGGCCGCAAGAAGGAGGCCCTGCGTGCCGCCGTGGCCGAGCGCCTGCCCGGCCTCGAGGTGCGGTCGGGCGGATCGACCTCGGTCGACATCACGCGCCGAGGCATCGACAAGGCCTACGGCATGCGCAAGCTCGCCGAGATCACGGGCATCGCGCCCGAGCAGATGCTGTTCATCGGCGACCGCCTCGACGAGGGCGGCAACGACTTCCCGGTGATCGCGGTGGGGGTGCAGACCCGCGCCGTGAGCGACTGGGAGGAGACCGTCGACGTCGTCGCGGCGCTCGTGCCCACGCTCACCGACTAGCCTGGCGGGCAGACATGACGACCCTCCGCGTGATCCTCGACCAGCTGGCCGCGCCCGTCCCGGGCGGTATCGGCCGTTACACGCGTGAGCTCACGCGCGCGCTCATCGCGACGCAGCCGCGTGGATGCTCGGTGACGGGCTGGGTTCCCGCCTCGCCCGAGAGCGTCTACCGCGAGATCGAGGCGAGCCTGCCGGGCCTCGCCGAGCTCGAGAAGAGCGTCTTCGACCGCCGGCAGATCGCCGCGGCGTGGCAGCACGGCTTCACGCGCCTCGGCGCCCGCTCGACCACGCACGCGCCGAGCCTGCTCGCCCCGCTCTTCCGGCACGACCGCGTCAACAACCCCGGTGATCAGATCGTCGTGACGATCCACGACGCCGTGCCGTGGACGCACCCCGAGACCTTGACGCCCCGCGGCGTCTCGTGGCACCGCGCCATGGCCGCGCGCGCCGAGCGCTACGCCGACGCTGTCGTCGTGCCGACGCACGCCGTCGCCGAGGCGCTGCTCGACGTGCTCGACCTGGGCGACCGCGTGCGCATCATCGCGGGTGCCGTCTCGACCGACCTCGTCGTGCCCGCCGACGCCGCGCAGCTGCGCCGCGACCTCGAGCTGCCCGAGCGCTACGTCGTGGCCGTCGGCACCGTCGAACCGCGCAAGGGTCTCGACGATCTCGTGCGCGCGCTCGCCCTGCTCGACCGCGACGACCTGCCGCTCGTGCACGTGGGCCCGCAGGGCTGGGGCGACCTCGACCTCGGGGTGCTCGCCGACGAGGCGGGGCTGGGGCGCGATCGCGTGCGCGCCCTCGGCTTCCTCGACGACGCCCAGGTGGCCGCCGTCATGCATGGGGCCGCGGTGTTCGTCATGCCCAGCCGGGCCGAGGGCTTCGGCCTGCCGCTGCTCGAGGCCATGAGCCTGGGCGCGCCGACCATCCACACGGACGTCCCCGCGCTCGTCGAGGTCGCCGGCTCAGCGGGCCTGGCGGTCGAGCTCGACCCGGTCGAGGGCCTGCCCGAGCGGCTGGCAGAGGCGATCCGCTCGGTCGTCGACGACGAGGCGCTCGCCGAGACCCTGCGGGTCGCGGGGCACGACCGCGTCGGAGCCTTCAGCTGGCGCGACTCGGCCGAGAAGACCTGGCAGCTGCACGCCGACCTCTAGCAGCCCACCGGGGTCACGGCTGCGGTGTCGGGCTCGGCGTCGGCGGCGGCGCGACAGCCTCGAGCACGAGTTCGTGGATGAGCGCGAAGTCGGGGAACTGGTTGTCGATCTGCGGCGGGACGAGCTCGAGCCGCTCGATCGGGTAGTCGCGCGACGAGGCCGCGAGGTCGGTGAAGAGCCCGAGCATCGACTGCGGGATGTCGGTGCGCGCGAGCCCGCTCGAGGCCTGCGCGATCGCCTCGAACCGTGTCAGCACGGTCGCCGGATCGAGCTGACGCAGCATCGCCTCCTGGATGTCGCGCTGGTGCCGCATGCGGTCGAAGTCGGTCAGGTTGTAGCGGCTGCGGGCGTACCAGAGCGCCGTCTCGCCGTTCATGCGCTGCTCTCCCGCGGGGATGACCCCGTGCACCGTGCCGCCGTTGATGCCGCGCGAGACCGGCTCCTCGACCGTCACGACCACCCCGCCGAGCGCGTCGATGAGCGCCGCGAACCCCGCCATGTCGATGAGCACCGTGTACTGAACCGGAATTCCCGTCACACCCGCCACGGCATCCTTCATGGCCTCGAGCGCGGGCGTGCTGCCCCGCGCCTCGGCATCGGGGTAGAGCTCGGGATGCTCCTCGGCCCAGGGGTAGAGATACGCGAGCAGGCAGTCGTCGCCGCAGTCGAAGCCCGACGGCCAGGCCTCCCACAGGGGCGAGCCCTCGCGGAAGGGCGCGCGATAGAGGTTGCGCGGGATGCCGATCATCGTCACGGCACCCGAGGCGGCGTCGATGCTCATGAGCGTCATGCTGTCGGGACGCAGCCCGATGCGGTCGTCGCCCGCGTCGCCGCCGAGCAGCAGGATCGTGTACCGCCCGTCGATCGGCTCCACGATGCCGCCGTCGGCGAAGACGGCGCCGAGCGCGTCACGCCCGACGCCCGTCAGGTACGCCGCGTAGCCCGCGGTGCCGGTGCCGACCACGAGGCTCAGGGCGACGAAGAGGGCGATCGGGGCGCGCGAGCCGGGCCGCGTCGAGACGAGACGCGCGAGCGTGAAGGTGTTGACAGTCGTGATGAGCCACAGCACGGCGTAGAACAGCAGCCCTAGCTGCGCGATCCACAGCACGACGACGTTCGTGGCGATCGTGAGCGCCGCCGGCCGCCAGAGCAGGAACAGCGCGATCGCTCCGGCCACCAGGGCCCAGAGCACGAAGGTCGCGCCGACGGCGAAGCGGCCGAGCCGGCGATTGCCCGCGAGCAGCTGCGCGCTGCCGGGCACCAGCAGGTTGAGGCCGAGCAGCCACCACGCGCGACGGCTCATGACCGCCGGGTCGCGGGTGTCGGGGTAGCGCAGCGGCGACGTGTGGCTCACGACGCGGGCGGGGCGGCGATCGCGGCCTTGAGGGCGGCGTTCTTGCCGGCCACGGCCCGCTCGAGCTCGGCGGCGACGGCGGCGAGGCGCTCGGCCACGGCCGCGTCGGTCGAGCCGATGATGCGAGCGGCGAGCAGTCCCGCGTTGCGCGCCCCGCCGATCGAGACGGTCGCGACGGGAATGCCCGCGGGCATCTGCACGATGCTCAGCAGCGAGTCCATACCGTCGAGGTAGGCGAGCGGCACGGGCACACCCACGACGGGCAGGGTCGTGACGCTCGCGATCATGCCAGGCAGGTGCGCGGCACCGCCCGCCCCGGCGATGATGACCCGGATGCCCCTGCCGGCGGCCGCACGGCCGTACGCGATCATCGCGTCCGGGGTGCGGTGGGCGCTCAGCACCTCGACCTCGTGCGCGATGCCGAGTTCGTCGAGCGCGGCGGCGGCGTTCTGCATCACCGACCAGTCGCTGTCGGAGCCCATGACGACGGCGACGAGGGGAGTGCTCATGCCTCCAGGGTAGGACTCAGTCGTCGAAGTGGCTGGCCGCGGCGCGCGCACGATAGACGACGTCGTCGAGATCGACGCCGATCGCCGTGACGTGGCCGGCCTTGCGGCCCGCGCGCGGCCCCTTGCCGTAGGCGTGCACCTTCGCGCTCGGCTGGTGGCCGAGTGCGGCGGCGATGCGGTCGTCGGGCAGGCTGCCGAAGACGTTGATCATGACCCCCCACGGCGCGCGCGGCTCAGTACTGCCGAGCGGCCAATCGAGCACCGCCCGCAGGTGCTGCTCGAACTGGCTCGTCGTCGAGCCCTCGATCGTCACATGGCCGCTGTTGTGGGGACGCATCGCGAGCTCGTTGACGAGCACGCGCCCGTCGGTGGACTGGAACAGCTCGACCGCGAGCACGCCGGTGACACCGAGCCCGTGCGCGACAGTCGTCGCGATCTCGGCGGCGGCGCGCTCGACCGCATCGGTGCTGTGCGGCGCCGGGGCGATGACCTCGGCGCAGACCCCGCCGCGCTGCACCGTCTCGACGAGCGGCCACGGCACGGCCTCGCCGCTCGGCCGGCGCGCGATCAGCTGCGCCAGCTCGCGCTCGAAGCGCACGAGCTCCTCCACGAGCACGGGCCCCGCCGCGAGCCAGTCGTCAGCCGCGTGCGCATCGTCGACGACGCGCACGCCCTTGCCGTCGTAGCCGCCGCGCGGCGTCTTCACGACGGCGCGGCCGCCGTGGTCGGCGAGGAATCCGGCCAGATCGTCGGCGGTGTCGACGCGCGCCCAGTCGGGCTGCGGCACGCCGAGGCCGGCCAGGCGCTCGCGCATCGCGAGCTTGTCCTGCGCGTAGAGCAGGGCATCCGCACCGGGTCGCACGGCCGCGCCGGCCGCCGTGAGCGCGCGCAGCACCTCCTGCGGCACGTGCTCGTGGTCGAAGGTGATCGCATCGCAGCCCTGCGCGAAGTCCAGCACGGTCGGCACGTCGCGGTAGTCGCCGACGACGGTCGCCGCGAGGCGGGCCGAGGCGTCGGGCGCCTCGGCGAGCACCCGCAGCTCGATGCCGAGCGCTACGGCCGCGGGAATCATCATGCGCGCGAGCTGGCCCCCTCCGATGACGCCGACGACGGCCATGGATGCTCCTCAATAGACTGGCGGATGAGTCATGTCTATTCTGGCCGACCGCGCGCAGCTCGGCCGCCCCCGACGAGGTGAGATGCCCGCCCTTCTTCCGCAGCTCGCCCGCTTCGGCACCGTCGGGCTCGTCGGGCTCGTGATCGACGTCGCGCTGTTCAACCTGCTGCGCGTCACGGTGCTCGATCCGGCCATCATCGCCGAAGGGCCGATCATCGCCAAGGTGGTGTCGACCTCCGTCGCGATCGCGATCAACTGGCTCGGCAGCCGGTACTGGACGTTCCGGCTCGAACGCCGCCGACCGGCCGCGCGGGAGGCCGTCGAGTTCGCCGTCGTGAGCATCGGCGGGCTGCTCATCGCCGTGGGATGCCTCGCGCTGTCGCGCTACGCGTTCGGCTTCACGAGCCTGCTCGCCGACAACATCGCCTCGAACGTCGTCGGGCTCGCGCTCGGCAGCGCGTTCCGGTTCGCGCTCTACCGCTCGTGGGTGTTCCACCCGCGGCGCACGCCGCAGCCGACCGCCGACGGCGGTGCCGAATTAGGGCCGGCCTAGCCCCACGTAGGTGAAGCCCGCCTGGCGCCACGCGCCAGGGTCGAGGCAGTTGCGTCCGTCGATCACGAGCCGGGCCGACGTGCGCTCGGCGACAACGGCCGGGTCGAGCTCGCGGAACTGCCGCCACTCGGTGAGCACGACGATCGCGTCGGCGCCCGCGACGGCCTCATCGACCGTCGCCCGGTAATCGAGCTGCGGCTGCGAGCGGCGGGCCGTCTCGATCGCCTCGGGGTCGGTGGCCTGCACGGTGGCGCCGAGCGCCGCGACGCGCTGCGCGATGTCGAGCGCGGGCGAGTCGCGCACGTCGTCGGAGTCGGGCTTGAAGGCGAGGCCGAGCACCGCGACCGTGCGGCCAGCGAGCCCCTCGAAGTGCTGCTCGAGCAGATCGACGACGCGCTGGCGCCGACGAAGGTTGATCTGGTCGACGTCGTCGAGGAAGTCGAGCGCCTGCCCCACCCCGAGCTCGGCAGCGCGGGCCTGGAACGCCCGGATGTCCTTCGGCAGGCATCCGCCGCCGAAGCCCACGCCCGCGTTCAAGAACCGGCGGCCGATGCGCGCGTCGAAGCCGATCGCATCGGCGAGGGTCGTGATGTCGGCGCCGGTCACCTCGGCGATCTCGGCCATGGCATTGATGAACGAGATCTTCGTGGCGAGGAAGGCGTTGGCCGAGACCTTGACGAGCTCGGCGGTGGCGTAGTCGGTGACGATGCGGGGCGTGCCCGACTCGAGCGGACGTGCGTAGACGAGGTCGAGCACCTCCGTCGCGCGGTCGTCGCCCGGTCGCACGCCGTACACGAGGCGGTCGGGAGAGAGCGTGTCGCTCACGGCAAAGCCCTCGCGCAGGAACTCGGGGTTCCAGACGAGCTGCGCCCCGGTCGGCTCGACGAGCTCGGCGAGGCGCGCTGCCGTGCCGACCGGCACGGTCGACTTGCCGACGACGAGGTGGCCGGGGCCGATGTGCGGCAGCAGCGCGGTGACCGCGGCATCGACGTAGCGCAGGTCGGCGGCGTGCCCGCCCGCGACCTGGGGGGTGCCGACGGCGATGAAGTGCACGCGCGCCTGCTCGATCTCGGAGATGTCGGTCGAGAACCGCAGGCGGCCGTCCTTGGCTCCGAGCAGCTCGTCGAGGCCGGGCTCGAAGAACGGCGAGCGCCCCGCCGCGAGCTCGGCGATCTTCGCCGCATCGACGTCGATGCCGACGACGTCGTGCCCGAGCTCGGCCATGCACGCCGCGTGCACCGCCCCGAGATAACCGCAACCGATCACTGAGATTCGCACCCCCTGAGCCTAATGCGACGGCCGGTCGCACGCGGTCGGGGTCGGGGTCAGCGCCCCGTTCGCGCGCGTCGCGACGCCGGGTCGGTCGTCTCGACCGGTCGGCGCACGGTCGTGATCGAGGTCGTGCTGGCCTCCATGACGTCGCCGAGCGCGCGCAGCACGAGATCGGCGCGCGGCAGGTCGCGCAACACGATCGGTCGATCGAGACCCGTGTTGATGAGCACGTCGCCCGAGCGGAACGCCGATTGCAGGCCCGAACGGCGCACCGAGACGTCGAAGCTGCGGCTCAGCAGTACCTCCTGCCGCGTGCGCACCAGCAGTCCGCGCCGCAGCACGATGCGTCGCGTCGTGATGAGGTACTGCGTGCTGAGCCACCGCAGCAGCGGCAGCACCCACAGCAGTCCCCCGGCGACGACCGCACCGAGCAGCACCGCCAGCACCTGCCACGTCTCGTCGAGGGCGAACGCCCCGTAGGTGGCCGCACCGACGATGGCGATGAGGGCAATCGCGGGCAGAACGAGCGCGCGAGCGTGCGGGCGCAGACGGGCGATCGCCCGCTCCGGAACCCGAACCTCCCCCGTCATGCCCTATTCATACCGCAGATGCGTCACATCACCGGCCGCCACGGCGACGATCCCCTCGCCCTCCGCGAGCGATCGCACGCGCAGCCGCCCGTCGTCGTCGAGGGACTCAGCCGTGCCGAGCAGCGGTGCGAGCCCGGGGCGGTCGACACGGACCGCGCGACCGAGCGTGCGCAGCTCGGGCTCGATGACGGCGCGCAGCTCGGCCGGATCGGTCACGGCGCGCCACTGCGCGACGACGGAGAGCAGTTCGTGCAGGGCAGCAGCGAGCGCGCGGTCGACGAGTCCGGCATCGACCGGCACCCCCTGGAGGGCGAGCGAGGTGGCGGTGGGCACCGGCAGCTCGTCGGCGGTCATCGAGAGGTTGAGCCCTGCCCCGACCACGACGCCTTCCGTCGCGAGCTCGGTCAGGATGCCGCTGAGCTTGCGCGCCGGGCCGCCCGCCGCGTCGACGAGCACATCGTTCGGCCACTTGAGCCCGACCCCCTCGACGCCGAGCGAGCGAGCGGTGCGGGCCAGCGCGACCCCTGCCATGAGCGGCAGCCAGCCGAGGCGTCGCGGGTCGGGCGCGCCATCGTGCCGCACGAGCAGCGAGACGGCGAGCGCCGAGCCGGGGGGCGCCGACCAGACGCGGCCGAGCCGCCCGCGTCCCGCGGTCTGATCTGCCGTCGCGACGACGGCGAGGTCGGGCAGCAGCTCGGCGCGAGCGACGAGCTCGGAGTTAGTCGAGGCGCAGCGCTCGCGCCAGTCGAGGGACGGGCTGATCGCGCGACTCAGGGGCAAGAGCATGAATCGAGCCTACGAGGCGGGCTCCATCACCGCGCGCCGACCGTGGCCGCGCGCGCTCGAAGCCGTGACCCCGCTCGGACGACGGCCCGCACGGGGGTGCCGACGACCAGTGCCACCAGGCCGAGCGGGTCGCCATCATGCCGGCCGAGGGCGGTACGACGATCCCACGCGCGGCGCAGTACGCCTCCCCGCGTCGACCGGGCGGGAACGCGAGCGGGTAGTGCGCCCTGCAACCGGAGCCGCTGGAGCTCATCAAGGTGCTGGGCGGCATCGTCGTCGGCCGGGTCGTGCAGGTAGTTGTCGGCGGCCCACGCCGCATCAGGCTCACGGAACCGACCAGCGACGAGGTCGTCCGTCGAGCCGAGCAGTCCACTCCCGATGAAGGTCGTGTTGAGCAGCGCGTCGTCGACCCCGTCGTCGTTGATCGCGAGTGCCGGGATCCCCCGCGCGATCGCCTCGAGGATCGCCGTCGAGCTCACCGTGACCAGACCGCCCGCGCGGTCGAGCGCCGCCGACATCGATCCGGTCTGCACCACGAGGTTGGCGGGCGTCTCGCCGATCCGATGCAGCACGGCGTCGAGCGGCCAGCGCTCATCGTGGGTCTGCCGCTCTCCCGCTCGTGCGCGAACCTTGAGCACGAAGCGCCGCTCGGGGTGTCGGCGAGCGGCCTCGGCGAAGCGCGCCACGAGCGTCGTGCGCGCGGCTCGCGAAACCGGGACGAGCGCTTGCGCCGCGAGCACGACGTCGTCTCCGTGCGCGGGACGCCGGTCGAGGAAGGGGAGCGTCGTGAGGGCGAACCGATGGGCGAGACCCGCATCGCGATCGAGTTCGGCGAAGGCCCGTCGCTCGCGATGCGAGTGCACGACGATGAGGTCGGCTTGAGCGCGATAGACCAGTGCCTTGCGGCGTGCGGGCAGCGCGATACCCGGGATGCCCGACCACAGGACGGGCCGCCGCGGCAGCTCGGCGAGCATCGCGAGCAGCAGTGCGGCCATCGGTCCCCGCATCGCGACGAGCACGGCATCGGCCTCGATCGCCCGCACGAAGGCGACCGCGTCGTCAGCCTGCATGACCGCGACCTCGCCGCCTCGCCACGAGGTCGACGCCACGGCCGCGTCACGCTGCGCGACGCTCGGCATCACCGGATTCGCAACGACGATCACGTGTCGCTCAGCCTCGGGAACGACGCGATCCAGTGTCGCCGCGCCCCACTTGAGGTAGGAGTCGGAGTCGGTGAGTGCGACGACGATCACGCGAGGACGCGACGCAGCTTGGCCCGGGGCGCGAGCTCGCCGGGGAACACGCGCTTGACCCCATCGCCGAGCGCCGTCTCGATGATGCGGATGTCGCGCACGAGGTGCTCGAAGCCCTGCGGTTCGAGCGACGCGGCGTGATCGGAGCCCCACATCGTGCGATCGAGGGTGATGTGCCGTTCGACGACGCGAGCGCCGAGGGCGACAGCGGCGAGACTGATCTGCAGTCCCCGCTCATGGCCCGAGTAGCCGATCGGCACGCCCGGGTACCGGGTGCGGAGGGTCTCGATCGTGCGCAGGTTGGCCTCCTCTGCCGGCATGGGGTAGGTCGACGTCGCGTGCAGCAGCACGAGCTGATCCCGCCCGAGGGTGTCGACCGCGCGGTCGATCTCCTCCAGGGTCGACATGCCCGTCGAGAGGAGGACGGGCTTGCCCGTCATCGCCACGCGCTCGAGCAGCTCGATGTCGGTGACCGACGCCGAGGCGATCTTGTGGGCGACGACGTCGAGCTCTTCGAGCACGTCGACGCTCGGGACATCCCACGGCGACGCGAACCAGTCGAGACCCCGCGCCGCAGCGTAGGCGCCGATCTGCGCGTACTGCTCGGCGTCGAATTCCACCCGTCGCCGGTACTCGAGGTAGGTCATCGTGCCCCACGGCGTCTCGCGCAGCGTGTCGCGCATGTGCTCGGGCGTCGCGATCTCGGGGGTGCGCTTCTGAAACTTCACGGCGTCCGCACCCGCCTCCGCGGCGACGTCGATGAGTCGCAGGGCGAGCGCCACGTCGCCGTTGTGATTGAGCCCGATCTCCCCGATGACGTACACGGGAAGGCCGTCGCCGATGAGACGCGAGGCGAGAGAGACGGTCATGGTCAGGACTCCTTCGTGGCGGGAACCGCGGGCAGGGCGCCCCGGTCGTGGTGAACGGCGGCGAGAGCTCGGGCGATCTCGAGCTCGACCTCGGTGTCGATGTCGACGGCGAACCGCTCGTCGACGAGCTGCGGCTCGACGCGCCCGAAGAACCGGTGCGATGCCTGCAGCAGCCCCGTCGCGCGCATGACGTAGAACGCCCCCGTCTCGGCCACCTGGGGCGGCAGGTCTTGCCGACGGGGTCGGAACCCCGCATCGTGATTGACGCCCTCCCACCCTGCGTCGCGCGGGTCGGCCGGCCTCCACAGGAAGACCGGGGTGGCGATGGCCGAGAACACCACATCGGCCTCGGCGCCCCGCACGCGCGCGACAGCGGCATCGAGGTCGTCCGAGGCGATGAACGGCGAGGTGGCCTGCAGCATGACGACGATGTCGACGGTGCGGTCGAGCGTGTCGATGGCGTGCAGCAGCGCAGACTCCGAGCTCGCGGTCGAGGTCGCCAGCGACCGCGGCCGGTCGATCACGAAGGCCCCGGAGCGTCGCGCCTCGTCAGCGATCTCACGATCATCGGTCGAGACGACGACGCGGTGGATGCTGGACGCCGCCCGCGCGCTGCGCACGGCCCGCGCGACCAGGGTGTCGCCGCCCACCCGTTGCAGATTCTTGCGAGGGATCCCGACCGAACCCCCGCGAGCAGGGATGATCGCGACGACCTCGCCGCTCACGAGGCCACCTCGGCGCGACCGATCGAGGGCAGCACGGTCGACCCGGTGCCGCGCAGCACCACGGGCAGCGTCTCGGCGGCCGTCGAGGCTCCCGCCACGATGTCGAGGGGCCGCGGGGTGCCCGCGAGCGCGAGCTCGATCGGGAGGTCGGCGGCGAGCACCGAGACGCGGGGAAGCCGCGCGACGGCCTCGAGGAACCAGCGCGGCTCGCGACGGTGCGGCAGGTACGCGAGCGGGGCGGCACGGGCGAGGTGCGCGATCGCCTGCAGCGCGGTGCTCGCGGCGTCGAGGCCGTCGACCACGCGGGCGGTGCCGAGCAGGATGCGCGCATCCGGCGGCACGGACGCGGCGTGCGCTCCCCACTGCCGCGTCCTGTCGAACCGGTGGGTCGTGACGATCGCCCCGAGCGCACGCAGGCGGAGGACAGCCGGATCGTTCGACGCGAGATACGTCGTGACGGCGAGGCGCCCCTCCGAGGCGAGCCCGAGCAGGCGCCGGGTCGTGCGGGTGGCGAGTTCGCTGCGCAGTCCTGCGAGCACCCGCGGCGCGCGCGGACGCAGCAGCGGCTGGCCGCGGTCGAGGTGCTCGGCGAGCAGGCGCGTGATGCCGCCGTCGTCGACGAGCGTGAGCGCGCGCGGTCGGGCGCGCTCGAGTCGCAGTTGCACCTGGCCCGAGTACGCGTCGCCGACGAGCCACGGCGCACCGTCGGTGAACAGGCGCGCCGGCAGGACCCGGCGATCGATGGCGAAGCGCGAGCCGTCGTCGACGCGCTCAGCGAGGTGGGTGACGGTGCGCTCGAGCTGAGCGTCACCCGCGCGGGGCACGATGACGAGGGGTGTCGACGCGAGCGCGGCGTGCTCGAGTGCTCCGAGCAGCTGCAGCGGCGACTCGACCCATGCGATGGCACCCTCCTGCATCGCACTCCCCCTCCGCTCGGTGGGCCCGACGGTAGTCAGGCCGCCCCAACGGCGGGTGCACTGCTCGTGTCGAACAGGCGAATCGCACGCGACGCATGACGGGCGGGCACCAGCCGCGACGACCAATGCTGTGGAACTCCTCCAACGGCACCCCGCACCCTGTGGTCGATAGGCTGACACGGTGACCGACCCCACGCCTGCGACCACCCCTGCCGCCCCCGACCTCTCGACGACGGCCGGCAAGATCGCCGACCTGAAGATCCGCTACCACGAAGCCGTCACCGCGAGCGGCGAGGCGGCGATCGAGAAGCAGCACGCCAAGGGCAAGATGACCGCCCGCGAGCGCATCGACACGCTGCTCGACCACGGCAGCTTCGTCGAGCTCGACGAGTTCGTGCGGCACCGCACGCACGCGTTCGGCATGGATGCGAAGCGCCCCTACGGCGATGCGGTGGTCACGGGCACCGGCACCATCCACGGGCGGCAGGTCGCCGTGTACAGCCAGGACTTCACGATCTTCGGCGGCTCGCTCGGCGAGGTCGCGGGCGAGAAGATCATCAAGGTCATGGAGCTCGCGCTCAAGACGGGCGTGCCGATCATCGGCATCCTCGACTCGGGTGGAGCCCGCATCCAGGAGGGCGTTGTGGCCCTCGGCAAGTACGGCGAGATCTTCCGGCGCAACACGGCGGCGAGCGGCGTGATCCCGCAGATCTCGATCATCTGCGGCCCGGCCGCGGGCGGCGCGGTGTACTCCCCCGCCCTCACCGACTTCGTCATCATGGTCGACAAGACCAGCCAGATGTTCGTCACCGGCCCCGACGTCATCAAGACCGTCACGGGTGAAGACGTCGGCATGGAGGAGCTCGGCGGCGCGCTCACCCACAACCGCACGTCCGGCGTTTCGCACTACCTCGCGAGCGACGAGCACGACGCCTTCGACTTCGCGCGCGCGCTGCTGAGCTACCTGCCCGACAACAACCTCGCCGAGCTGCCGCAGTACGCGGCCGAGGCCGAGCTCGAGATCACCGACGACGACCGTCGGCTGAACAGCATGATCCCCGACAGCCCGAACCAGCCCTACGACGTCGTCGGCATCATCGACCACGTCGTCGACGAGGGCTCGTTCCTCGAGGTGCAGCCGCTGTTCGCCCCCAACATCGTCATCGGCTTCGCGCGCGTCGAGGGCCGCAGCGTCGGCGTCATCGCCAATCAGCCCAACGCGATGGCGGGCACGCTCAACATCGACGCGGGCGAGAAGGCCGCGCGCTTCGTGCGCTTCTGCGACGCCTTCTCGATCCCCATCCTCACCCTCGTCGACGTGCCCGGGTACCTGCCCGGCACCGACCAGGAGTGGACGGGTGTGATCCGCCGCGGCGCCAAGCTGCTCTACGCCTACGCCGAGGCGACCGTGCCGCTCGTCACCGTCATCACGCGCAAGGCCTACGGCGGCGCCTACATCGTCATGGGCTCGAAGCAGCTCGGCGCCGACATGAACCTCGCCTGGCCGACGGCCGAGATCGCCGTCATGGGCGGGCAGGGTGCGGTGAACATCCTGTACCGCGACCAGATCAGGGCCGCCGAGGCCGCGGGAGAGGACGTCGCGGCGGTGCGCACGCGGCTCGCGAACGAGTACACCTACAACGTCGCGAGCCCGTTCCTCGCCGCCGAGCGCGGCGAGCTCGATGGCATCATCGAACCGGCGGCGACGCGCGTCGCGGTGATCAAGGCCCTGCGGGCGCTCAAGACCAAGCGGGCGAGCCTGCCGCCGAAGAAGCACGGGAACATCCCGCTGTGAGCGAGCAGACCCCTGCGGCGATGGATGCGGCGCCCGCGATGCGCGTCGTGGCAGGCAGCCCGACCGACGAGGAGCTGGCCGCAGCGCACTCCGTGATCGTCGCCGTGCTGGCCGAGCGGGCCGCGCGCGGGGCCGAGCTCATCGAGCCGCCCGTCGACCGCTGGAGCCGCGGAGCACGCGCCCTGCGTACCCCGCTCGCCCCCGGGCCGGGCGCCTGGGCGGGAACGACGGGTCAGCGCGGCTGCTGAACCGCGCGAATCGAGCCCGTTTCGCGACGGAATCCGAAGCCTTGTGCTGCGGATTCCGCGGCACTGACCCGTGCACGGTCACAGAAATCCCCCCTTTCGGGGGGAATGTACCCTGGGATTCGTTGCGACGACCTCGAAGAACCCCGGAATTCCGGGGATCTTGAGCGAACGGGGTACGAACGGTGTCCCCCGTAGTCCCCCAAAATGATGACTGTGCTGGCGAGGCTCGACGGGCAGTATTGCTGATGTCAGGTGATGCTCGTTACGAGCTCACCACCGATCACCACGACCGCACGGGTAGCGGTCATGTGATTGGGGGGCGAGGTAGGCCAACATTCGGGTTGTGGGCCTACCTCGATACGTTACGAAGGGCCGGAGCTGGGTACTCCGGCCCTTCGATCGTTAAGGCCCGTCGAACGTTAGGCCCGCGCTGCGGTCCGTGGGATCTCGAGCCAGAGGTCGACCGAGTCATCCTCGTCGTCGTCCGACTGCCCGAGATCGCGCGCGCGCCCGTCGCCCGAGGGCGTGAGTCCCACGACGGTCACGGCGACCTCCGAGTCGGGCGGCGCCGTGCGCGCGATGACGCGCGTCGCACTCGTCGAGCGGATCGCCTCGGCGAGCGTGGTCAGCACGCGCTGCAGCGAGGCCTCGTCGAGCTCATCGAGGCCGCCCTCGTCGAAGAGGCTCACGAGCACGCCCCGACGCCGGGCGGCCATGACCTCGCTGCGCACGACGTCGTCGAGCAGGCGGCGCCCGCGGATCTCATCGCGGATCGCGCCCTCGAGGTGCAGGCACTCCGCCCGCTGCTCCTCGGTCAGCTCGCCGTTCGACTCTTCGATGATGCGCAGCATCGGCACGGCGGTGGTGCCCGTCTGCCCGAGCCGGAACTGGCGCTCATAGAGGTGCGCTTCCTGCGCCGCCTGCCAGTCGGTCGCCTCGCGCTCGGCGCGCGCGAAGCGAGCGGCATCGCGCGAGGCCTTCGCGAGGGCGCGCGACAGGATGTGCGAGACCGCAACCCACGAGGCGCTGCCGATCACGCCGATGCCCAGCAGCAGGGCCGGGTCCCACAGCACCGTCTGGATGACGAGCGCCGCGATGCCCAGCCACGCGTAGAGATGCCGACGCCGTGTCGATGTGATCGTCATGAGGGTGCCGACGGCGGCGACGTACCAGGTCGAGTAGCCGAGCCCGCCCTCGCGGGTGGCGTCGAGCTGCGGCGCGATGAGCATGGGCATGGCGATGCAGACGAGCACGTTGGTGACCGCCAGCCACGTCGACATGCGCTCGGGCTGACCCGGCAGCATGCTGATCGTGACGGCCGTTGCGTAGAGCGCCATGGCCGCGAGCACCGGCAGCGGGTTGGCCGGGATCTCGATCGTGTAGAGGCCGAGCACGATGTGGTACGCCGCGAAGATGGCAGCCATCGTGACGATGAGCCCGCGGGGAACACCGATCCTCATGCGCCGGCCTCCTCGCGCGCGAACGCCTCGGCCTCGTCGTCGGGCGTGAACACGGGCCACGAGAGCACGACGACCGTGCCCTTGCCGGGCGATGACCGCACGTCGGCGTGACCTCCCGCGTTGGCGGTGCGCTCGACGATCGAGCGGCGCACGCCGAGTCGACCTTCGGGCAGGTGGGCGGGGTCGAACCCCGCACCCGCGTCGCCGATCTCGATCTCGACGGCACCGCCGTGCACGCCGGAGACCTTGAGCCAGCGCCGCACCTCCGGCGGGCCGGCGTGCTGCACGCTGTTCATCATGGCCTGCACGGCCGCGGAGTACAGGGCTTCGGCCTGCGCCGAGGGGATGACCCGCGTGTCGAGCGAGCGCACGCGCACCGTGAACGGCGCCTGCATCTGCCGCGCGGCGGTGACGATGCGATCGGCGAGCTGCCGGAACCGCACGGTCGTTCCATCATCGGGCGACACGAGTGCGGCCTCGCGCAGATGCCGCATCGCGTTCGACGCCATCTGCGCCGCGAGCGCCTTCTGCTCGGAGCTTTCCGCGCGAGCGGCTGTCAGCAGCGTCGTGAGCACGCTGTCGTGCACGATCGAATCGACGTGCACACGCTCGACTTCGGTAGCGTGCTGGCGCACGGCTCGGGCGTACCGGTCGAGGGCGGCCCCCTGGGCCTCGTCGACGGACGTCGCGGCCGACCGCGTCATCGTCACGATGATGAGCACGGCACCGCCCAGGATGATCGCGTAGATGGCGTTGAAGAGGCCGAGCTCCCAGGGCCCGCCACCGCCCTGCGGGGTCGCGCGGATGATGCCGTAGATGAGGGGCACGACGATGAGGTAGATGAGCGCCCCACGAACGCGCAGGCCGATCGCGGCGGTCGCCGTCGCGACCGTCGTGAGCTGGTACAGCCAGTGGTCGCCCTGCTGCGGAACGCTCGGATCGGCGAGGAAGAACGGCCAGGTCAGCAGCGCGACGAGGTAGACGCCCGAGACGAGCAGATGAGCGCCACCCACCCAGCGCTTGATCGTCGAGCAGATGAGCGCCACGAGCAGCGAGCCGTAGATCGCTGCGACCGCGAGGGCCGACCAGATTGGCTGCCCGAGCGCGTACTGGCCGAGCAGCCCGGGAATGGCCTGCAGCCCGAAGACGATGCCGAACCAGGCGACCGAGCGCGAGATGACCGTGTCGACGCGCTTGCGGCTCAGCGGGCTCCGCTGCGGCTTGCTCGAGGCGGGGGCCGCGGCGAGCGCCTCAGGCCGACTCATCACCGTCCGGATCGAGGCCCGGCAGAATCCCGTCTTCGACGGCTCGACGCAGCAGGTCGACCTTCGTGGGCGCGGGGCGCCCCACCTCGACGTATTTGGCGCGGATGCGGTCGAGGTACTCGCGGGCGGTCGAGTAGCCGATGCCGAGCTGCTGCGCGGCGAGCTTGAGCGGCAGGCCGCTCGCGTACAAGTGCAAGATCTCGCGCTCGCGACGCCCCAGCTGCGCCTTCGCGAAGTCGCGGTCGGCGTCGATGGCGCTCGCCCACTCGAGGTTGTTGAGTACTTCGCCGCGCGCGACCGTCTCGGCGGCGGCGATGACGGTGCTCGTCGCCGACGACTTCGGGATCACCCCGGCGGCCCCGGCGGCGAGCGCCTCGCGCACGCTCGCGACCCGGTCGGCGATCGAGTGCACGAGCACGGCCGAGCCGGTCGCCTGCACGGCCTTGACGTTCTCGGTGACGCTCGAGCCGTCGCCGAGCGACAGGTCGAGCACGACGACATCGATCTCGCGGCCATCGAGGGTCTCGACGAGCTCGGGCACGCTCGCCGACGTCGACACGACGTCGAAGCCCGCGTTGGTGAACGCCGCTTGCAGCCCGAGGCGCACCGACTCGTGATCATCAACGACCGCGACGCGCACCTGCTTGTTCACCGGAGCAACCACGAGAGCAGAACCCACACCCTTCATCGAACGGGAGAGCGAGGCACGGCGGTGCCGGTCGCGCCTCTCATGCTAGCCGCGCTTGCACCTCGGACGGGGGGCAGGGCGCGCCGGGAATCGCCCGGTGAGCCGCGGAATCCCGGTCCTGAGTCACCCTCGGATCAGTGTCGCCACCGCTTCGACATGGTGCGTGTGCGGGAAGAGATCGAAGGCCCGGATGCGCGCCAGCCGGTAGCCGGCCTCGGCGGCGAGGGCGACATCCCGAGCGAGCGCCACCGGATCGCACGCCACGTACACGAGCTGCGCCGGTGCGAGGCGGCCGAGCACCGTCATGACCTCGGATCCGGCGCCCGAGCGCGGCGGATCGAGCACGATGGTCGCCGCGCGCAGGCGGTCGCGGTCGGCCGCGGAGGCGCCCGCGTCGAGCTCGCGCAGCCAACGGTCGACCCGGCCCGTCTCGGCCGAGGCGCCGAGCCACTCGGCGAGGTTCTCGCTCGCGTGGTCGGTCGCGCGCTCGTCGGACTCGACGCTCGTGATGCGCGTCTCGGCGCCGAAGCGGTCGGCCACGGCAGCGGCGAGCAGGCCCACCCCGCCGTAGAGGTCGAGGTTCTCGGCGCGTGGGTCGAAGAGCGCCGGATCGATCGCCTCCTGCACCGCGCGGGTGAGGGCGACCGGCGCCGAGCGGTGCACCTGCCAGAACCCGGTGTCGTCGAGCTGGAACTCGCGCTCGCCGACGAGCTCGCGAATCACGGTGGGCTTCTGCTCGCCGATGACGAGGCGCGGATCGCTCGTCGTGGGGGCGATGACATCGAGGGTGCCGAGGCCGAGAAACCGCTCGGCGAAGGGCGTCGCGGCCTGCACGGCGGCGGTCGCGAGCGGAACATCCTGCACCGGGATCACCGAGTGCGAGCGCGACGCCATCGGTCCGAGCCGGCCCTGGTCGTCGACGTGCAGGCGGATGCGCGTGCGCCAGCCCAGCCCGTTGACGGCCGGGTCGCCCGGCAGCGGCTCGACGACGACGTCGCTCTCGATGCCCGCCATGCGCTGCAGTGACTCGGCGAGCACCTGCCGCTTGAGCTCGCGCTGATGCGCGAGGGCGATGTGGCCGAACTCCGCCCCGCCCGCGCGGCCGCGGGGGTCGCGGTCGATCGCCGCGGCCGACCAGACGTGGTCGCGGCGGTGCTCGCTCGGCTGCAGCACCTCCACGGCATCGGCGCGCCAGAAGCTCTTCTTGCGGTCGTCGCTCACGCGCGCCCGCACGGTCTCGCCCGGGATCGCGTCGCTCACGAACACCACCCGGCCGTCGAGCCGACCGACGGCGATGCCGCCGTGCGCGATCTTGTCGACCGTGAGTTCGATGATGCTGCCGATGTGCTCTCCCATGCCCTCAGCCTAGGTGCGGCCCGTAGCATCGAGCCGTGCGCCTCTACCTCGCCTCGACGTCTCCGGCCCGGCTCGCGACGCTGCGGGCGGTCGGCATCGAGCCGATCGCGTTCGCCCCCGGGGTCGATGAAGAGCGGGCGGTGGATGCGGCTGCGGCCGCGCATCCCGAGGGCCGCCTGCCGGCCGACGAGATGGTGCAGCTGCTCGCCCGCCTCAAGGCCGAGGCGGGCCTCGACCCCGCGGTGCTCGGCGACGCCGGGCTGGCGCCGGCCGAGGTCGATGGGTTCATCCTCGGCGGCGACTCGGCCTTCGAACTCGACGGCACGGTGTTCGGCAAACCGCACGAACCCGCGATCGCCCGCGAGCGCTGGCTCGCGCAGCGCGGCCGCAGTGGCGTGCTGCACTCGGGCCACTGGCTCATCGACCACCGGGGTGGCCGGCTGAACGGGGCTGTCGGTCGGGCATCCCGCGCGACGGTGCACTTCGCCGACGACATCGAGACGGCCGAGATCGACGCGTACATCGCCACAGGCGAACCGCTGAAGGTCGCCGGGGCGTTCACGATCGACTCGAAGGGCGCCGGGTTCATCGACCGCATCGAGGGCGACCCGCACACCGTCGTCGGCCTCTCGGTGCCGCTGCTGCGCAAGCTCGTGCACGAGCTCGGCGGGCGCTGGACCGATCTCTGGAATCGCTAAGCGATCCGCGCCCCTTTTGTGGGCCCTCGCCAAACGCGGCGGCCGCGCGCACCCCTAGGCTGGGGAACCATGGCCCGCATCACGAAGATCCTCATCGCCAACCGAGGCGAGATCGCCGTCCGCGTCATCCGCGCCGCCCGTGACTCCGGCATCGCGACGGTGGCCGTCTACGCCGATCAGGATCGGGATGCCCGGCACGTGCGCCTCGCCGACGAGGCCTACGCGCTCAACGGCACGACGAGCGCCGAGACCTACCTCGTCATCGACAAGCTGCTCAGCGTCGCCCGCCGGGCCGGCGCCGACGCGGTGCACCCGGGCTACGGCTTCCTCGCCGAGAACGCCGACTTCGCGCGCGCCGTCATCGACGCCGGCCTCACCTGGATCGGGCCGTCTCCGGATGCGATCGAGAAGCTCGGCGACAAGGTCAGCGCCCGCCACATCGCCGAGAAGGTCGGCGCGCCCCTCGCCCCCGGCACCCTCAACCCCGTGAGCGGCGCCGACGAGGTGCTCGCCTTCGTCGACGTGCACGGCCTGCCCGTGGCGATCAAGGCCGCGTTCGGCGGCGGCGGGCGCGGCCTCAAGGTCGCCCGCACGCGCGAGGAGATTCCCGAGCTGTTCGACTCCGCCACGCGCGAAGCCATCGCGGCCTTCGGCCGCGGCGAGTGCTTCGTCGAGAAGTACCTCGACAAGCCCCGCCACGTCGAGACCCAGTGCCTCGCCGACGCGCACGGCACCGTCGTCGTCATCTCGACGCGCGACTGCTCGCTGCAGCGTCGCCACCAGAAGCTCGTCGAGGAGGCACCCGCGCCGTTCCTCACGCCCGAGCAGACCGAGCTGCTGTACTCCTCGTCGAAGGCCATCCTGAAAGAGGTCGGCTACCTCGGGGCGGGCACGTGCGAGTTCCTCATCGGCGCCGACGGCACCGTCTCGTTCCTCGAGGTCAACACGCGCCTCCAGGTCGAGCACCCGGTCTCGGAAGAGGTCACGGGCATCGACCTCGTGCGCGAGCAGTTCCGCCTCGCCGAGGGCGAGCCGCTCGGCTACGACGACCCCGTCGCGCACGGGCACTCGTTCGAGTTCCGCATCAACGGGGAAGACCCGGGCCTGAACTTCATGCCCATGCCCGGCCCCGTGCACGCCCTGCGCTTCCCCGGCGGCCCCGGCGTGCGCGTCGACTCCGGCGTCACCACGGGCGACGTCATCTCGGGCGCCTTCGACTCGCTGCTCGCGAAGCTCATCGTCACCGGCAAGACCCGAGAAGACGCGCTCGAGCGCTCGCGCCGGGCCCTCGCCGAGTTCGAGGTCGCCGGCCTCCCGACCGTGCTGCCCTTCCACCGCGCGATCGTCGACGACCCGGCGTTCGCTCCGGCGGACGGCGCGCCCTTCACCGTCTACACGCGCTGGATCGAGACCGAGTTCGACAACCAGCTCGAGCCGTGGAGCGGCTCGCTCGCCGAGCCGCTCGCCGAGCCCGCCGCGCGGCACACGGTGGTCGTCGAGGTCGCCGGCAAGCGCCTCGAGGTCTCGCTGCCCGAGACGCTCGTGCCCGCATCCACGTCGCGCGCCTCGACGGCGCTCGCTGCCCCGCCGAAGCGCCGCTCGGGCGCGGCCGTCGCGGCCGGAGCCTCGGGTGATGCCGTCAAGAGCCCCATGCAGGCCACGGTCGTGAAGCTCGCCGTCGCCGAGGGCGACAAGGTCGTCGCGGGCGATCTCGTGGTCGTGCTCGAGGCCATGAAGATGGAGCAGCCCATGACCGCGCACAAAGACGGCGTCGTCACCGGCATCGGCGCGGCTGTCGGCGAGACGGTGTCGTCGGGCCACGTGCTGCTCAGCATCGTCGACTGAGCCGGGCCTCTCGGCCGTCAGCGCACGACGAGACGCGCTCCGGCTGATGCCGGGGCGTGGTCGCGAACGTGCCCGAGCAGGACGTGCAGCAGCAGCGCGACGCCGAGCATCTCCATGGTCTCTTCGAGCGCCACGAGCCCGGCGCTGACGAGGTGCGAGCGCACGGGCTCCATCGCCTCGCGCCAGGGGAACGTCGCGGCGTCGAGCATCTCGACCCCGATCGCGCCGGCCAGCCATAGGCCGATCGCAACGACCACGCCGGTGCGGGTGCGGCGCGGCAGGCGGGCGGCGAACGGCGCGAAGACCAGGGCGAGCACCGCGACGAGCACGAGCGCGGGCACGACCCACGCGAGCCACAGCGGGCCGCTCGTGATGCCGAGCAGCCCGCGCATCGGCAGCACGAGCGCCTCGTGCAGTTGCAGCTGCTCGTCGATCGAGGCGTAGCCGAACACGATCGCGACCCCGACCCATCCGCGCCATTGCGCCGAGCCGGCCCGCCGCTCGGCGAGAGCGATGACCCCCGCGACCACGACGACGCCGAGCATCATGCCGATCGTCAGCCAGGTGCCGATCGCCGCCTCGCCGCCCATGTCGAGGATGCGCAGCAGCTCGGTCTGCGCGAACTCGCGCGGGGGCGGCCACGAGAGCACGAGCGCCGACCGCACCGCGTGCGCGAGCAGCACGGCGGCGATGGCGCCGACGAGCAGCCGCAGCACCCTCCGGCGCGCGATCACGAGCACGAGCGGGTCGGCCGCCGCGGGCGGCTGCGGCGGGATCGCGGCGGGCGGCACGGGCTAGTCGCGGGGCACGTGCATCGCGCGCGCGGCATCCGTGATGCCGCCCGACAGCGAGGGGTACACCGAGTAGGCACGCGCGAGCTGGTCGACCGTGAGGCGGTGCTCGACGGCGAGGGCGACCGGCAGGATGAGCTCGGAGGCCCGCGGGGCCACGATCACTCCCCCGATGACGGTGCCCGAGGTCTTCGCCGCGAAGATCTTGATGAAGCCGTCGGTGACGCCCTGCATCTTCGCGCGCGGGTTGGTCTCGAGCATGAGCTTGTGCACGATGCCCCGGGTCTCGCCGTCTTCGATCTGCTTCTGCGAGAAGCCGACGGTCGCGATCTCGGGCGCGGTGAAGATGTTCGAGGTGACGTTGCGCAAGCGGATGGGCGTCACGGCGTCGCCCATGGCGTGGTAGACCGCCGTGCGGCCCTGCATCGAGGCGACGGATGCGAGGGGCAGCGAGTCGCTGCAGTCGCCGACCGCATACACGCTGGGCATCGAGGTTCGCGCGACCTTGTTGACCGCGATGTGGCCGGAGGCCGTGAGCTGCACCCCGGCCTCCTCGAGCCCGATGCCCGCCGTGTTGGGGATCGAGCCGACGGCCATGAGGCAGTGCGAGCCCTCGATGACGGTGCCGTCGCTCAGGGTGACCGTGACGCCGTCGCCCGTGTTCACGACCGAGTCGGCGCGGCTCTTCGCGAGCAACGTCATGCCGTTGCGCCGGAACACCTGCTCGATGAGGTGCGCGGCATCCGCATCCTCACCCGGCAGCACCTGATCGCGGCTCGAGATGAGGGTGACCTGCGCGCCTAGGGCGCGGTAGGCCGAGGCGAACTCGGCGCCGGTCACGCCCGAGCCGACGACGATGAGGTGCTCGGGAACCTCGGTGAGCGTGTAGAGCTGCGTCCACGTCAGGATGCGCGTGCCGTCGGGCTTCGCGCTGGGCAGCTCGCGCGGTGATGCCCCCACGGCGACGATCACCGTGTCGGCGTCGCACTGGTCGAAGTCGGTGCGCTTCTTGCCGTGGCCGGTCGCGACGACGATGCGGTTCGGGCCATCGAGGCGCCCGTCGCCGACGATGATGCGCACGCCGGCCGCGATGAGCTGATCGCGCATGTCGTCCGACTGGTCTTGGGCGAGGTTGAGCAGCCGCTTGTTGACCTGCGTCAGGTTGACGGCGACCTCGGGCTTGACGGCGCGCCCCGATTCGCCGCGCGCGAAGAACTGAACCCCGAGATCAGCGGCATCGCGAATGGCGCCCGCCGCCTCGGCCGTCGCGATGAGCGTCTTCGACGGCACAACATCGGTGAGCACGGCTGAGCCGCCGACGCCCACGCGCTCGACGAGGGTCACCTCGGCGCCGAGCTGCGCGCCGGCGAGCGCCGCCTCATAACCGCCGGGGCCGCCTCCGAGGACGGCGATGCGCTGGGTGCGGTCGAACGTGGAGGTGTCCATCCCCCCATCCTCCCGCATTCGCGCGGCGTGCGCGGTTCAGGATGCGCGGCTCACGACTGCCCGACACGCCGAGCGAGCATCCCGGCACCGCGCGAGTGCGCGCGTCGTTCCTGAACCGCGAACGGTGCCCGCTCAGTAGGCTGGCGGTTATGAACCACAGCGCAGTGAACCCTCTCGACCTGCCCGACGCCGACCCCTTCGCGATCGCCGCTCAGGCGGCCGCACAGCTCGCCGAGCTCACGGGCGTCGAGCGGCACGACATCGCCCTCACCCTCGGGTCGGGCTGGGCGAAAGCTGCCGACCTCATCGGCGAGACCACCCACACGATCCCCGCCACCGAGATCGCCGGCTTCAGCAAGCCCGCGCTCGAGGGGCACGTCGGCACGCTGCGGTCGATCCTGCTGCCGAGCGGAAAGCGCGCGCTCGTCATCGGCGCCCGCACCCATTACTACGAGAATCATGGCGTGCGACGGGTGGTGCACTCGGTGCGCACGGCGGCAGCGGCCGGGGCATCGGTCATGATCCTCACCAACGGCGCGGGTGGCATCAAGGAGCACTGGAAGCCCGGCACGCCCGTGCTCATCAGCGACCACCTCAACCTGACGGCGAACTCGCCGCTCGAGGGCGCGACCTTCATCGACCTCACCGACCTGTATGCGCAGCGCCTGCGCGACCTCGCGCACACGGTCGACCCGAGCCTCGACGAGGGCGTCTACGTGCAGTTCCGCGGCCCGCACTACGAGACCCCGGCCGAGGTGCAGATGGCGAAGACGCTCGGCGGCCACATCGTCGGCATGTCGACGGCGCTTGAGGCGATCGCGGCCCGCCAGGCCGGCATGGAGGTGCTCGGCCTCTCGCTCATCACCAACCTCGCGGCGGGCATCTCGCCCGAACCGCTGAGCCACGGCGAGGTCATCCAGGCCGGAAAAGACGCTGAGCCGGTCATCAGCGCCCTGCTCGCCCGCATCGTCGCCGCACTGTAGGGGGCACGCATGACCACTCTCGATCTCGCCAAGTCGTGGCTCGAACAAGACCCCGACCCCGTCACGCGCGCCGAGCTCGAGGCGCTCATCCCGGCCGCCGAGGGCGGCGATGCGGCGGCCATGGATGCCCTCCGCGACCGCTTCGACACGCGCCTCACGTTCGGCACCGCGGGTCTGCGCGGTGAGCTCGGCGCGGGTCCGAACCGCATGAACCGTGTGCTCGTCTCGCAGGCGGCCACCGGATTCGCCCGCTGGCTGCTCGCCCGCGACGAGAACGCGAGCGTCGTCATCGGCTACGACGGCCGCGTGAACAGCGACGTCTTCGCGCGCGACTCGGCCGAGCTCATGGCGGGCGCGGGCGTGCGCGTCGTGCTGCTGCCACGCGCCCTGCCGACCCCCGTGCTGGCCTTCGCCGTGCGCGAGCTCGGCCTGAGCGCCGGCGTCATGGTGACGGCGAGCCACAATCCGCCGCGCGACAACGGCTACAAGGTCTACCTGGGCGGCCGCGACGGCGGCTCGCAGATCGTCGCGCCCGCCGACGAGGCGATCCATGCCGCCATCCTCGAGGTCGCGAACACGAGCGTCGTCGGCGAGCTGCCGCGCTCGAGCGCCTACGAGACGGCGGACGAGAGCATCATCGACGCCTACATCGCCCGCACCGCCGCCCTCGTCACGCACACGCCCGAGTCGGCCGTGCTCGAGCCGGTCTCGTTCGTCTACACGGCGATGCACGGCGTCGGGTGGGAGGTCGCGCAGCGCGTGTTCCGCGACGCCGGGCTCGGCGAGCCGACCGTCGTCGCCGAGCAGATCGCGCCCGACGGGGCCTTCCCGACCGTCGCGTTCCCCAATCCGGAGGAGCCGGGCGCGATGGACCTCTCCTTCGCGACCGCGCGAGCCGCGGGCGCCGAGCTCATCATCGCCAACGACCCCGACGCCGACCGGCTCGCCGTCGCGATCCCCGACGCGTCCACCCCGGAGGGCTGGCGGCGGCTCAGCGGCAACGCGGTCGGTGCCCTGCTCGGCTGGCGGGCCGCGGAGCGCCTCGAGCGCGAGGGGCGGCAGGCGAAGTTCGCGGCATCCCTCGTCTCGTCGCCCGCGCTCTCGGCCGTCGCCGCCGCGTACGGCGTCAGCTACAGCGACACCCTGACGGGCTTCAAGTGGATCTCGCGCGTCGGCGGCCTCGGCTACGGCTACGAGGAGGCCCTCGGCTACCTCGTCGACCCCGAGAAGGTGCGCGATAAGGACGGCATCTCGGCCGCCGTCGACTTCCTCGCCCTCGCCGGCGAGCTCAAGGCGGCGGGCCGCACGCTCGACGACCACCAGCGCGACTTCGATGAGCGCTTCGGCGCCTTCGCGAGCGCGCAGGTCTCGCTGCGCGTCACCGATCTCAGCCGCATCGGCGCAATCATGGCCGCGCTGCGCGACAACCCGCCCAACGAGGTCGGGGGCGTGCGCGTCGAGCAGGTCGACGACTTCATCGGCGGCTTCGGCGTGTTCCCTCCCGGTGACATCCTGCGGTTCTGGATGCGCGGCGGCGCCCGCGTCATCGTGCGGCCGAGCGGCACCGAGCCCAAGGTGAAGGTCTACATCGACGCCTCGTCGACGACGGGCTCGGTCGACGAGCGCCGGGCGGCCGCGCAGGCCGAGGTCGCGGCGCTCGAGGCGGGCATGCGCGCGCTGATCGTCTGAGCCACGCGCATAGGGTGGAGGGCGTGACGACCCCGACGCCCGAACCCGTGCGGCCGCCGCTGCTGCCGACCCCGGTCGTCGTGCTGTGGTTCGCGGCGCTCGTGAGCTGGGCATCCGGCCAGGCACTCGCCGTGCTGGGCGTGTTCGAGATTCCCGACCCGTTCTCGGCGTCCGGCGACGGCACCACGCCGGTCGTCGACGAGCAGCTGCTCGCGCTGGCGCAGCAGGTCGCCGCGCTGCAGAGCCTGCCGACGACGATCGCGATTGTTCTCGGCGCGATCGGCCTTGGGATGCTCTACAACCGTCGCGGTTTCGACCCGCTGACCCGCACCCCCGCCGTCTCGGCCGTCGTGATGGCGATCGCGAGCGCGATCGCCGCGGTCGGCGTGCTGGCCCTGCTCACGATCGGGCCGGAGCGCCCCATCGGCATCGTCGACGTGCAAGTCGGTGCGGTCGTCGCGATCACGACGGCGGCCGCCTCGGCCTCGGCGGTCGTGCTCATTCGGCCCTACGTCGATCCGATGGTCGCGCACGTGTGGGCGGGCATCGCCGGGGCGGGGCTCGCGTTGCCGTTCATGATCGCCGGCATCAGTCCCGCGCTCGTCATGGCCGGGGCTATCGGTCTCGGCATCGTCGACCGCGTGCGCGGGGCGCGGATCGAGCGCGAGGTCGAGTTCCGCAAGCAGCTTGAGGCCGAATACGCCGCCGAGCATGGGGACGGCGGGCGCGGCATCGGGGTCTCGGGCCTGCCCGGCATGCCGCCCCTGCCGCGCGCACCGCGGCCCCAGCGGCCGTGGTCGGAGGGCGAGCGCCGCCTCAGCATCTGGCTCGGCGTCCTCGCGGTGGCCGTGGTCGCCCTCGCCTGGACAGCCGGATCAGCGGCGGCCGAGGCCGGCCTGCTGGTGGCCGGGCAGGGCTTCGCGCTCGCCTCGCTCGGCGCCGTGCCGCTGCTCGTGCAGGTCACCGTGCTGGCGCGCGTCGCGACGTCGCTGCGCGAGGCGCTCGCCGTCGCGAGCGGCCTGCTCATCGCCGCCTCAGCGGCCATGGCCACCGCCCCCGTGCCCATCGTCATCGTCAGCGCGATCACGCTGCAGTCGCTCGCGCTCGCGATCATCACCGGGCTCATCGCCCGTCGCGCGGCGGGGATGCGCCTCGGCTCCGTCGTCATGCTCGCGATGACCGCCGCGATCGTGTGGTGGCTCATCGTGCTGCCGAGCGGCGCCCTGCTGCTCGCCTTCGTCGCCGTTGCGACGACCATCCTCGCCCTCCGTCGAAAGGTGCGCTCATGACCGGCTCCTCCCCCTCCCTCGACGGGCTCGCGGGGCCGCCGAGCCGCGTCACAGGCCTCGTCGCGGCGCTCACGGCGACGGCGATGATGCTCATCGGCGTCGTCCTCGTGCCGACGCTCCTCGAGGTGCCGATCGTCGATGGGGTGCCGACGCCGAGCGTCGACGACACGCGCGTGCTCCTGCTCGGCAACGTGCTCGCCTTCCTCGGCTTCGTGCCGCTGCTCACCGCGGTGCACGCTCTCATCGGCCGCCGCGCCCAGCCGGTCGGGCTCCTGCTCGGCGCCTACCTCGTGCTGCTCATCCGCCCGCTCGCGCTCGTCGCCGAGGCCATCGCCCTGCCGGGCTCGGTGCTGCTGCCGCTCGGGCCGCTCGTGCCCTGGGTGCTGCTCGCGACGACGGGCGTGGCCGCTGCGCTCGCGGGCGCGGCCGTTCTGCCGCTCGCGCAGAGCGCCGTCAGCCCCGGGCGCCGCGCGGCCGTGGCCGCCGGCGTGGGCCTGCTCGTGGCGCTCGCGCTCTACTCGTTCGCGCCTTACACCGCCCCGCTCAGCGCCCTCGGCGTGGCCGTGGCCCTGCTCATCCGCTCCGGTCGATTCGACCAGAAGAACGGCCCGGCCGGGCAGAGCTGACGCGCGGCGAGCGCGACGCGAGCATCCGGAACATGCCGGGCGCGCGCTGCGCCCGCTCAGCCGATCGCGGCTTCGAGCTTCGTGCTCAGCTCGTCGCTGTCGAAGTAGTTGTCGATGACGATGACGTCGGCGCGCGTCGGGCCGATGGCCTCGACGAACTCGCCGCTCGTCAGGATCACCTGGGCGTCGGCGGCGACGCGCTCGACCGACGCGAGATCGGCCGCGACGACCGTGGCCGTGAGGCCGAGCCGCTGCAGCACGCGCTCCGCGTTGACCTTGAGGATGCCGCTCGAGCCGATGCCGGCTCCGCAGATCGTGACGATCTTCACGCGACGCCTTCGCCGGCGAGAATCTGACGCACAGCATCCCGCGTCGTCGCCGCGGCGAGCGCCGGAATCGCCGCGGCATCGTTGAAGGCGTTGGCGAGCTCGGCCACCGCCTCGAGGTGGCCGTCGGCCGCCACCCCCGCGAGGCCGATGACGACGCGCACGGGATCGTTGTGGGCGTGGCCGAACTCGACCGGCTCGGCGAGCGTCACGACCGAGAGACCGTCGCAGCGCACCTCCGGACCGGGGCGGGCGTGCGCGAGGGCGAGGCCCGGCGCGATGACGATGTACGGCCCGTGGTCGTCGACCATGCGGATCATCGCCTCGGTGTACTCGGCGGTCGTACACCCGCTGTCGACGAGGGCGTCGCCCGCGAGGCGGATGGCGTCGCGCCAATCGGCGGCGCGTGCGTGCAGCACGATCGCCCGATCGGCGAGGGCGGGCAGGCTCACAGGGCGGCCTCGAAGCCGTCGATGAGGGTGTCCATGAGCGCCTCGCGGTCTTCCACCGGCAGGAAGGCGGCCTGGGCGGCGTTGAGCTGCAGGGCGAGCAGGTCGTCGAGGTCGTAGCCGAAGGCCTCGGCGACGAGCCGCAGCTCGCGGCTGAGCGTCGTCGCGCTCATGAGGCGGTTGTCGGTGTTGACGGTGACGCGGAAGCCCAGCTGGTAGAAGAGGTCGAGCGGGTGGTCGGCCATCGTGTCGCCCCACGCCGCGATCGCGCCGGTTTGCAGGTTCGAGCTCGGGCTCGTCTCGAGGGCGATCTGGCGGTCTTTGACCCACTCGGCGAGCAGGCCGAGCTCGGCGATCGTCGCGCCGCCCTCGTCGCGCAGCGTGATGTCCTCCGCCAGGCGCACGCCGTGGCCGAGGCGCAGGGCGCGGCCGTCGAGCAGGGCGCCGCGAATCGACTCGAGGCCGTCGGCCTCGCCCGCGTGGATGGTGGCGGGGAAGAAGCTCGCGGCGAGCAGGTCGAAGGCGTCTTTCATGCGCCCCGCCGGGAAGCCGGCCTCGGCGCCCGCGATGTCGAAGCCGACCACGCCGTGATCGCGGTGCCGCAGGGCGAGCTCGGCGATCTCACGCCCGCGATCGGCATGACGCATGGCACTGACGAGCTGGCCGACGCGGATGCTGTGACCGGCCCCGCGCGCCTCCTCGACCCCGGCATCCAGACCCGACTGCACGGCCTCGACGGTCTCGTCGAGGCTCAACCCGCGCGTGAGGTGCTGCTCGGGAGCCCAGCGAATCTCGCCCCACACCACGCCGTCGGCGGCGAGGTCGAGCACGAACTCGCGCGCGACGCGCTCGAGGCCCTCGCGCGTTTGCATGACGGCGGTCGTGACATCGAAGGTCTTCAGGTACTCGACGAGCGAGCCCGAGTCGCTCTTCTCGGCGAACCAGGCGCCCAGCGCCTCGGCGTCGGAGGCCGGCAGCTCGAGGTCGATCGCCTCGGCGAGCTCGATGATCGTCTGCGGCCGCAGACCCCCATCGAGGTGGTCGTGCAGCGACACCTTCGGCAGCGACTCGATCGCCAGGTCGGTGCCGGGAAGGATGTTCGCAGTCGCCGTCGTCATACCCTCAAACCTACCGGTTCGTTACCGAGTCGTGACCCCGGAATCGGCACCCGCGACCTCGCCGAGTCGCAGCCCGATCGCCGTGGCCGCGGCCCGCGCCTGAGCGACGACGGCGTCGTGCGCGACCGTGCTGAAACTCGTGCTGACGTACGGCACCGTGAGGGCTGCGACGGTAGCGCCGTCGGGCGCGCGCACGGCGACCACGACGTCGGTGATGCCGTGCTGCAGTGCGTCGGCGCGCACGACCTCGGCGGCGCCGCGCAGCACCTCGCCCGTCGCCGTCGTCGCGGCGTCGAACAACGCGCCCACGCGAACCCGGTACCCGAAGTCGGCCGGTGACTCGACCTGCGCGACGACGCGCACGCGGTCGCCGTCGAGCACGGCGAGGTTGCAGCTCTGGCGCACCTCGTCGGCCAGCTCGTGCATCACCGGCAGCGCGGCCGCGCGCAGACCGCGCAGGGGCTCGTGCCGGTGCGCGAGATCGAACAGCCGCGTGCCGAGCAGATAGCCGCCGCCGCGCTCGCGCACGAGGAACCCCCTCCGCTCGAGCGTCACGAGCACGCGGAAGAGCTGCCCCACGCTGCGGCCGGTCGCGTCGGCGATCTCGGTCTGCGTGAGCGGCTCCGGAGCCTCGGCGAGCAGTTCGAGCACGTCGAGGGCCTTGTCGAGCGCGGGAACGCTGTATTCCGGAGCGGGCATGCTCATCGGTGCGCGCCCATCGCGGCGAGCATCCCGCGGGCGATCTCGCGCTCGATCGCGTCGGGAACCGGCTGGGCCCCCGCGACGAGAGACGCCGGGTCGCGCGCCACGCGCTCGAGCGAGAGCGCCTGCAGCAGGAAGCCGAGATCCATGGCCTCGATCGAATTGCCCTTCGGCTCGCGGCCGGCGAGATTCATCATGCGGCCTTCTGCGAGCAGCACAACATGGCGGCCGCCCGGCAGGTCGACGCGCTCGATCGCCTCGTCGAGCGTCGTGCGGCCGATGGCGAGGGCGTACAGCCCCGGCACGTCGATCTCCCACGGGAAGTGGCCGGCGTTGGCGAGCACCGTCCCATCGGCGAGCGCGTCGACGACCTCAGCCGTGACGACATCGGGGTGGCCGGTCGCGGTGATGACGACCTCGGCCCAACCGGCGAGGTCGACGATGCTGCCGACCCGGTAGCCGTCCCACGCCGCCTCGAACGCCTTCAGGTCGTCGATCTCGGCGACAGCGACCTTGCCGCCCATCGCCCGCAGGTACTGCGCGATGCCACGCCCGCACCAGCCGTAGCCCGCGACGAGGAACCGGCGGCCGGCGATGCGCAGGTTGGTGATGCGCATGATGCTCTCCACGACCGACTGGCCCACGGAGTGCTTGTTCTCGCCGATCGCTTTGAGCAGCGAATCGTTGATGACGATGAGCGGGAACGGAAGGCGCCCGGCGAGCTCGGTGCGCAGCCGCATGCCGCCGCTCGTCGTCTCCTCCGTGCCGCCGATGATGCCCGTGCCGCCCGTGGGGTCGCCGGCCGCGACCGCCGCGGCGTCGACGCGCGCGGCGGCGAGTGCGGCGAGGTCGGCCCCGTTGTCGAGCAGGATGCTCGGCCGGGCCGCATCTACCGCGGCGACGTTGGCGTGGTGCTGCTCGAGGGTGTCGGCGCGCGTGCCGTGCACTGTCATTCCCTGACCGCGCAGGTGGGCGACGATGTCGTCCTGCGTCGAGCCGTGGTTGCCGGTCGCGACGACCTCGGCCCCGCCGGCCTGCAGCGTTTCGAGCAGGACGGCGGTCTTGGGCTCGAGGTGCAGCGACATGCCGATGCGATGGCCGGCGAACGGCTGCTCGTCGGCGAAGCGCGCGCGCACGCCGGCGAGCAGGGTCATGCGCGAACGGATCCAGTCGATGCGCGCGGCACCGCGGACGGCGAGATCGGCGTCGGAGGTTTGAGGGCTCATGAACGCACTTTACACATGCGCAAGCCCGTTTCATATGTGCAGTTCTGCGCTAGGCTCCCCTCATGGCGTTCCCCACCCCCGACTCCGCACCGCAGAAGATCATCCTCGACTGCGACCCCGGCCACGATGACGCGGTCGCGATGCTGCTCGCGCACGGCTCTCCCGCGATCGAGCTGCTCGCCGTGACGACCGTCATGGGTAACCAGACCATCGAGAAGGTCACGCGCAATGCGCTGTCGGTCGCGCGGGTGATCGGCATGGATGCGGTGCCCATCGCCCGCGGCGCCCACCGCCCGCTCGTGCGCACCGTCGAGACGGCCCCCGACATCCACGGCGAATCGGGGCTCGACGGCCCCGTGCTGCCCGAGCCGGCCGTCGCGCTCGACCCGCGCCACGCGGTCGACCTCATCATCGACACGGTCATGAGCCACCCGCCCCAGACCGTGTCGCTCGTGCCGACCGGGGCCCTCACGAACATCGCGCTCGCCGTGCGGAAGGAGCCGCGCCTCGCCGAACGCGTCAAGCAGGTCGTGCTCATGGGCGGCGGCGTGCACGTCGGCAACTGGAGCGCCGTCGCCGAGTTCAACATCATCATCGACCCCGAGGCCGCGCACATCGTCTTCAACGAGCCCTGGCCGCTCACGATGATCGGCCTCGATGCCACCCACCAGGCGCTCGCGACCGACGAGGTCGCCGCGCGCATCGCCGCCGTCGGCACGGCGCCCGCGCGCTTCGTCGGCGAGCTGCTGGAGTTCTTCGCCCACTCGTACAAAGACGCGCAGGGCTTCGACCACCCGCCCGTGCACGACCCGTGCGCGGTCGCCTACCTCATCGACCCCACGCTGCTGCGGGTCGTCACGGCGCCCCTCGACGTCGAGCTCACGGGCGGCCTCACGCTCGGCATGACCGTCGCCGATCTGCGCGGCCCCGCCCCCGAGGGATGCACGACGCAGGTCGCCCTCGACATCGACAACGACCGCTTCTGGGATCTCGTCGTCGACGCGCTCGTCAGAATCGGCGCGGTGGAGATATAGCGATCGCATCGCGATCGCGCGACAACAGCGCGGTGGAGCTTAAGCGATCGCATCGCGATCGCGCGACCCCAGCGCCGACGGAGCTACGCTCCGTCGGTTACCTCAGTCAACGACCCCCGCGATGAGCGGTCCACCGGTGACGACCTCGTCGCCGGGCGCGCCGATGCGGTAGCCGCCCTCGAGCGCCTCGAGCGCGCGGTCGAAGCGCGCCGCCTCGTTGGTGTGCATCGTGAAAAGGGGCTGACCCTTCGTCACGGTGTCGCCGGGCTTGGCGTGCAGATCGATGCCCGCGGCGTGGTCGACCGGGTCCTCCTTGCGCGCACGGCCCGCGCCGAGGCGCCACGCGGCGATGCCGAAGGGCAGCGCGAGCTGCTCGACGAGCACGCCGTCGCGGTCGGCCGTGACGACGTGGTGCTCGGCGGCCTCGGCCATAGGCGCCTCGGGGTCGCCGCCCTGGGCGCGGATCATCGCGTTCCAGGTGTCCATCGCCTGCCCGTTCTGCAGCGCGCCCTCGACGTCGGCGTCGGTGATCCCCGCGAGTTCGAGCATGTGGCGCGCGAGCGTGACCGTGAGCTCGACCACGTCAGCGGGACCGCCGCCGGCGAGCACCTCGACCGACTCGCGCACCTCGTTGGCGTTGCCGATCGCGAGGCCCAGCGGCACGTTCATGTTCGTGAGCACCGCGCGCGTGGCGACCCCGGCATCCTCACCGAGACGCACCATGACCTTGGCGAGCTCGCGCGACTGCTCGATGTCTTTCAGGAAGGCGCCCGAGCCGAACTTCACGTCGAGCACGAGCGCGGCGGTGCCCTCGGCGATCTTCTTCGACATGATCGACGAGGCGATGAGCGGGATGCACTCGACCGTGCCGGTGATGTCGCGCAGGGCGTAGAGCTTGCCGTCGGCGGGCGCGAGGCCCGAGCCGGCGGCGCACACGACCGCGCCGGCGCTCTCGAGCTGCGCCATCATCTCGTCGACGGTCACGTTCGCGCGCCAACCCGGGATGCTCTCGAGCTTGTCGAGCGTGCCCCCCGTGTGGCCCAGCCCGCGGCCGCTGAGCTGCGGCACCGCGACGCCGAACGAGGCGACGAGCGGCGCGAGCGGCAGCGTGATCTTGTCGCCGACCCCGCCGGTCGAGTGCTTGTCGGTCGTCTTCTTCGACAGGCCCGAGAAGTCGAGGCGCGTGCCCGTGGCGACCATCGCCAGCGTCATGTCGCGCACTTCTTCACGCGTCATGCCGTTGAGGAAGATCGCCATCGTCATGGCCGACATCTGCTCGTCGGCGACGTAGCCGCGCGTGTAGGCGTCGATCATCCAGCCGATCTGCTCGGTGGTGAGGGCGCCCTTGTCGCGCTTGGTGCGGATGAGGTCGACGACGTCGAACGGCTCAATGCTCATGAACGGAACTCCTCCAGGGTGCGCGGCCCGAACGCGTCGGGCAGCACCTCATCGATGGTCTTGATGCCGGAGACGGTCTCGAGCAGCATGCCTTCGGCCGAGTGCTCGAACAGCAGCTGCCGGCAGCGGCCGCACGGCATGAGGGCGCCGCCGTTGCCGTCGACGCACGTGAAGGCCACGAGCTTGCCGCCGCCCGTCATATGCAGGCTCGAGACGAGCGCGCACTCGGCGCACAGCGTGAGCCCGTAGGAGGCGTTCTCGACGTTGCATCCCGAGATCACACGACCGTCATCGACGATCGCGGCGACCCCGACGGGGAACTTCGAGTACGGCACGTAGGCGTGCGACATCGCCTCGAGGGCGACGGCGCGCAGAGCATCCCAATCGATGTCGGTCATGGATGCGCCCCTACGACTTGATGTACGGCTTGCCCGACGCGGCGGGCGGCCGCGAGAACCCGACCAGGCCCGCCACGGCGAAGATCGTGACGAGGTACGGCAGCATGAGCATGAACTCGCTCGGCACGGGCGACCCGACGATCGACAGGGTCGACTGCAGGTTCGTCGCGAAGCCGAACAGCAGGGCCGCGAGCGTCGCACGGATGGGGTTCCACTGGCCGAAGATCACTGCGGCGAGCGCGATGAAGCCCGCGCCGTTCGTCATCTCCTTCGTGAACGATCCGATGGCCGCGAGCGTGAAGAACGCGCCGCCTCCGCCGACGATGAGGCCCGCGAGCAGCACGTTCCAGAACCGCGTCGCGCGCACGTTGATGCCGACCGTGTCGGCCGCCTTCGGGTGCTCGCCGACCGAGCGCAGGCGCAGGCCCCAGCGGGTCTTGAAGAGCGCGAACCACACCGTGGGCACGAGCGCGAACATCAGGTACACGATGATCGTCTGGTTGAAGAGGATCGGCCCGAGCACGGGGATGTCGCTCAGCAGCGGGATCGGGATGCGCTCGAAGCGCTCCGGCTTGTTGAACAGGTCGGGGTTGCCCGTCATGACCGTCGAGTACAGGAAGCTCGTGAGCCCGACGACGAGGACGTTGAGCACGACGCCGACGATGACCTGGTCGACGAGGTACTTGATGGCGAACACCGCGAGGATCGCCGAGACGAGCGCACCCGCGAGCATCGCGGCGAGCAGGCCCACGATCGCCGAACCCGTGAAGGTCGCGACGAGGGCGGCCACGAAGGCCCCCGCGAGCAACTGGCCCTCGATGGCGATGTTGACGACGCCGACGCGCTCGCTGATGACGCCGCCGAGCGAGCCGAAGATGAGCGGGGTGCTCACCGTCAGGGCACCCGCGAGCAGGCCCACGAGCGGAACGGTCGATCCGGCGGCCGCCCACGTGAGGAACCCGAGCAGGAACAGCACCGCGAAGAGCGAGGTGAGCCAGAGCGGGATGCGCCGCCCGCCCCGCACCGTGAGGAATCCGTACACGGCGACCGCGGCCATGAGCACGACGGTCACGAGGCCGGTCACATCAGCGGGCAGCACGATCGACGGCAGCACGATGGCGTCGGTGTCGTTGCTGAGCCGGTAGGTGGTGTCGCCGCCGCGGGCGAGGGCGATGAAGAGCACCGCGCCGAGCACGGTGAAGATCGCGAACGCGATGGGCGCTTTCCAGCTGCGCACGATGAGCGCGGCGGGGGCGAGCCCCGAACCGGCTTCGCGGGTGGTCGTCACGACGCTCACTTGGTCACCTCCGCCTTGCGGGCGAGCTTCGGGGTCCGCCATTGGAACAGCGGATCAGGGGTGGGAAGTCGGAAGATCGATCGCACGAGCGGCGGCGCCGCGATGAAGAGCACGATGAACGACTGCACGACGAGCACGATGTCGACGGGGATGCCCTCGGCCGCCTGCATCGTGTAGCTGCCCGCCTTCAGGGCGCCGAACAGGATGCCCGCGAAGAAGACTCCCCAGGGCTTCGAGCGCCCCAGCAGGGCGACGGTGATCGCGTCGAAGCCGATGCTCGCATCCAGACCCGATGCGAACCCGCCGGTGAAGTTGCCGAGCACCTGGTAGACACCGGCGAGGCCGACGAGGGCGCCCGCGATGAGCATGACCTGCACGTAGACCCGCTCGACCTTGATACCCGCGACGCGCGCGGCGTTCGGGTTCTCGCCGACCGCGCGGAACCGGAAGCCCATGGCCGACCGGTTGAGCAGGTACCAGACGTAGATCGTCGCCACGATGACGAGGATGAAGCCGAGGTTGAGGTTGTACTGGTCGCCCAGCAGCGCCGGGAACTGGGCGCTCTCGAGGATCGGGCCGCTCTTCGGGTTGTTCTGCCCCGGCGCCTGCAGCGCGCCCGGGGTGCGCAGCAGGAACGACACGAGGTAGAAGGCGATGTAGTTGAGCATGATCGTGACGATCACCTCGTGCGCGCCCGTGCGCGCCTTCAGCAGACCGACGATGCCGCCCCACAGCGCGCCGCCGATGAGGCCGACGATGAGCGCAACCAGCAGGTGGATGACGGGCGGCATGGGGATGTAGGCCCCGACGTAGCCCGCCGCAGCGGCGGCGATGAGCATCTGCCCGCGGCCACCGATGTTGAACAGCCCGACGCGGAAGGCGAGGGCGACGCCGAGGCCCGCCGCGATGAGCGGCGTGGCGTTGGCGAGCGTCTCGGTGAGCGGCCGGAAGGCCACCGCGAGGTCGTCGGCGCGCAGGGTGTTGAACACCGAGCCGCGGAAGAGCGCGGAGTAGGCGCCCGCGACCGCGTCCCACATCGCGACGAGCATGTCGGTCGGGCGCGAGAAGAAGTACGCGCTCGTCTGGGCCACGGTCTCGTCGGTGAGCACGATGAGGATGCCGCCGAACACCAGGGCCAGGAACACGGCGAGCACCGAGATGGCCGCGCTGCCGCCGAAGATCTCCTTGACGATCTGGTTGCTGCGGGGCACCGGGGGCTCGGATGCGTCGCGCCCGGTCTCGTGGGCGACGACCTGCTCGTGCACCGCCTGAGCGGTGGTCTGCTCGCTCGACTCGGCGGGGGTCGGGTTCTTCGTCTCGTCGCTCACGCGGCCACCTCCGTGGGGGTCTCTCCGGCCATCATGAGGCCCAGAACGTCTCGCGGGGTATCGCCCGGCACGATGCCGACGATGCGCCCCCGGTACATGACGGCGATGCGGTCGGCGAGCGCCGCGACCTCGTCGAGCTCGGTCGAGACGACGATGACGGGGATGCCGGCGTCGCGCGTCGCCACGATGCGCTTGTGCACGAACTCGATCGAACCGACGTCGAGTCCGCGCGTGGGCTGCGCGGCGACGAAGAGGGCGAGCTCGCGGCTGAGCTCGCGCGCCAGCACCACCTTCTGCTGGTTGCCGCCCGAGAGGCGGCCCGCGGCCTGGGTGATGCCCTGCGTACGCACGTCGAACTCCTCGACCCGCTCCGCGGCGAAGCGCGCGAGCTCGTCGAGCTGCAGCGTGCCCCACTTGACGAAAGGCTCGCCGGTCGAGCGGTCGAGCATGAGGTTCTCGGCGATCGAGAAGGTACCGACGAGACCGTCTTCGGTGCGGTCCTCCGGCACGAAGCCGACCCCCGCATCCAGAACCTGCCGAACCGAGTCGCCGACGAGTTCGTTGCCCTCGAGCGAGATCGAGCCGTGCACCTTGGGCTGCAGGCCCATGATGGCCTCGGTGAGCTCGGTCTGGCCGTTGCCCTGCACGCCCGCGATCGCGAGAATCTCGCCGCGGTGCAGCGTGAACGACACGTGGTCGACGAGCACCTGGCCGCGCGGATCGGTGACGACGAGGTCGCTCACGACGAGCGAGGGCTCCCCCGGCTGGGCGGGGGCCTTGTCGACCGTCAGCTCGACAGCGCGGCCGACCATGAGCGAGGCCATCTCGGCGTTCGTCGCGGTGGGCGAGGCCTCGCCGACGACCTTGCCGAGGCGGATGACCGTGATGCGGTCGGCGACCTCGCGCACTTCGCGCAGCTTGTGGGTGATGAAGACGATCGAGGTGCCCTCGTCGCGCAGCTGTCGCATGATGCCCATGAGCTCGTCGGTCTCTTGCGGCGTGAGCACGGCGGTGGGCTCGTCGAACACGAGCACGTTGGCGTTGCGCGAGAGCGCCTTGATGATCTCGACGCGCTGCTGCACGCCGACCGGCAGGTCTTCGATCTTCGCGTCGGGGTCGATGTCGAAGCCGAAGCGGGCCGAGATCTCGCGCACCATCGCGCGAGCGGCGTCGAGGTCGAGCAGTCCGGCGGCCTTCGTCTGCTCGTGCCCGAGCATGACGTTCTCAGCGACGGTGAAGACGGGGATGAGCATGAAGTGCTGGTGCACCATGCCGATGCCGGCGTTCATGGCGTCGCCGGGGCCGGCGAACTTCTGCACGACGTCGTCGAGCAGGATCTCGCCCTCGTCGGCCTGGTAGAGGCCGTAGAGCACGTTCATGAGCGTGCTCTTGCCGGCGCCGTTCTCGCCGAGCAGGCAGTGGATCTCGCCCGGTTCGACGACGAGGTCTATGTGGTCATTGGCAGTCAGCGCACCGAAGCGCTTGGTGATGCCGCGAAGCTCGAGCTTCATGCTCCTTGGCCTTCCTGCGCCGGCGACGTGGGCGGCGCTGTATCGGGTGCGGGGTGCGCGCTCACGCGGCCGCCCGAGGCGACCGCGGTGTGCTCGTGACACCACTGTAGGGGAGAGCGCAGAGCGGAATATGAGCGCTTCCCTGCGCATCTGAGCAGAGGGGCGATGACGCCACCGAGGGGGGAAACGGACCGGGGGAGGCCAGCAGCGCTGACCTCCCCCGGGTGGAACGATTCCGGACTACTGACCGGGCGACGCCGGCGAGGTGACCTCGATCGAGCCGTCGATGATGCCGGCGATGAGTCCCTCGACCTCGGTCGCGAGCTCAGCGTCGACCGCCGACTCGAAGTCGTGGAACTCGGCGATGCCCACGCCGCCGTTGTCGAGCGTGCCCACGTACGGGCTCGGGTCGAACTCAGCGGTGGCCGCACCGGTCACGACGTCGTAGACGGCCGTGGCGATGTTCTTGAGCACCGAGGTGAGCACCAGGTCGGCGATGTCGGGGTCGGACACGAAGATGTCCTTGTCGACGCCCATGAGGGCGATCGAGCGGCCCGAGTCGCGGATGGCCTCAGCAGCGCTGAAGTAGATCGGGCCACCGACGGGCAGCAGCACGTCAGCGTTCTGGTCGATGAGACCCTGCGCCGTGGTCAGCGCCTCGGTGCCGGGGGCGAAGCCACCGGTGAACGCGCCGGTCTGGCCCTCGAGGTCCCACCCGAGCGCCTGCACCGAGGTGCCCTTGGTCTCGTTGTAGTAGTCGACACCCTGGACGAAGCCGTCCATGAAGATGGTGACGGGCGGGATCGGGATGCCGCCGAAGGTGCCGACGACGCCGGTCTCCGAGTAGCTCGCCGCGACGTAGCCGGCGAGGAACGCCGCCTCGACCGTGTTGAACTGGATCGGCTTGACGTTCGGAGCGTCGATGAACTCATCGATGATCGCGAAGTTGATGTCGGGGTTGGCCGTGGCCGCGTTGGTGGTCGCCTCGGCGAGGAGGAAGCCCACGGTCACGATCAGGTCGCAGCCCTGGTCGACGAGCTGCTGCACGTTCGGCTCGTAGGCGTTCTCGTCAGCCGACTCGACGGGCACGAACTCGACGCCGAGCTCGGCGGCAGCCTCTTCGATGCCCTCGTACGCGGCCTCGTTGAACGACTTGTCGTCCCAGCCACCGGCGTCAGAGACGATGCAGGGAAGGAAGTCGAGCGCCTCGGTCTCGGTGGGCTCCTCCGTCGGAGCTGCCGCGCAGCCGGCGAGCACGAGGGCGCTCGCGCCGAGCAGGGCAAGCCCGCCCAGGGCGCGCTTACGGGTAGTGATGATCACTGTGTCCTCCAAAATTGCTGCCCAGCAGGACGCTGGAGCGAATTGGCTCCACGTTAGCGAACGCACGGCGGCTTCAGGAGTGCCGAAGGGCCCTGGTGATGCAAGCGTTACGAATCCGGGACGCGGCCGTAATCCCGCGGAAATGCTGGGCGGCGCGCACGAGATGCGCATGCGCGTGCGCGAATGAGCAGAACTGATGCGCGGCACGCGCCGCTCCGAAGCCCCGCCGAACGGCTAGAGCAGGTCGTCGCGCCCGGCCTGCTTGATGGCGTCGACGACGCTCTTGACGCGCTGCGCGTGCTCGCGCGTCGTCACGAGCAGGGCATCCGGAGTATCGACGACGACGATGTCGGTGACGCCGACGAGCGAGATGAGCCGCTTGCTCTGGCTGACCACGACGCCGCTCGACGAGTCGGCCAGCACGCGCGCGCCCTCGCCGAGGATGGCGAGGTCGCCGGGGCGGCCACCCGAGAGCAGCTTGGCGAGCGACGAGAAGTCGCCCACGTCGTCCCAGGGGAAGTCGCCGCGCACGACCGCCAGTCGGCCAGCCGCGGCGGCGGGCTCGGCGACGCTGTAGTCGATCGCGATCTTGGGCATAAGGGGCCAGATGGCGTCGACGACGATGTCGCGCTTCGAGGTGTCCCACGCCGCGGCGATCTCGAGCAGACCCTCGTGCAGCATCGGCTGGGTCTCAGCCAGTTGCGCGAGCAGCTGGTCGGCGCGGGCGATGAACATGCCGCCGTTCCAGAGGTAGTCGCCCGAGGCGAGGTAGGCGGTCGCGGTCTCGAGGTCGGGCTTCTCGACGAAGTTCTGCACGAGGTGCGCGTGCGTCGCTCCCTCGACCTGCAGTCGCTCGCCGCACAGGATGTACCCGAATCCCACCGAGGGCTCGGTGGGCGCGATGCCGATCGTCGTGATGTAGCCCTCGCGCGCGACGGCCACCGCCTCGGCGACGGCGTGACGGAAGCGCTCGCCGTCGGTGATGACGTGGTCGGCCGCGAACGAGCCGACGATCACGTCGGGGTGGCGGCGGTGCAGGATGGCCGCCGCGAGCCCGATCGCGGCCGACGACTCCTTCGGCTCGCTCTCGAGCACGATGTTCGCCTCGGTCAGCTCGGGCAGCTGCTGCTGCACGGCAGCGCGGTGCGCACGCCCGGTCACGACCATGATGCCCGCGCTGCCGGCGAGCGGCAGCACGCGGTTCCACGTGTCGCGCAGCAGCGTCTGCCCGCTGCCCGTGAGGTCGTGCAAGAACTTGGGTGCCTCGGCCCGCGAGAGCGGCCACAGCCGGGAGCCGACGCCTCCCGCAGGGATGACGGCGTGGAAGTCGGGAAGAGCCCCCTCGATCTGGTGCATGCGCGCCACCCTATCGGGCGGGCGAACGCTCTTCCGCCCGCCGTTCCGAGCACTCAGAAAAGTCGACGTAGACTGCGTGTATCGGCGACCACCAGCTGAGAATCGGAATCCAACCGGAGTCCACGAGCGCGAGCGATCGCGCGCGTCGTCACTGCCCTGAGGAGGGTTTCTCGTGCCAGCGAAGGCATCGGGAGCCGGAGCGATGAGCTCGTCGGCAACCATCGAAGTACCCGTTCCCCGCCGCTCGGTCATTCCCGGCGGCACGCTCTACCGCGGGAACGAAGGCATGTGGTCGTGGGTGCTGCACCGCATCACGGGTGTCGCGATCTACTTCTTCCTGCTCGTGCACATTCTCGATACCGCGCTCGTGCGGGTGAGCCCCGAGGCGTACAACGTCGTCATCGGCGCGTACAAGACGCCGATCATGGGCCTGGGCGAGCTGGCCCTCGTCGGCGCGATCGGCTTCCACGCCCTCAACGGCCTGCGCATCATCCTCGTCGACTTCTGGGGCGTCGGTACCCGGCACCAGAAGGCGATGTTCTACGTCGTGCTCGGTATCTGGCTGGTGCTGATGATCGGCTTCACCCCCCGTCACCTCATGCACGTCTTCGGAGGCTGATCATGACGACCGACATCACCGCGGAGCACGTGAACCCCGCCGCCCCCCGCTCGCCCTACGCCACCACGAAGCGCGGCGTGAACTGGGAGAAGTGGGGCTGGATCTACATGCGCGTCTCGGGCGTGCTGCTCGTCGTGCTCATCTTCGGCCACCTGTTCGTCAACCTCTTCCTGGGCGACGGCGTGAGCCAGATCGACTTCGCCTTCGTGGCGGGCAAGCTGAGCGACCCGTTCTGGCAGTGGTACGACTTCCTGCTGCTGACGCTCGCCCTCATCCACGGCACCAACGGCATGCGCACGATCGTCAACGACTACGTCGCCAAGGCGAGCGTGCGGCGCATCCTGCACACCGCCCTGGTCGCGTCGACCGCCGTGCTGCTCGTGCTCGGCACCCTCGTGCTGTTCACCTTCGACCCCTGCCCGGCCGGGGCCGACCCCGAGCTCGTCGCTTCGTTCTGTGAGGACATCCTGTGAGTAGCACTGAGACCGTGACCACGCCCAGCGCCCCCGCGGCGCCCGTCGTGCACCAGCACCAGTTCGACGTCGTGATCGTCGGCGCCGGCGGCGCGGGCATGCGCGCGGCCATCGAGGCCGGGCCGAACGCCAAGACGGCCGTCATCTCGAAGCTCTACCCGACGCGCTCGCACACGGGCGCCGCGCAGGGCGGCATGGCCGCCGCGCTCGCGAACGTCGAGGAGGACAGCTGGGAGTGGCACACCTTCGACACCGTCAAGGGCGGCGACTACCTCGTCGACCAGGACGCTGCGGAGATCCTCGCGAAAGAGGCGATCGACGCGATCATCGACCTCGAGAACATGGGGCTGCCGTTCAACCGCACGCCCGACGGCAAGATCGACCAGCGGCGCTTCGGCGGCCACACCCGCGATCACGGCAAGGCGCCCGTGCGCCGCGCCTGCTACGCGGCCGACCGCACGGGCCACATGATCCTGCAGACGCTGTTCCAGAACTGCGTGAAGCTCGGCATCGAGTTCTACAACGAGTACTACGTGCTCGACCTGGTCATGGCCGAGGGCAAGGCCGCGGGCGTCGTCGCCTACGAGCTCGCCACCGGCGACCTGCACGTCTTCCACGCCAAGAGCGTCGTCTTCGCGACGGGCGGCTTCGGCAAGATCTACAAGACGACGTCGAACGCGCACACCCTCACGGGCGACGGCGTCGGCATCATCTGGCGCAAGGGAATCCCGCTGGAGGACATGGAGTTCTTCCAGTTCCACCCGACCGGACTCGCGGGCCTGGGCATCCTGCTCACCGAGGGTGCTCGCGGCGAGGGCGCGATCCTGCGCAACGCGAGCGGCGAGCGCTTCATGGAGCGCTACGCGCCGACCATCAAAGACCTCGCGCCGCGCGACATCATCTCGCGCTGCATGGTGCAGGAGGTCGCCGAGGGTCGCGGCGCCGGGCCGAACAAGGACTACGTGCTGCTCGACTGCACCCACCTGGGTGCCGAAGTGCTCGAGACCAAGCTGCCCGACATCACCGAGTTCGCGCGCACCTACCTCGGCGTCGACCCCGTCGTCGAGCCGGTGCCGGTCATGCCGACGGCCCACTACGCCATGGGCGGTATCCCGACCAACATCAAGGCCGAGGTGCTGAGCGACAACGACACCGTGATCCCCGGCCTCTATGCCGCGGGCGAGTGCGCGTGCGTCTCGGTGCACGGCTCGAACCGCCTCGGCACCAACTCGCTGCTCGACATCAACGTCTTCGGCAAGCGAGCCGGCCGCTACTCGGTCGAGTACGCGAACAGCGCCGACTTCGTGCCGCTGCCGGAGGACCCCGCGAAGGAGGTGCGCGAGCTCGTCGAGCGCCTGCGCACGTCGAACGGCACCGAGCGGGTCGCGGCGATCCGCAAGGAGCTGCAGGAGGAGATGGACAAGAACGCTCAGGTGTTCCGCACCGAGGAGAGCCTCGAGAGCGTCACGAACACCATCCAGCGCCTGCGCGACCGCTACCAGAACATCGGCATCCAGGACCGCGGCAAGCGGTTCAACACCGACCTGCTCGAGGCGATCGAGCTGGGCTTCCTGCTCGACATCGCCGAGGTCGTCGTCTACTCGGCGCGCAACCGCAAGGAGAGCCGTGGCGGCCACATGCGCGACGACTACCCCGACCGCAACGACGCCGACTACATGCAGCACACGATGGCCTACCTCACGGGCGACGCGCACAGCGCCGACGCGAGCGACCACATCCGCATGGACTGGAAGCCCGTCGTGATCACGCACTACCAGCCGATGGAGAGGAAGTACTGATGGCGACCGCGACCGAGTCCCCCACCGCCGAGGTGGGAGCCGTTCAGGAGTTCACCGTCACGGTCATCATCCGTCGCTTCGACCCGGAGACCGACGCTGAGCCGTACTGGCAGGACTTCGACGTGCAGATGTACTCGACCGACCGCGTGCTGGATGCCCTGCACAAGGTGAAGTGGGACCAGGACGGCACGCTCTCGTTCCGCCGCTCGTGCGCCCACGGCATCTGCGGATCCGACGCCATGCGCATCAACGGCCGCAACCGCCTCGCGTGCAAGACGCTCATCAAAGACCTCGACATCACGAAGCCCATCTACATCGAGGCCATCAAGGGCCTGCCGCTGGAGAAGGACCTCATCGTCGACATGGAGCCCTTCTTCGCGTCGTACCGCCAGGTGCAGCCCTTCCTGCAGTCGAGCTCGAAGCCCGAGAAGGAGCGCATCCAGTCGATCGAGGAGCGCGCGCGCTTCGACGACACGACCAAGTGCATCCTGTGCGCGGCGTGCACCTCGTCGTGCCCCGTGTTCTGGACCGACGGGCAGTACTTCGGCCCCGCCGCGATCGTCAACGCGCACCGCTTCATCTTCGACAGCCGCGACGAGGCCGCCCAGGTGCGCCTCGACATCCTCAACGACAAAGAGGGCGTGTGGCGCTGCCGCACGACCTTCAACTGCTCGGAGGCGTGCCCGCGCGGCATCGAGGTCACCAAGGCGATCTCGGAAGTGAAGCAGGCGATTCTGCGGGGCAAGCCCTAGCATCCCTCATCGCATCGCGACAGGCCCCGGGTCTCCCCGGGGCCTTCGCTATGGTGGCGGGGTGACCGAGCCCGCCGCCGCCGAGCCCTCCGGCTGGTGGGGGCGCCTCATGGCGTGGATCGGCCGCGTGACCACGTGGGTCATGGCGCTCAAGCCCGTGCGCGTGTTCGTCGTCTACGGCGAGAAGCGGGGGCCGCTGCTGGCCGCGGGGCTCGCCTTCCAGGCGATCTTCGCCGTCTTCGCCGGCCTCTGGGTGGGCTTCGCGATCGCCGGCCTCGTGCTGGTCACGAACTATGGCCTGCGCGAGGCGCTCATCGACGTGCTCGCGCAGACCGTGCCGGGGCTCATCGCGGTCGACGGGGGCGAGGGGGTCATCGACCCTGAGGCGCTGCTCTCGGCGGGAGTCTTCGGCTGGACGGGCGCCGTCGCCCTCATCGGCCTGCTCTTCTCGGCCCTCGGCTGGCTCGCCGGAGCGCGCGACGCCGTGCGCACGATCCTCGACCTTCCCGGCTCGCGCATGAACCCCGTGCTGCTGAAGCTCAAAGACCTCGGGCTCGCCGTGGGGTTCGGGGCGCTGCTGGCCCTCTCGTCGGTGCTCGCGGTGCTCGGCACCGTCGCGCTCGAGGGGCTGCTCGCCGGGATCGGCCTGCGCGATACGACGCTCAACTCGGTGCTCGGCCGTATCGTCACCCTCGGGGTCATGTTCGCGCTCGATGCGGTCGTGCTCGGGATGCTCTACCGCGTGCTCGCCGGCGTGAAAGTGCCGTTCCGCCACGTGCGCCAGGGCGCCCTCATCGGCGCGCTCGCGCTCGGGGCGCTCAAGGTGCTCGGCACGAGCCTGCTCGGCGGAGCCAGCAACAACCCGCTGCTCGCCTCGTTCGCGGTGCTGCTGGGTCTGCTCATCTGGTTCAACTTCGTCTGCCAAGCGATCCTCATCGCCGCCTCGTGGATCGCCGTGAGCGTCGCCGATGAGGGCATCGTGCTCGATGAGATCGCCCACGAGGAGCGGCTCGAGCGAGCACGCGCCCTCGTCGCCGCGCACGAGCCCGAACCCGAGTCGGTCACTCCCCCGTGGTACCGACGAGTGTTCGGGCGCCGCTGAGCACACGGCCGCGCGTCAGTCGCGGCTCCTAGAATCGGGGCATGCCCACGCCCATCCGCATCGCCTCCGTCAACGTCAACGGCATCCGCGCCTCGTACCGCAAGGGCATGGGCGACTGGCTCGCGAGCCGCGATGTCGACGTGCTCGCGATGCAGGAGGTGCGGGCATCCACCGATGACGTCACGGGGCTGCTCGGGCCGGAGTGGACCGTGCTGCACGACGCCGCGACCGCGAAGGGCCGCGCGGGTGTCGCGATCGCCGCGCGCCGCGAGTTCGCCGCCCATCGTGTCGCGCTCGGCCCCGACGACTTCGACTCGGCCGGGCGCTGGCTCGAGGCCGACCTCGACATCGACGGCACGACGCTCACGGTCGTCAGCTGCTACGTGCACTCGGGCGAGGTAGACACCCCCAAGCAGGTCGAGAAGTACAAGTTCTTGGAGGCGATGACCGAGCGGCTGCCCCTGCTCGCCGCCCACTCCCCGTACGCGCTCGTCGTCGGCGACCTCAACGTCGGCCACCGCGAGCTCGACATCAAGAACTGGAAGGGCAACCGCAAGAACGCGGGCTTCCTGCTCGAAGAGCGCGCCTACTTCGACCGCTTCTTCGGGCCGCTGGATGCTGACGTGGAGTGCGTCGACGGCGTCACCCGCCCCGGCCTCGGGTGGGTCGACGTCGGCCGCGTGCACGCCGGAGAGGTGCCCGGCCCCTACACCTGGTGGTCGCAGCGCGGGCAGGCCTTCGACACCGACACCGGCTGGCGCATCGACTACCACGTGGCGACGCCCGCCCTCGCGGCGACCGTGCAGAGCTATGCCGTCGACCGCGCGCCCTCGTGGGACACCCGGTGGAGCGACCACGCACCCGTGGTCGTGGACTACGAGTTGCCCTGAACTTCGGCGCGAGCATCCACTGGAAGAATGAGGGCATGAGTCTTCCGCGCCTGTTCTCGGGCATGCAGCCCTCCGCCGCCAGCCTGCACCTCGGCAACTACGCCGGAGCCCTGCTGCAGTGGCGCGACATGCAGGCGACCCACGACGCCGTGTTCTGCGTCGTCGACCTGCACGCCATCACGGTGCCGCAAGACCCGGCCGCGCTGCGCGAGCAGACCCGCCGCACGGCCGCGCAGTACATCGCCGCGGGCATCGACCCCGAGCACTCGACACTGTTCGTGCAGTCGCACGTGAGCGCGCACGCGCAGCTCGCCTGGGTGCTCAACACGATCACGGGCTTCGGCGAGGCCAGCCGCATGACGCAGTTCAAGGACAAGTCGGCGAAGGGCGGCGCCGACCTCGCGTCGGTCGGGCTCTTCACCTACCCGATTCTGCAGGCGGCCGACATCCTGCTCTACGACGCCGTCGTGGTGCCCGTCGGGGAGGACCAGCGGCAGCACATCGAGCTGACGCGCGACCTCGCCGCGCGCTTCAACGCGCGCTTCGGCAACACGCTCGTCGTGCCCGAGGTGCGCATCCTGAAAGAGACCGCGAAGATCTACGACCTGCAGAACCCGGGGTCGAAGATGTCGAAGTCGGGCGAGAGCCCGGCGGGCATCCTGTGGCTCATGGACGAGCCGTCGGTGCTCACCAAGAAGGTCAAGTCGGCGGTAACCGACTCGTCGGGCGTCGTCGCCTACGACCCCGCCGAGAAGCCGGGGGTCTCGAACCTGCTGTCGATCCTGTCGCTGCTGACCGGTCAGAGCATGGATGCTCTCGTCGCGTCATTCGACGGCCTCCAGTACGGCGCGCTCAAGACGGCGGTCGCCGAGGCCGTGGTCGAGGCGTTCGAGCCGATCCGCACCCGCACCCTCGAACTGCTCGACGACCCGGCCGAGCTCGACCGGCTGCTCGCGATCAACGCAGATCGGGCATCCGTCATCGCGGATGCGACGCTCGCACGCGTGTACGACGCGCTCGGGTTCCTGCCGCGCGCGTGAGCGGCGCCGCTATCGAGGTCGTGCTGTTCGACCTCGACGACACCCTCATGGCGCACACCCGCGCCGTGCAAGAAGCGATCGCGCTCGCGCAGTCGACCGCAGGCGGGGCGTTCGCGGCCGACGACACCGCCGCCGTGCAACGGCGCTGGGCCGGACTCGAAGAGCGGCACTACACGCGCTACCTCACCGGCGAGCTCACCTACCTCGGCCAGCGCGTCGCGCGGGCGCGCGACCTGCTCGCGCCCTACGGCATCGAGGTCAGCGACGATGAGGCGCTCGCCTGGTTCGAGCGATACCTCGTCGGCTACCGCGACGCCTGGCGGCTCTTCGACGACGTGCTCCCTGCCCTCGACGTACTCGACGGCTACCGCGTGGGCATCATCACCAACGGTGACCTCGCCTTTCAGATCGACAAACTGCAGCGCATCGACCTCTGGCACCGCCTCGACCTCACGGCCGTCCGCGCCGAGGGCTCGATCGACGAGCCCGCCCGGCAGGGCCGCGTCATCGCCTCGGGCGAGATGGGTGTGACCAAGCCCGACGCGGCGATCTTCCACGCCGCGGCCCGCGCGTTCGACGTCGCGCCCGCGCGGTGCGCCTACGTGGGCGACCGGGTGCGCACCGACGCCGTCGGGGCGCACGACGCCGGGATGCTCGGCATCTGGCTCGACCGCGGCCGCGATCGCAACCCGCTGACCGACCACGCCGAGGGCGCCCTGCCCGCGGGCGTGCCGAGCATCCCGAGCCTGCTCGCCCTGCCGGCCCTGCTCGCCTAGCCCGCCTCCCCACCGCCCGCTGGTTCGCGGTGCGAGGTTCGCGGTTCAGGAAGAGCGCGAGCCCACGACGTAGAGCGACAGCGACACACCGCGTACGCGGCTCACGACACCGATCTTCCTGAACCGCGCGCAGATCGGCGAGCACGATTGGCCTCGGTGCGACGGCTCAGTACAGTGCGCCCTCGCCGCGGGCAGTGGCGAGCGCGGCCAGAACGGCGCGCAGAATGCCGTCGTGGTCGTAGAGCGCCTGCAGATAGTTCACCCTGACCACGATGGCCCCGCGCGCCGTGAGTTCGAGATCACGGGTGTAATCGCGCCGCTGCTGCTCGGGCTTCGCGTGCCACTGGTCGCTGTCCACCTCCACGACCACCCGACCGCCGACGAGGAGGTCGACGATTCCGACCCCGGGAAACGCTGCTTGCGTTCTCACCTCCAGACCAGCCCGTCGAAGCACCGTCCGCACAATCGACTCCGTTCCCGATTGCGCGGCAGGGTCGAGATGCTGCAGGATGCTCCGCCGATCGCGAGCGATCCACGACTCGATCGTTCCGAGGTCGCCGTTGTCGATCCGACCGGTGTGAAGGGCAGAATCGAGCACGGCGATCGCGATGTGCACGGGCTGGCAGTCGATCACCTGAGCGAGCGCGTCGAGCAGCGCGACGGCCCCGCGCGGCCGATCGATCGCCGCGTGCAGGTCCGACCAGTGACGAACATGATCGTGCTCCTCGGCGATCATCCCGCGCTGCACCGGGGGGCGCCGAAGCCGGGAAGCGTTGCGACGAAGCCACACGTGGGGCACGGCATCGGCGGGCATCCAGAGTCCGTGCAGTCGGGTCGCTGAAATGCACGCCGCAAGGCCCCCGACTCTGAGCGCCGCGATGGTGTGAGGATCAGAGCCCGGAAGCGCAAAGTGTCCGACGCGCACGCGCTGGAGTTCACCTCGATGGACCGCGGCCGCGAGCGCTCGGGGCTCAACCCCGAGCTGACAAAGCTGACGGGTGCGGGCGCTGAAGTGCCCGAGAGTGGTGAAGGCGTCGACGGGGCGCATGCCCGGCAGGATGCCCGCCCGGGCTCGTCACCGCGTGCACCCCTCCCACTCCGGGGGAGGAGCTGGCCCGACGGTCGTGTGGTGACGAGCATCCTGTTGCCCGTTCAGGAAGCTCGCGTGGTCAGCGCCGAAATCAGACCCGACACGCCGTCGAGCGGCGGCTCGAGCGGGTCCTTCCTGAACCGCGAACACAGTGGCGCGCGGAGGCTCGGAGACGCGAGCCGAGCTACGCGGAGGTGTCGTCGTCGACCCAGTCGAGGGTGCGGGTGACCGCCTTCTTCCAGACGCGCAGGCGACGCTCGCGCTCGACCTCGTCCATGGCGGGCAGCCAGCGGCGGTCTTCGTGCCAGAGCGCGGTCAGTTCCTCACGCGATGACCAGAAGCCGACGGCGAGCCCGGCCGCGTAGGCCGCCCCGAGCGCGGTCGTCTCGATGATCTTCGGCCGCACGACGGGGATGCCGAGGATGTCGGCCTGGAACTGCATGAGCAGCTCGTTGCCCGTCATGCCGCCGTCGACGCGCAGCTCGGCGATAGGCACGGGCACCTCGCTGTCGGCGGCGTCGAGCACCTCACGCGTCTGGAACGCCGTCGACTCGAGGGCAGCGCGGGCCAGATGCGCGCGCGTGATGAACCGGGTGAGTCCGACGATCGCGCCGCGAGCATCCGGTCGCCAGTAGGGGGCGAAGAGGCCGCTGAAGGCCGGCACGATGTAGGCGCCCCCGGTGTCGGGCACCGAGGCCGCGAGCGTCTCGACCTCGCCCGACGAGGAGATGAGCCCGAGGTTGTCGCGCAGCCACTGCACGAGCGAGCCCGTCACGGCGACCGAACCCTCGAGGGCGTAGCGCGGGGCCTCGTCGCCCAGCCGGTAGGCGACCGTCGTGAGCAGCCCGTGCTGCGAGGCCACGATGTGCTCGCCCGTGTTGACGATGAGGAAGTTGCCCGTGCCGTAGGTGTTCTTCGACGCCCCGGCTTCGAAGGCGGCCTGCCCGAACGTGGCCGCCTGCTGATCGCCCAGGATGCCCGCCACGGGCACCTCGCGCAGCAGCGAGCCCGGGTAGGCGTGGCCGAAGACCTCGGCCGAGGAGCGGATCTCGGGCAGCATGGCCCGCGGCACGCCGAAGGCGGCGAGCAGCGCGTCGTCCCAGTCGAGCGTGCGGAGGTCCATGAGCAGCGTGCGCGAGGCGTTGGTCACGTCGGTGGCGTGCACGCCGCCGTTCACCCCGCCCGTGAGGTTCCAGAGCACCCAGGTGTCGATCGTGCCGAAGAGCAGCTCGCCGGCCTCGGCGCGGGCGCGGGCGCCGTCGACGTGATCGAGGATCCACGCGATCTTGGTGGCGCTGAAGTAGGTGGCGAGCGGAAGACCCGTCGTCTCGGCGAAGCGGCGCACACCGCCGTCAGCGGCGAGCGCGTCGACCAGGTCCTGGGTGCGGGTGTCTTGCCAGACGATGGCGTTGTAGACCGGCTTCCCGGTGGAGCGGTCCCACACCACAGCGGTCTCGCGCTGGTTGGTAATGCCGATCGCGGCGACGTCGTGCCGCGTGAGGCCGGCCTTGCCGAGCGCCATGCCGATGACCTCTTGCGTGTTGTGCCAGATCTCCATGGGGTCGTGCTCGACCCAGCCCGCCTTCGGGAAGATCTGCTCGTGCGGGTGCTGCCCGACCGACACGATCGCGCCCGCGTGGTCGACGACGACCGCCCGCGTGCTCGTGGTGCCCTGGTCGATCGCGACGATGTGCGTGGTCATGCTCCACCCTTTCCGCGGCGCGACGCTGCGCCGGTCGTGTCTGCCGGCGTGAGATCGATCCCATGCCGGTCGGCGAGATACAGCCTGGCATCGTCGCGCTCCTGAGCGCGCCTGCCCGAATCCCAGCCGAGCGAGTCTCCGAGCAGCTCGGCGAGCTCGGCGAGCAGCGCCTCGGTGACGAGCCCGCGGAACGCGAGCGAGGTGCGCCGCAGCAGCACGTCGACGAGCCGGACGACCTGCTCGGTCTCGGCCAGGTGCGCGATCTCGGCGCGCGAATAGTCGGGTGCCGCGGCGAGGGGCGCATCCGGAACCGATTCGATGCGGCGGATGATCGCCTCAGCGCTCGTGCCGTAGCGCTCGAGCAGCTCGGCGGCGCGCTCAGCACCCACCGTCGCGCCGTGCTGGGAGAGCCATTCCGCGCGCGCCTCGGGCGTCGTCGGATAGCCCACGGCGCCGCCGATGAGCCGGCCGTCGGTGCTGACCGACCGCGAGCGGCCGAGCAGTGCGAGCACGCGCCCGCCGAGCTGCTCGCCCAGCGCGCGGAAGGTGGTCCACTTGCCGCCGACCAGGCTCAACACGGGAGTGCCAGCGACGGCACCCTCTTCGACGCGGTAGTCGCGGCTGATCTGCGCGTTCGACGCCGCGTCCTGTCGCGGCAGGGGGCGCACGCCCGAGAACCGGAAGACGATGTGCGAGCGATCGACGGGGATGCTCGGGAAGACGTACTTCACGACGTCGAAGAAGTAGTCGACCTCCTCCTCGGTGCACCGGATCGGCTCGGCCATGTCGTGCGCGATGTCGGTCGTGCCGATGAGCACGCGGCCCTTGAGCGGGTAGATGAGCACGATGCGGCCGTCGGTGAACTCGAAGAAGATCTCGCGGCCGTTGCAGGCGGCGAGCAGCTCGGGGTGATCGACGACGATGTGCGAGCCCTTCGTGCCGCCCATGAACTGCGAGGGCGCTCCGAGCGCGTCGTTCGTCAGGTCGGTCCACGGGCCGGAGGCGTTGACGACGACGCGCGGGCGCATCGAGAACTCCTCGCGCGTGATCGCGTCGCGCAGCAGCACCGCGCCCTCGGCGTCCATGCCGGCCGCTTCGACATAGTTGGATGCGCGCGCACGGTCGCCCACGGCGACGCCGTCCATCAGCACGTCGAGCGCGAGCCGCTCGGGGTCGTGCATCGAGGCGTCGTAGTAGGTCGCCGTCCACTTGACGTCGCCGCGCAGCGCGGGCAGGAGGGCGCGCGAGGCCGTGGCGCCGCGGAACTGGTGCCGCGGCACGCGCCCGCCGTCGCGCGAGAAGATGTCGTAGATCGTGAGCCCGACCTTGATGATCAGGGCGCCGCGCTCTTTCTTGCCGCGCGTCTTCACGCCGATGAACTTCAGCGGCGCCGAGAGCAGGCTCGAGAAGGTCGAGAAGATGGGGATGGTCGTCGGCAGCGGCCGCACGTAGTGGGGGGCGAGGCGCAGCAGGGCGTTGCGCTCGTGCACCGACTCCTGCACGAGCCGGAACTCGCCGTTCTCGAGGTAGCGGATGCCGCCGTGGATCATGTGCGATGAGCCCGAGGAGGCACCCGCGACGTAGTCGTCGCGGTCGACGAGCACGACGTCGACGCCGTTGAGCGCGAGATCGCGGAACGTCGCGATGCCGTTGATGCCGGCGCCGATGATGAGCACATCGCACTCGGGCCGGGCGCGCAGCGCCTCGACGGTGGCGCGGGCGGCGGACGAGGAGGGGCGGGAAGCCGATGCGGAGCGGGGGGTCATCGTCGGTGGAACCGTTCTGTGGGCGGGCGCTCGCGCGCGGTGGTGGTCTTCATCATGGCGGCGTGAGTACAAACTTGCCAGGCCCCTGCACAAACGTGCAGAGCGGGTCGAGCGCGGCGCGCGCGGGTCAGCGCAGCGCCCGCGGCGCCCCGGTGGCGCGGGTCTCGAGGGCGACCTCGCGCACGAGCGCGCTCGCCAGGCTCTCGTCGAGGATGAGGTCGGTGATGAGGCCGGCGGCGAGCGCGCCGCGAAGGCTCGGAAGCTTCTGCACTCCCGAGACGACGCAGATGCGGCGCGCCACCCGACGAAGCCGTTCCAGATTCGGTCCGGACGCCCGAGCATTGAGGTCGATGTCGGCGAAGGTGCCGTCGCCCCGGTAGAAGACCGTGGCGATGTCGCCGACGACCCCATCGGCGCTGAGGCTGCGGTAGTCCTCGGCGTCGAGGTAGCCGCCGATGTACACCTGGCTCGGCACTTCGGCGAACGGCGAACCCAGGCCGAACACCGCGACATCCATGCGCGACTGGATATCGAGGAGGCGCCGTGTGCTGCGCTCGCGCCAGAGGCCCTCTTTCGTGCGCGGATCGTCGAAGAAGGCCGGCACCGGGAACTGCTGCACCTGCGCCGAGAAGGCCTCGCCGAAGCGATGCAGGATCTCACTCGCGTAGTCGATGCCCGTGGTCTGCGTGTTGCCCGCACCGTTCATCTGCACGATGGTCGAGTTGTGCGTCGGCTTCTTGACCAGGTGCCGGCTGATGGCCCCGAGCGTCGAGCCCCAGGCGACTCCGACGACCATGTTCGAGTCGACGAATCGGCCCAGCAGTCGGCCCGCCGTCATCGCCACCCGCTCAAGACGATCGATGTCGCTGATCGACTCGGGCATCGGCACCACGTACGCGACCACGCGGTGCCGCGTGTGGATGGTGTGCTCCAGCTTGAGGCCGCGGTCGAAGGGAGAGCGGATCTGAATGTCGACGAGTCCCGACTCCCGCGCGAAGCTCAGCAGGCGCGACACCGAGGAACGCGAGGTCGACAGCTCGCTCGCGATCGCCCCCATCGTGAGGTCTTGCATGTAGTACATCTGCGCAGCCGTCAGGGCCGCGACGATCTTCGCGTTCTCCGGATTGCTCTCGCTCATCGATGCCTTCCGCGTGGTGAGTATTCGTGCAGGCCGCCTGGACGGGGGTGCGCCTTCTCACCGTATGTCACGCCCGAGATCATCGGGCCCGCCCGGGCGGCACCGTGCACATGTGTGCAGATTGCTCAGAATGCGCCCCGCGGGCATTCATGTGACCAATAGTCTGCGGGCGGCGGGGACGACCATCCCCACCTCGCCACGACCGCATCACCACCCCCGCGGCGCACGCGTGCCCGCACACGTTCACAACAAGGGAGTTTGAACTGCAATGAGATCCGCTCTGATGAAACGCAACGGGTTCTGGCTCGTCATCGCCCTGATCCTCGCCCTCGTCTCCGCCATCGGCGCATCGCTCGTGCAGACGAGCGCCGGCGCCGTCACGGTCAAGGACCTCAAGTGGGAGACCGCGAGCGGCCGCATGATGAACGCCCTGCTGTTCACGCCCGAGACGGCCACGGCCGACTCGCCGGCCCCCGCGATCGTGGTCAGCCACGGCTGGTGGAACAACCGCGAAATGCAGTCGGCGAACTACGTCGAGCTCGCGCGCCGCGGCTATGTCGTGCTCTCGATCGACATGTACGGCCACGGCAACTCCGACCCGCTGCCCGCCGATGAGCTCATGGTGGGCGGCACGGGCATGTACGACGCCGTGCTGCTCATGGCCGACCTGCCCTACGTCGACGCCGACAAGATCGGCATCACCGGCCACTCGAACGGTGCCCGCGCCGCGAACTTCTCGATCCCGCTCGACGATGCGGCGGCCGAGCAGCTCATCGCCTCGGTGCTGCTGGTCGACTACGACCCGATCTACACCGACGCCGAGGGTGCGTACGTCAACGCCTACGGCACGCGCGACGTCGGGCTGATCCAGGCCCAGTACGACGAGTTCTTCTTCCGCAGCTACAGCCCCGAGGGCGTGCCGCTCACGGCGCCGCGCGACTACCTCGGCACGCCGAACGCCCAGTCGTTCCTGCACTTCGGTGCAGCGCCCGACGACATCGCCGGTGAGGTGCGCGAGCAGGGCACGGTCTACACCGAGTCGATCGACGGCACCGAGGCGATGCGCGTGATCTACTCGCTGCCGCAGACGCACCCGTGGACGACGATCTCGAGCACCGCGGTCGGGCACCTCGTCGACTTCTTCGACGAGTCGCTCGGCGCCCCGGAGCCCATCGACTCGGGCAACCAGCTGTGGCAGCTGAAGGAGTTCTTCACCGCCCTCGGCCTCATCGCCTTCGGAATCCTGCTGGTCACCGTGCCGCGCGCCCTGCTCGGCACGCCCGCGTTCCGCGCACTCGCGACGCCGGCGGCGCCCGCGGTCGCGCTCAGCGGGCGCATCCCGGCCATCTGGTTCTGGGGCGGGATGCTCGTCTCGGCGCTGATCTCGGGTGTCAGCTACATCTGGCTGAGCCAGCAGGCGCCCGTGCTCGGGATCACCTTCAACGCCGTGCCGTCGATCGTGCCGCAGGGTTCGGTGTTCTTCATCGCGCTCTGGGCAGCCATCAACGGCCTCGCGGCGATGATGATCATGGCCGGCGCCTACCTGGCGTTCGCGAAGAAGGGCGGCATGAGCCTGCGTGACTCGGGCGTGCTGCCCGGCTGGCGCGCGTTCTTCCACGGCATCGGGCTCGCGCTCACCACCGTGGTCGCTGTCTACGCGGTCGTGTTCGTGCTCGACTTCCTCTTCAAGACCGACTTCCGCCTCTGGGTGATCGGCGTGAAGTGGTTCTCGGTCGACAAGATCGGGCTTGCGCTGTTCGTGCTGCCGCTGTTCCTGATCTACTTCGTGGCCAACTCGGTGGCGATCAACGCCTTCAACCGGTTCACGATCGCCGGGCGCGAGTGGGTCAACACCGCGGTGCTCGCGGCGGCGAACTCGCTCGCCCCGCTCGTGCTCGTGATCGCGCAGTACTCGGTGTTCGCCGTGTCGGGCGAGCTGATCCCCGGGTTCGGCGGCATCTTCAGCATCTGGCTGTTCCCGGTCATCGTGATCCTCGCGGTCACGGCGATCGTGTCGCGCAAGCTCTACCGCGCGACCGGAAACCCCTACATCGCGGGCTTCCTGAACGCCGCGATCGTGGCGCTGGTGTCGGTGTCGAACTCGCTGGTGATCACCTACTAGCGACCATCGCACGACCCTCACGAACGGCCCTCGCGCTCCTCGCGCGGGGGCCGTTCGTGCGCGTCATTCCCAGCAAACGATCGGGAATACTCCAGGCCCGCGGCGGTTGACTACTCTGATAGCAGTACGTGTTCCGGGGTCGGTGAAAATCCGAGCCGGCGGTGAAAGCCCGCGACCCGTGATCGAGGCGACTCGAGAGCGGTTGAACCGGTGGAAATCCGGTGCCGACGGTGAAAGTCCGGATGGGAGGAACACGCGAGCGGCAGCCTGCCGTTCGCGCGCGCGACCCCGGATGCGTCCCGATCTCACTGAGGACCCCGGATGACCCGCACCGCCGCATCACACGCTGACGAGGCACTCGTCGCGGCGATGCGGCGCGCCCTCAGCCTGGCGACGCACGGCCCCGCTGTCGGCGAGAACCCGCAGGTCGGCTGCGTGCTGCTCGACGCCACCGGCACCGTCGTCGCCGAGGGCTGGCACCGCGGCGCGGGCACCGATCACGCCGAGGTCGATGCCCTGTCTCACGTGGCCGGCGCGGCAGGCCTCACGGCCGTCGTCACGCTCGAGCCCTGCAACCACACGGGCCGCACCGGCCCCTGCGCGCAGGCCCTCATCGATGCCGGGGTCGCGCGCGTCGTGTACGCGCTCGATGACCCCAACCCGATCGCGGGCGGCGGCGCCGACCGGTTGCGCGCCGCGGGCGTCGAGGTGATCGGTGGTGTGCTGGCCGACGAGGCCGCTGAGCTGCTGCGGCCGTGGCTCACGAGCGTGCGGCTCGGCCGCCCCTTCGTCACCGTCAAGTGGGCCTCGAGCCTCGACGGCCGGGCCGCCGCCGCCGACGGCACGAGCCAGTGGATCACCGGCACCGCGGCCCGCCAGCGCGTGCACGAGCAGCGCGCGATGCACGACGCGATCGCCGTCGGCACCGGCACGGTGCTCGCCGACGACCCCACCCTCACGGCGCGGGGCGACGGTGGCGAGCTGCTGCCCCACCAGCCGATCCCCGTCGTGTTCGGCGAGACCGCGGTGCCCGTGGATGCCCGCCTGCGCCAGCACCCTGCCGGACTCATCGAGCTCGGCCATCGCGACCTCGGCGCGGCGCTCGCCGACCTGCATGAGCGCGGCATCCGACGTCTGTATGTGGAAGGCGGGCCGACGCTCGCCAGCGCGTTCCTGCGCGCCGGGCTGGCCGACGAGGTGCTGGTGTACCTCGCGCCGCTGCTCATCGGCGGTCCGCGGGTGGCCCTCGACGATCTCGGGGTGACCACGATGAGCGAGGTGCACCGGTTGAGCATCCACCGAATTGAGACCCTCGGCGACGACCTGCTGGTCGTGGCCCGCCCGCGCGACACCCCCACCCCTGCGATGAAGGACTGACATGTTCACCGGACTGATCGAAGAGCTCGGCGCGATCGTGCGCTGGGAGGCCGTCGGCGACGCCGGCCGCCTCACCGTGCGCGGGCCGCTCGTCGTGAGCGATGCCGCCCACGGCGACTCCATCTCGGTGAACGGCGTGTGCCTCACCGTCGTCGAGCAGGGTGACGACTGGTTCACCGCCGACGTCATGGGGCAGACCCTCGCGATGAGCACGATCGGCCGCTGGGCCGAGGGCGAGCCGGTCAACCTCGAGCGCGCCGCGGCGGTCGGCGACCGCCTCGGCGGGCACATCGTGCAGGGCCACATCGACGGCACGACGACCGTGCTCGAGGTGCGCCAGAACGACGCCTGGCGGGTGCTGCGGTTCTCGCTGGACGCCGCGCACGCTCCCCTCGTCGTCGACAAGGGCTCGATCGCGGTCGATGGCGTGAGCCTGACCGTGAGCGCGGCCGGCGACGACTGGTTCGAGGTCTCGCTCATCCCCGAGACGCTCGCCGTGACCACCCTCGGCCGCAAGGAGGTCGGCGACGCCGCCAACCTCGAGACCGACATCCTCGCTCGACACGTAGCACGGCTGGTGCGATTCGGCGCCACCGCTGACGGAAGGACCCTGTCATGAGCATCGGAACCATCCCCCAGGCCCTGGCCGCCCTGCGCGAGGGCAAGCCCGTGCTCGTCGCCGACGACGAGAGCCGCGAGAACGAGGGCGACGTCATCCTCTCGGCCGAGCTCGCGACGCCCGCGTGGATCGCGTGGACGATCCGCCACACGAGCGGGTTCCTCTGCGCGCCCATGACGAACGAGATCGCCGACGAGTTGCAGCTGCCGCTCATGGTGACCGACAACCAGGACCCGCGCCGAACGGCCTACACGATCACGGTGGACGCCGCCGACCGCATCACGACGGGCATCAGCGCGGGCGATCGCGCTCACACGCTGCGCACCCTCGCCGACCCGGCGTCGACGCCCTCGAGCCTCATCCGCCCGGGGCACATCCTGCCGCTGCGCGCGGTCGACGGGGGTGTGCGCGAGCGCGCCGGGCACACCGAGGCCGCGGTCGAGCTCATGCGACTCGCCGGGCTGCGTCCCGTCGCGGCAATCGGCGAAGTGGTGGCTGACGACGGCGACATGATGCGCCTGCCCGAGCTGATCCGCTTCGGCGAGAAGGAGGAGGTCGTGGTGATCACGATCGTCGACCTCATCGCCTACCTCGAGTCGGGCGAGGACTTCGCCGCCGCCTCCCCCGCCCGCACGGCCGAGCACGTCAGCAGCGTGACCTTCGAGGTGGCGACGACGGTGCCGACCACGCACGGGCCCTTCTCGATGCGCGCCTACCGCGACCGCAAGACGGGCGCCGACCACGTCGCCATCGTGAGCGGAATGCCCCACGACGACATGGTCGTGCGCGTCCACTCCGAGTGCTTGACAGGCGAGGCGTTCGGCTCGCTCAAGTGCGAGTGCGGCCCGCAGCTGGATGCCGCGCTCGACGTGATCCAGCGCCAGGGCGGCGCTGTGCTCTACATGCGCGGTCATGAGGGCCGGGGTATCGGTCTCATCAACAAGCTCAAGGCCTACCGCCTGCAGGAGGACGGCTACGACACCCTCGACGCCAACCTCGCGCTCGGTCTGCCGGCCGACGCGCGCGACTACGAGGCCGCGAGCGACATGCTGCGCGATCTCGGGGTGACGCGCGTGCGCCTGCTCAGCAACAACCCCGAGAAGCAGCGCCAGCTCACCCAGTACGGTGTCGAGGTGAGCGCGCTCGTGCCGCTCGTCGTCGGCGTCGGCGACGACAACGAGGGTTACCTCAGCGCGAAGCGCGACCGCATGGGCCACCGCCTGCCGGAGAGCATCACGAGCGCTCCGGTGTTCGCCACCATCGAAGGGAAGACCGCATGAGCGGCGCAGGATCCCCCCAGCTCGCCGTCGACGGCACCGGCCTCACGGTCGCGATCGTCGCGGGTCAGTGGCACACCGTGATCAGCGAGGGACTGAAGGCGGGCGCGCGGCGCGTGCTCGAGGCATCCGGCGCCACGGTCGTCGAGTACGCCGTGCCCGGCTCGTTCGAGCTGCCCGTGGTGAGCAAGGCCGCGCTCGAGGCGGGGGCGGATGCCGTGGTCGCGCTCGGCGTGATCATCCGGGGCGGCACGCCCCACTTCGAGTACGTGAGCGCCGCGGCCACCGACGGCCTCACGCGCGTCGCCCTCGACACGGGCAAGCCGGTCGGGTTCGGCGTGCTCACGCTCGAGAACGAGCAGCAGGGCATCGACCGCGCGGGACTGCCCGGCTCGATCGAAGACAAGGGAGCCGAGGCGGCCGAGGCCGCGCTCGCGACCGCGCGCGTGCTGCAGGCCATTCGCCGCTGACGCCCGGCGCAGGTTCGCGCCGTGCCGCGCCCGTGTGGAACCTGTGGAACTCTCATCGGGAACGATGAGGAACGACCGCTGACACCCCTGGAACCCTCGTGGAACGAGGGCTTCATGGGGTGGAACGCCCCGTCTATCCTGTGAGATTTGTGGAACCGGTTGCACATCATTGGCGCCGGGGTGATACTCCCCCACAGGGAGGTCGTCAGCGACGACGGTGTCGCTCCTCCCGTCAGGGGAGCACCACATGCGCACTCGAACGCGGTACACAGCCTCGGGCGTCATCGCCCTCGCGCTGTCCATCATCGCCACCCTCATCGTCGGGCCGACCTCGGCCACGGCGGCGACCGCCACCAACAATCCCGACTTCAGCGCCAACGTCATGGCACCGCTCGAGGTCTCGAATTGGACGCAGTTCAGCAACCAGCTCGCGACCGTCGAGGCCTACGGCGTCGACGCGGTGACGGTCGACGTCTGGTGGGGCAAGGTCGAGGCCGCCGGCGACAACCAGTTCAACTGGAGCTACTACGACCAGATCTTCCAGGTCATCACGAGCCGCGGGCTCGACATCGTGCCGATCTTCTCGTTCCACCAGTGCGGTGGCAACGTGGGTGACACCTGCAACATCCCGCTGCCCTCGTGGCTGTGGAGCAAGTACCAGGGTGCGACGCTCAACGGGGTGACGCTCGACATCAACGGGCTGAAGCACCGCAGCGAGCAGGGCAACTTCTCGAACGAGACCGTGCAGGGCTGGGCCACGCAGCTCGTGCAGAACGAGTACCAGGCGTTCACGCAGGCCTTCGTCGCCCGCTACGGCACGACCTACGCCACGCGCATGCAAGAGATCAACGTCTCCCTCGGCCCGGCCGGCGAGCTGCGCTACCCCTCGTACAACAGCCACGACTCCGGCACGGGCTACCCCACGCGCGGCGCGCTGCAGGCCTACTCGCCGCTCGCCATCAAGAGCTTCCAGCAGTGGGCGCTCGCGAAGTACGGCACGATCGCGGGCATCAACGCGGCCTGGGGCTCGACCGTGACGACCATCACGCAGGTGCAGCCCCCGAGCAATGCGGGCTTCTTCTTCTCCTCGGGCGACTACCGCACCACGCAGTACGGCAAGGACCTGATCGACTGGTACAACAAGAGCCTCGTCGATCATGGCGAGCGGATGCTCGACACCGTGCTCGCCGCCCTCGGCTCGTCCTTCCCGGGCGCCGAGATCGGCTACAAGATCCCCGGTGTGCACTGGTCGATGACGGGGCCGACGCCGCGGGCTGCGGAGGTCACGGCCGGGCTCATCCAGACGAGCGTCGACATGTACGCCGTGAACACCGGTCGCGGCTACGCCAACATCGTCGGGCTCGCGAACCGCGTGGCCGACTCGGGCCGCGGCGTCATCCTGCACTTCACCTGCCTCGAGTTCAACGATGAGAACTTCGCGCCGCAGTACTCGCAGGCCAGGACCCTCGTGGGCTGGGTCGGCGCCGAGGCGGGCCGGCAGAACGTGAAGATCAAGGGCGAGAACGCCCTTGCGGGCGGCATCACCTCGAACGGCGGATGGGACAACGTCAACCAGGCGTTCGACAACTTCCCCTACCTCGGCATGACGGTGCTGCGGGTCGGCGAGGTCGCCTCGGGCACCGGGGCCACGCGCTACGCGCAGTTCATCCAGAAGTACCGGCCGGCCGGCTCGGCGTGGAACTCGCTGTACGTTCGCGGCACGAACAACGGCTGGGGTCTCGGCACGCCCATGGTGAAGTCGGGCAATGTCTGGACGGCGACGAACGTCTCGTTCGGCGCCGCCGCCAGCCAGCGGTTCAAGTTCGACGTCCGCGGCGACTGGAGCCTCAACTACGGCGGAACCGGGCTCACCGGCACGGCCGTGCAGAGCGGCGGCGACATCGCGGTGGCATCGAACACGACCTACACGATCACCTTCAACGAGGTGACCAAGGTCTACGCGGCGACGCCGAGCGGCCAGCCTCCGCAGGGCTCCGCGGTCACGGTGCACTTCGCCGAGTGGCAGTCGGCCTCGAGCTACTCGATCCACACCTGGAACGGGCTCAGCGGCACCTTCCCGATGGCGTACGAGGGATTCATCAACGGCCGCCACTGGTGGAAGGTGACGCTCTCGAACGCGCCGAGCTCGTTCGGCTTCACGTTCACGAACAGCAACGGCAACTGGGATTCGCCCGACCGGGCCTACACGAGTCAGGCCAGCACGGTCTACGTGCTGCCGGGCAGCGCGACGGTCTTCACCACCCGGCCGTGAGCGCCGCGGTGGGGGTGCGCGCGCCGCACCCCCACCGCGACCCACCGCGGGATGGCCCCGAAGAGGGGCCATCGACCGCCGAGAAAAGTGAGGCGCCATCGCCGTGCCGCAGGCTAGCCTGACGCCTGTGAGCACGCTGCCCCCGCCTCCTGCCTTCACGCCCTTCGCCGAGCCGACGCGTCGGGTGAGCGCCCGCTGGATCGCCCTGTTCGCCACCGCGTGGCTCGGCATCTGGATGGCCCAGCTGACCCCCGTGCAGCTGCTGCTGCCGCAAGAGATCGATGCGCTCGCGAGCGGAGACGACTGGACGCAGAGCGTCGTCGCCTTCGGCATCATCTCCGCCATCGCCGGGGCCTGCGCCCTCATCGTCTTCCCGCTCACGGGAGCCCTGAGCGACCGCACCACCTCGCGATTCGGCCGTCGCAAACCGTGGATCCTCGCGGGAACCCTCGTCTTCGCCGGGTCGCTCGTCGCGCTCGGGCTGCAGACCTCGCTCGTCGGCATCGGCGTCGCCTGGGCACTCGCCATCAGCGGCTTCTGCATGGCCTCCGCGGGCATCACGGCCACGATCGCCGACCAGGTGCCCGTCGAGCAGCGCGGCTTCGTGTCGGCCTGGGTCTCGGCACCGCAGGCGATCGGCACGGTGCTGGGCATCGTGCTCGTGCTCATCCTGGGTCTCGGCCTGCTCGGGGGGTACGTGCTCGTCGCCGGGCTGCTCGTCGTGCTCGTGCTGCCGTTCCTGCTGGGGGTGCGCGATGAGGCGCTGCCGCGCATCCTGCGACCGAAATTCCGCCCCGGGATGCTCGTCACGGGTCTCTGGATCAGCCCGCGCAAGCACCCCGACTTCGCGTGGACGCTCGTCAGCCGCGTGCTCGTCAACATCGGCAACGCCCTCGGCACGACCCTGCTGCTGTACTTCATCCTCTACGGGCTCGGCCGAACCGAGACGGCGGAGGACGACCTGCTGCTGCTCACCGCGGTCTACCTCGTGTTCTTCACGGCGGCCGCGCTCGGATTCGGGCGGCTGAGCGACCGCTTCGGGCAGCGCAAGCCCTTCGTCTACGTCGCCGCCTACCTGCAGGCGATCGCGGCCCTGCTGCTCGCCATCGCTCCCGACTACACGATCGCCATGGTGGCCGCGGCGTTCCTCGGCATCGGCTACGGCAGCTTCATGGCGGTCGATCAGGCCCTCGCCACGCAGGTGCTGCCCGACCGCCACACCCGGGGAAAGGACCTCGGCATCATGAATGTCGCGCTCGCCGTGCCGCAGGCTGTCGCGCCCCTGCTCGGCGCGCTGCTCGTGGCGGCGGCCGGCGGCTTCACCGCGCTCTTCATCGCCTCGGCGGTCGCCGCGACGCTCGGCGGGCTCGCGGTGCTGCCCGTGCGCTCGGTGCGCTGACCGCTACTTAAGGAACAGAGCGCGTAGCCGGCTCGTCGTGAAGACGACGCCGATCGCGATCATGACGAGGTAGTAGCCGACGTGCACGAGCATCATCGGTGACAGCGCCCCCGTCGTGAGCCCGCGCACGAGCTCGACGCCGTGCCACAGCGGCAGCGCCTGGATGATCCACTGGATCGCCTCGGGGTAGACCGTGATGGGGTAGAACGTCGCCGAGAAGAGGAACATCGGCAGCATGATGAAGGTCACCCACTCGATCTGCTGGAAGGTCTTCATGTAGCTCGTGATCGCCATGCCGAGGCTCGCGAAGCCGAAGGCGATGAGCAGCACGGCCGGCAGCGCGAGCAGCGCCGTCCAGGCCAGGTTGAGCCCGAAGGCCTGCATGATCACCATGAAGCCGAGGGCGTACATCGCCCCGCGCAGCAGCGCCAGGAAGATCTCGCCCAGGGCCACGTCGAGCGGGCCGAGCGAGGTCGTGAGCATCCCCTGATACAGCTTCGAGTAGTTGAGCTTGAAGAACACGTTCCACGTCGAGTCGTAGACGGCGCCGTTCATGGCCGAGACGGCGAGCAGCGCCGGGGCGATGAAGGCCGCGTACGGAACCTCCTGCCCCGTCGAGGTCTGCACGGTGCCGACGAGCGCACCGAAGCCGATGCCGAGCGAGAGCAGGTAGAACACCGGCTCGAAGAACCCGCTGAGCACGACGAGGTAGTTCGTGCTGCGGGTCGCCAAGAGGCCGCGATGGATGACCGCGCCGGTGTTGCCCGCGTACAGCGCACTGCGGCGCGGCTGCAGGGCTGGGGCGGCCGTCGTGGCGGGAGCCGGCAGATTCGCGGCGCTCACTTGTTCAACCTCCGCACGAAGTGCTTGCGCGTCGCCCACAGGCCGACGATGAGCAGCGTCGTCAGGTAGCCGACATGAGTCACCGTGAGCCAGAGGGGCTCGTCGGCGCCGTACGTGAGCACGCGGCCGAGCTCGGTGCCGTGCCACAGCGGCGAGGCCCAGCCGATCGGCTGAAGCCAGACCGGCAGCTGCTCGAGCGGGAAGAAAGTGCCCGAGAACAGGAACAGCGGCGTGATGCCGAAGCGCTGCAGCATCGCCATCTGCCCGCGGTCCTCCTCGATCGTCGAGGTGTAGGTCGAGAGCACGACGCCGATCGCCATTCCCGTGAGGGTGGCGGCGACGATCGCGAGCCACCCGAGGCCCGAGGGCACGGCACCGAACAGCACGATGATGCCGAAGTAGATCGCCACGGTCACGACGATGCGCAGCGCGATGTGGATCATCATGCCGTTGACGATCTGGCCGCCCGTGATGGGCGAGGCGTTCATGCCGAAGAAGATCGGGTTCCACTTGAACCCCATCATGATCGGGTAGCTCGTCTCGTTCGCCGCGACCGTCATCGCCGCCGTCGCCATGAGCGCGGGCGCGACGAACTGCAGGTAGGTGACGTCGCCGATGCCCTGCGGCACGAGGCTCGCGAGCCCCACGCCGAGGGCGAAGAGGTAGATGAGCGGGTTGCCGAAGCTCTGGAAGATCGCGTCGCCGGCGTAGCCCTTCATCGCGCGGATGCGGTGCTCGGCGATGTACCACGAGCCCCAGCGGCGCGGGGCGGCGCCGGCGGCGAGCGCGCGCTGAGCATCCTGCCGTGTCGTCTGAACCGTCATTCGATGAGGCTCCGCCCGGTCAGGCGCAGGAAGACGTCCTCTAGGCTCGAGCGGCGAACGAGCGAGGTGATCGGCTCGAGCCCCATGTGCGTGATCGCCTCGAGCGCCGCCTCGCCGTTCTCGCTGTAGACGAGGATGCGGTCGGGCAGCACCTCGAGGCGCTCGCCGACCCCGGCCATGCGCTCCGCCGCCTCAGCGTTCTTGTCGCTGCCGAATCGCACCTCGAGCACCTCGCGGCTCGAGTACTCGCGAATGAGCGCGGCAGGCGAGCCCTCGGCCATGATGCGCCCCTTGTCGACCACGACGAGGCGGTCGCAGAGCTGCTCGGCCTCGTCCATGTAGTGCGTCGTGAGCACGAGCGTCGTGCCCTGCTCCTTGAGCCGGAAGAGGCGGTCCCACAGGATGTGCCGCGCCTGCGGGTCGAGGCCCGTCGTCGGCTCGTCGAGCAGCAGGATGCGCGGCTCGTTGATGAGCGCGCGCGCGATCGTCAGGCGGCGCTTCATGCCGCCGGAGAGGTCGTCGACCTTGGCCTTCTTGCGGTCGGTCAGCTGGGCGAACTCGAGCAAGGCATCCGCCCGCTCGGCCACGACCGCGCGCGGCAGGCCGAAGTAGCGCCCGTAGACGAGCAGGTTGTCGCGCACGCGCAGCTCTTGGTCGAGGTTGTCCTGCTGGGGAACGACACCCAGCTGCGAGCGGATGTCGGGGCCGTGGTCGTTCGGGTCGAGGCCCAGGATGCTCAGGGCCCCGCTCGTGCGCGTCGACACCGCCCCGACCATGCGCATGGTCGTCGACTTGCCCGCGCCGTTGGGGCCGAGCAGGCCGAAGCTCTCACCCGGAGCCACCTCGAAGTCGATGCCGTCGACGGCCGTGAAGTCGCCGTAGGTCTTGGTGAGGGCAGATGCGGTGATGACGGGCTGGGGCACGAGAGAAGAGCCTAGCCCCGCTGCACGGTCGGCACCGAGGATGGGTCGGCCAGGATGGAACCATGAGCAGCCCCTCCGCGCGCCCCGCCCGCCGCTTCGGCCGACCCGTCGACGATGGACCGCGCGCGACCTTCCGCCAGCTGCTGCCCTATCTGCTCGAGCACCGCCGGGTGCTCGGCTGGGTCATCGTCATCAGCGTGCTCGGCGCCGGAGCGTCGCTCGCGCAACCGCTGCTCGTGAGCCAGGTCATCACGGTCGTCGAAGACGATGGCGACCTCGGCCCGCTCGTCGCCCTGCTCGTCGCGCTCGTCGTCGTCGGCGCCCTGCTGAGCGGTTTCGGGCACTACCTGCTGCAGCGCACGGGCGAGGGAGTCGTGCTGTCGAGCCGGCGCGCGCTCGTGCGCCGCATGCTGCACCTGCCGATCAGCGAGTTCGACCAGCGCCGCACGGGCGACCTGGTGAGCCGCGTCGGCAGCGACACGACCCTGCTGCGGGCTGTGCTCACGCAGGGCCTGGTCGAAGCCATCGGCGGCAGCCTCACGTTCGTCGGTGCGCTCATCGCCATGATCATCATCGACCCGGTGCTGCTCGGCCTGACCGTGCTCGTCATCGCGGTGTCGGTCGTCACGGTCGTGTTGCTCTCGCAGCGCATCCGCATCGCCAGTCGCAAGGCGCAGGAGAAGGTCGGCGACCTCGCCGCCGCCGTCGAGCGCTCGATCTCGTCGGTGCGCACGGTGCGCGCGGCGAACGCGACCGAGCGCGAGTTCGCCGTCGTCGAGCAGAACGCGGTCGGGGCCTGGGAGCAGGGCATCAAAGTCGCGAAGATCTCGGCGCTCGTCGTGCCCATCTCGTCGATCGCGCTGCAGGTGTCGTTCCTCGTCGTGCTCGGCGTCGGCGGCTTCCGCGTGGCCTCGGGCGTCATCGGGGTCGCCGACCTCGTCGCGTTCATCCTCTTCCTGTTCCTGCTCATCGGGCCGCTCGGGCAGGCCTTCGGCGCGATCACGAGCGTCAACGCGGCGCTCGGGGCGCTCGGCCGCATCCAGGAGATCATCGGCCTGCCGAGCGAGAGCGAGGGCGACGCCGACGTCGTGCCCGCCGCGTCCACCGCCTCGCGCGCGGCGGTCGAGTTCGACGATGTGCACTTCCGGTACCCGGAGGCGGCGCACCGCACCGAGGAGGAGAAGGTCATCGCGGAGGTCGTGGGCGAGCATCCCCGCGACAAGACGGTTCTTGCGGGGGTGAGCTTCAGCGTCCCGGTCGGCTCGCGCACCGCCCTCGTCGGGCCGAGCGGCGCCGGCAAGAGCACGGTGCTCTCGCTCATCGAGCGGTTCTACGACCCGACCGCGGGCGTCATCCGCATGGGCGGCGACGACATCCGCGGCCTCGAGCGCACCGAGCTGCGCAGTCGCATCGGCTACGTCGAGCAGGACGCCCCGGTGCTCGCGGGAACCCTGCGCGACAACCTGCTGCTCGGCACCCCGGGTGCGACCGACGAGCAGTGCGTCGCGGTGCTGCGGTCGGTCAACCTCGACGAGGTGCTCGATCGCGACGAGCGCGGGCTGGATGCGCAGGTCGGCGAGGACGGCGTCATGCTGTCGGGCGGCGAGCGCCAGCGCCTCGCGATCGCCCGCGCGCTGCTCGCGGCCCCGCCGATCCTGCTGCTCGATGAGTCGACGTCATCGCTCGACGGCGTCAACGAGCAGCGCATGCGCGAGGCCATCGACGCGGTCGCCGAGGACCGCACGCTCATCGTCATCGCCCACCGGCTCTCGACGGTCGTCGATAGCGACCAGATCGTCGTGCTCGACCACGGTCGCGTCGTCGGGGTCGGCACGCACAGCGAGCTCGTCGTCTCGACGCCGCTCTACCGCGAGCTCGCGAAGCACCAGCTGCTGGTCTAGCGCCCGCCTTCGGCCGGTTCGACCGTCGCACCCGCGGCGGCGAGCTCGGTGAGCGCGGCCGCGCTCGTGGTGGGGGCGACACCCGCGATGAGGTCGGTGAGCACGCGCACCCGGCGGCCGGCGGCGAGCGCATCGAGTGCCGAGGCGCGCACGCAGTAGTCGGTCGCGATGCCGACGACGTCGACATCGGTGATGCCGAGCTCGTCGAGCGCGGTCACGAGCTGCCGGCCGTCGTCGGTCGTGCCCTCGAAGATCGAGTAGGCGGGCACGCCCTGCCCCTTGCGCACGTGAATGTCGATGAGCCCGGTATCGATCGAGGGGTGGTACTCGGCGCCCTCGGTGCCCGCCATGCAGTGCTTCGGCCAGGTGCCGACGAAGTCGGGCTCGCCCTCGAGGGCGAAGTGTCCCCCGTTGTCGTTGTCGGGGTCGTGCCAGTCGCGCGAGGCGATGACGACGTCGTAGGCCTCGGGATGCGCGCGCAGGTGGTCGGTGATCGCAGCCGCGACCGCCGCTCCTCCCTCCACGCCCAGCGCTCCGCCCTCGGTGAAGTCGTTCTGCACATCGATGATCACGAGCGCGCGGGACATATCGCCTCCGGGACGGGTCAGTTGTTCGAGAGGTTGTTGCCGCAGCGGAAGGCGCCGGCGGTCAGCGCGTCGAGCGCGGGCCGCGCCCCGTCGGTGATGCCGTCGCGGATCGCGTAGAAGGCGAAGGTCAGCACGGTGCCGTCAGCGGCCCGGATGATGCCCGAGAGCGTGTGGGCCGACCGCAGGAACCCGGTCTTGGCCGTCACCTGCCCGCGCGCGACGGCACTCGACCCCGTGAACCGACCGGCCAGCGTGCCGCTCTGCCCCGCCACCGGCAGGGCGTCGGTGATGATCGAGAGGTTCTGCTCGCCCTTCTGGATGACCGCGAAGAGCTGCGCCATGAATCGGGGCGGCACGCCGTTGTCGGTGGCGAGCCCCGAGCCGTCCTTGATGACGAGACCCGAGGTGTCGAGGCCGTAGCTGTTGAGGGCGCCCGTGATGGCCTGGGTGAGCGAGGCGCCCGAGCCGTCGAGGCCGAGCGACTTCGAGGTGATGCGCGCGAGCATCTCGCCGAGCATGTTGTCGCTGTTCGGCAGCATCTGGCCGATGAGCCGGCTCACCGGCTGCGACTGCACCTGGCCGAGCACGTTGCCGCCGACGGCCGAGCCCCGGCTCACACTCGGCACGCCGGCGGGGTTGCCCGCGGCCGCGAGGGCTTGAGCGAAGGCGGCGCCGGCACGGGCGATCGGGTCGTCCGAGCGCGGGCTGGTCTGGGCCCGGGGGTCGGCGCGATCGCCATCGACCATGAGCGCGGTCGCGGGGGCCTGGAAGCCCGCCGGGATGCGGTCGCGGTTCCAGGTCGGGTGCCACGCGTCGGCCGGGTTCCAGTAGGTGGCGTCGAGCACGAGCTGGGTGATGCCGGGCGAGTCGGGGTTGGCGGCCACGTGGGCGGCGACGACCTGAGCAGCGAGATCGGAGAGCTTCGGAGCCCCGCGGTAGATGCTCTCCTGGCCCGCGGGAAGGCGGCTGAGCGTGGCATCGCCGGCTCCGACGAGCACGACCGTGCCGGGCGTCGAGCCAGCGACCACCTTCGTGGTGATGCGGAAGTCGGGACCGAGCGCCGAGAGCGCGGCGGCGGCCGTGGCCACCTTGAGCACGCTCGCGGTGCGCACGGCGGCGTCGCCACGGCGGTCGAAGAGCACTTCGCCCGTGCCGGCGTTGATCACGGTGCCGTAGATCGTCGCGAGCTCGGGGCTGCGCGCGAGGCTCAGGATGCTGCACGTGCGCACGAGGCTGGGTTGGGCGATCGTCGCGGGCAGGGTGCGCGGATCGGGCTCGGCGGTCGGCGTCTCGCTGACCACGGGGGCGGGCGAGGCGTCGGCCGAGCCGACGGCGATGCCCGCCAGGAGGGCGCCGCTCGCGAGCAGCACGAAGGCGGCGGAGAGCGAGGTCGCGAGCACAGCGCGCGGATGACGGCGAACGAACCCGCCGATACCGCCGGCCGAGGCGGCCTCGTCACCCGCGGCGACGGAGCCGTCGGCAACGGTACCGTCAGCGACGGGGGCCGCGGGCGCCGCGCCGCGCCGGGCTCGAGCGCCCGAGGTCGACTCGCGCGCCGCGCGACGGCTAGGGGGCTGCTGCGAGTCGCTCACGCGCCCATGATACCGAGGGAATCCGAGGCGTCCTCGCCCGGATATGCCAGCCCGATGATCGCCCGTACCTGATCGAGCACGCCCATGATCGCGATCGATTCCTCGATCGGCAGCGTCGTCGGCGCGTGCCCGGCGACGCGGCGTTCGAGCTCGAGCGCCTGGAAGTGCATGCCGCGGGTCGCGACGGGCTGCTCGAACCGCTCGACGACCTGCCAGTCGCGGTCGTACCGGGTGAGCGCGGTGGGCGTGTACCAGACCCGGTCGAGCTCGATCGCCCCTGCCGTGCCGAGCACGACGGCGCGGTTCGAGCCGGCCGTGTCGAGGGCGCACTGCAGCACGGCCTGCCGCCCGTCGTCGTAGCCGAGGATCATCGCCGTCTGCCGGTCGACTCCGGTGGGCGTCATCGCGGCGTGCGCGAGGATGCTCGTCGGCAGCCCGAGCACGTCGACCGCGAACGACACGGGGTAGATGCCGAGGTCGAGCAGGGCTCCCCCGCCGAGCGCCGGGTTCTGCAGTCGATGCCCCGGATCGGTCGGCAGCGCCTGCGTGTGGTCGGCGATGACGGTGCGCACTTCCCCGATAGCGCCCGCGGCGAGCAGGGCGCGCAGGTGCACCATGTGGGGCAGGAAGCGCGTCCACATCGCCTCCATCGCCACGACGCCGTGCTCGGCGGCCCGATCGGCGATGCGCTGCGCATCCGTCCGGTTGAGGGTGAGGGGCTTCTCGATGAGCACGTGCCTGCCCGCATCGATCGCGAGCAGAGCGTTGTCGACGTGGTGCGGGTGCGGCGTGGCCACGTAGACGACGTCGATGTCGGGGTCGGCTACGAGCTGCTCGTACGATCCGTGCGCGCGCGGGATGCCGAACTCGGTCGCGAAGGCCTGGGCCGCGCCGGTCGCGCGCGACCCGACCGCTCCGATCGTGATGCCCGCATCGACGAGGTCCTGAGCGAAGGTGCGGGCGATGTGCCCGGTGGCCAGGATTCCCCAGCGGAGTGCGGTCGTCACGGTCGGCTCCTCTCGTGCGCCGCCGTGGCGCCCGGTGCAGCGAGCCTAATCGAGTGGCGCTGCTCGAGCAGCGGTCAGCAGCTCGTCCAGCGCGCGGCCGCGCGGGTGAACGAGTACGGCTCGTTGGGCACGCCGCCGTGCGTCATCGCGAACAGGACGCAGACGCCGCTCGTGCTGCCCGTGTAGGTCGGCTTGTAGAGCGAGCTGCGGTGGCCGCTCGAGTCCCACCACTTCTGCGCGACCGTGGTGCCGGAGTTGTCGGTGCCGCCGGCGAGGTTGCCGTCGCAGCCGACGCTCGGAACGCCGTCGCTGCGCTTCGAGCCGATGTGGCCCCACGCGCTCATCGGGTCGGTGCTCGGGTCCTCCGCCATCCAGAACAGGCGGTCCTCCATGCAGCTGTCGTACCGGATGTTCGAGAAGGGCACGGGAGGCAGGCAGTTCGCGACGCGGATGGCGTTGTACTTCTCGGCGAACGACTGCAGGTCGGCCGAGGTGGTGCCGGCGACGCCGAGCGGCGAGGTGCGGCTGGGAGCACCCGGCGTGGTGCCGGAGATCGCGGCGGGGCACGAACCCGCGGTCGGGGTCGGCGTCGGGGTCGGCGACTCCTCGGCGATAGGAAGGTAGATGGGCACGGGCGAGGCCGTGACGGTCGAGGTGCCGGTCGAAGTGCCGGAGCCGGAACTGCTCGAGCCGGTCGCGGTGGGCTTCGGCGATGACGCGGTCGCGGTGGGTGAGGGCGCGGCGGATGCCGCGACGAAGTCGCCCTGGTCAGGAACCGGCGTGGGCGTGACCGTGAGATCCCGTTCGCCTGCGTCGGTGCTCGCGATGACGACCGAGTCGGCCCGCTGCGCGGCCGGCGTCGTGCCGGCGCCGCTCACGACCGGAACGGCGAGGCCCACGACGACCGTGAGCGCGACGATGGTGGTGATCGAGCGGTAGTCGAGTGACTTCAGCATGATGATCCGCCCCCCGTCAGCAGCTCGTCCAGCGCGCGGCCGCGCGGGTGAACGAGTACGGCTCGTTGGGAACGCCGCCGTGCGTCATGGCGAACAGGATGCAGACGCCGCCCGTGCTGCCCGTGTAGGTCGGCTTGTAGAGCGAGGCGCGGTGGCCGCTCGAGTCCCACCACTTCTGCGCGACCGTCGCCCCGGTGTTGCCCGAACCACCCGCGAGGTTGCCATCGCAGCCGACGCTCGGAACGCCGTCGCTGCGCTTCGAGCCGATGTGGCCCCACGCGCTCATCGGGTCGGTGCTCGGGTCCTCCGCCATCCAGAACAGGCGTTGCTCCATGCAGCTGTCATAGCGGATGTTCGAGAACGGCACGGGAGGCAGGCAGTTCGCCACGCGGATGGCGTTGAACTTCTCGGCGAACGACTGCAGGTCGCCGGAGGTCGTACCGGCGACGCCGCCAGCGGAGGTCTTGCCGGGGGCCCCGGGAGTGGAGCCGCCGATCGCGGCGGGGCACTTCGGCGCCTCGGGTTGCGGGGCGGGCGCGGGAGCGCTCGGTTCGGGCGCGCTAGGAGCCGGGCTCGACGTGCCGCCGGACGAGCCGCCCGAGGATCCTCCGGAGGAGCCGCCCGACGTGCCGCCGGACGACCCGCCCGACGAGCCGCCCGACGTGCTGGCCGACGCGGACTCGGAGGAGCCGCCCTGCTCGACCGGGGCGGGTGCGACCGGCGCCTGCGCCGTGTGCTCGGAGTCCGTGGCGTCGCGCTCGGCGTCGGCCTGCTCGTCGGCCGTCCGGCGCTCGACGTACTCGATGATCGCGACCGTCGAATCGTCGTCGATGCCGCGGGCGTCGGCGGCGGTGATCACGGGAGCGCTGCTGCTCGGGGCCGTGGCGAAGATGCCGGCCAGGCCCGGGCTTGCGGTGCCGAGAACGGGCACGGCGAGGAGCATGACCGCGGTCAGTGCAGACCCCGCGAACACGGAACGCATCATGAGCCGCTCCCCCCGGACAGTTGGCTTGACAGCCCCCCGGCTGTCGTGATTTCACGGTATGCCCGCTCGGCCGAACGACCAAGTGCGCATAGTCGAAAAACGAACGAATGCCCCGCGAACTGGGGGGCGTGTCGTGCCGTTTTCGCCCCCGGTCGGGGGTATTGACGATTCGGTCAGACCGCGCAGGAGGTTTGCCCGCGATCGCTGGGAGAACGCTGACCTCGAGGTCGACACGGGCCGAGCGCCCGGTGGGGGAGGAATGCGACAGAGAGCCGACTGCGGGACTTGAACCCGCAACCGCCCGATTACAAGTCGGGTGCGCTACCAATTGCGCCAAGTCGGCGATGGCCGATGCCGGCCGGGGCTAGAGCCCTCGCCCAGACTACCGCCGCTACGGCGTCGGCGTCGGAGTGGGGCTCGGGGTCGGGGTCGTCGAGAACTCGTCACCAGCGGCCTGCAACACGAACTGCGCGAACTCGCCCTGGTCGAACGGGTACCGGTACTCGAACTGCTGGCCGTTCACGAAGATCGTGGGGGTGCCCTCGATGCCGTCAACCTCGACGCCGCGAATGGCGAGGGGGCCGGTCCGCGTCCGCTCCGTCGCGGCCTTGACCCACGATTCGAAGCCGCGGTCGGCGATGCATGGCTCGACGAGGCTCATGGTCGCACCCGCTTGCTCGGCGAGCTCGATGATCCGCGCGTCGTCGAGACCCGGGGTGCCCTCTTCGGGCTGCTCGTCGAACAGTGCCGCGTTGAACGCGAAGAACGAGTCGGGTGAGGAGTTGGCGACGCACGCCGCCGCGTTGGCCGCGCGCAGCGAGTACTCGGTGCCGGCCGACCTGCTGGTCAGGATGGCGATGGGGCGGTACTCGACGGTGGCCGCTCCCGATTCGATGAGCGTCTCGATGAACTCGCCGTTCGTCTCCTCGAACTCGCCGCAGATGGGGCAGAGGTAGTCGAGCACGATCTGGATGTCGACCACCCCGTCGGCGTTGGCCTCGGAGACGATGGGCCGGTCGCCGGCGGGCAGCGCGGGCGTGGGCACCGCGACGAATCCTTCGGCGATACGGATGCCGTCGCTCGCCATGTTGCGAGGCCCGGGGCCCGCAGGACGCACCGAGTTGACGAGCACGAGCGCGATGATCGCAACGATGGCGACAGCGGCAAGGGCGACGCCGCCCTGAAGCAGGAGGCGGTTGCGCTTCTCCTTCTTGAGGTGCTCTGCACGCAGCTGTCGGGCCTTCTCGCGCGCCTCGGCGCGGCGCTCGTTCTTGGACGGTCGCGCGCTCGCGGGTCGCTGGTCGCTCATGGAACCTCATTCGTCGGGAGGACTGGGCTCCCCCGGGACACGGTGAAGGGCGCACTCGGCGCCCTCGGGGCATTCTACGTCGCACGCCCGGGAGGGTGCCACGCAGAGCACCGGAATGGGCGGGAAGCCCCGCGAGTGGCATACTGACCCTGGTGGTCGACGACGCCCACCGCGCCTTTTGGCACATCCATTCACAACGGATCGTCCGGCACGTACCTGCCGGTGAAGGAGAAGATCAGTATGGCTACTGTGACCTTTGACAAGGCCACCCGCCTCTACCCGGGTTCGACTGTTCCCGCGGTCGACGCGCTCGACCTGCACATCGCCGATGGCGAGTTCCTCGTGCTCGTGGGCCCCTCGGGCTGCGGCAAGTCCACCTCGCTGCGCATGCTGGCGGGTCTCGAAGAGGTGAACGACGGCAACATCTTCATCGGTGAGCGCAACGTCACCGACGTGCCGCCGAAAGACCGCGACATCGCGATGGTGTTCCAGAACTACGCGCTGTACCCGCACATGACCGTCGCCGAGAACATGGGCTTCGCGCTCAAGATCGCCGGCATCAACAAGGACGAGCGCGCGACCCGCGTGCTCGAGGCCGCGAAGCTGCTCGACCTCGAGCCCTACCTCGACCGCAAGCCGAAGGCGCTCTCGGGCGGCCAGCGCCAGCGCGTCGCCATGGGTCGCGCGATCGTGCGCCAGCCGCAGGTGTTCCTCATGGACGAGCCGCTGTCGAACCTGGATGCGAAGCTGCGCGTGCAGACGCGCACCCAGATCGCCTCGCTGCAGCGTCGCCTCGGCGTCACGACGGTCTACGTCACCCACGACCAGACCGAGGCCCTCACGATGGGCGACCGCATCGCGGTGCTCAAGGACGGCATCCTGCAGCAGGTCGGCACCCCGCGCGACCTGTACGAGACCCCGAACAACGTCTTCGTGGCCGGCTTCATCGGCTCGCCCGCGATGAACCTGTTCCCGGCTGAGGTCGCCGACGGCGGCGTCAAGTTCGGCACGGCGATCGCACCGGTCGAGCGCGACGTGCTCTCGTCGACGAGCGAGAAGATCGTCACGGTCGGCGTGCGTCCCGAAGACATGATCGTCAGCACGAGCGGCGAAGGACTGCCGGTCGAGGTCGAGATCGTCGAAGAGCTCGGCGCCGACGGCTACCTCTACGGCAAGACCGAGGTGCAGGGTCAGCGCGTCGACATCGTCGCTCGCGTCGACGGCCGCGTGCACCCGCACAGCGGCGACACGGTCTACATCACGCCCGAGCCGAAGCACGTGCACGTCTTCGACACCGCGTCGGGCCTGCGCCTGAACAAGGAGCCCGTCTCGAGCTGAGACGCTTCGTGATCCACCGGCGAGGGCGGGCGTGCTGAACCAGCACTCCCGCCCTCGCCGCATTCCGCCGCTCCCCCTCCCGCGACAGGAGCTCGCATGAGCGCATCGCTCTCGATCACCTCGGCCGTCACCGATCCGGCGCTGCTCGACCTGCCGTGGCAGCTGCCGCTCGAGCTCTGGCCCGACGACGCGATCGCGTCGCTGCCGAAGGGCATCTCGCGACACCTCGTGCGATTCGTGCACATGAGCGACTTCGTCGTCGCCGTGAAGGAGACGACGGAAGAGATGGCGCGGCGCGAGTACGACATGCTGCGCACGCTGCAGCGACTCGATATCCCGTGCGTCGAGCCCGTCGCCGTCATCACCGGGCGGGTGAGCGCGGAAGGCGAAGAGCTCATGCCCGTGCTCGTCACGCGCCACCTGCGCTTCTCGCTGCCGTACCGCGCGCTCTACTCGCAGACCCTGCGCCCCGACACGGCGACGCGGCTCGTCGACGCCCTCGCCCTGCTGCTCGTGCGCCTGCACATCATCGGCTTCTTCTGGGGCGACGTCTCGCTCTCGAACACGCTCTTCCGCCGCGACGCCGGCGCCTTCGCCGCCTACCTCGTCGACGCCGAGACGGGCCAGCTCTACGAGGGCGGCCTGTCGAACGGCCAGCGCGAGAACGACCTCGAGATCGCGCGGGTCAACATCGCCGGCGAGCTGCTCGACCTGGAGGCGGGCGGTCGCCTTGACGAGAGCGTCGACGCGATCGAGACGAGCAACGGCATCATCGAGGCCTACCGCTCGCTCTGGAAGGAGCTCACCGGCTGGGAGTCGTTCGACCGATCGGAGCGCTGGCGCATCAACCAGCGCGTCGAGCGCCTCAACGACCTCGGCTTCGACATCGAGGAACTGGCGATCACGACCGACGGCGAGAGCACCGAGGTGCGCATCCGCCCCAAGGTCGTGGATGCGGGCCATCACACGCGGCGCCTGCTGCGGCTGACCGGCATCGATGCGGAGGAGAACCAGGCGCGCCGCCTGCTCAACGACCTCGATTCGTACGCGGCATCCAACTACCCCGATCGGGAGGCGGACGAGGAGGTCGTCGCCCACGAGTGGCTCGCGCGCGTGTTCGAGCCCGTCGTGCGCGCGGTGCCGAAAGATCTGCGCGGCAAGCTCGAGACGCCCGAGCTGTTCCACCAGCTGCTCGAGCACCGCTGGTACCGCTCGCAAGACGAGGGTCGTGCGATTCCGCTCGCCGAGGCGCTCAGCTCGTACATCGACACGGTGCTGCGGCACCGCCGCGACGAGGCGACGATGATCGCCCCGCCGACCGAGACGATCTCGCTACCCGCGCTCGACACGAGCGAGATCGAGATCGTGGAGGGCGACGACGCCCCGGCGGGAAGCTGGCGCGACAAGATCTGATCCGTCGTGCGACTCAGGTCGATGGCTCGATCTGCAGTTGCACCGTGACCTCGACCCCGTCACGCACGAACGTGAGCCGGGTACCCGAGAGGAACTGCTCGATCGGCACCCTCACGGACTGCCGGACCGCGCGATCGTAGCCGTCTGCCCGCGGGATATCGGTCGGGCATGCCGCGTTATCGCCGCCGACCGACTCCGGCGTGAACGCCTCGACGTGCACCGACACCTCGGTCGACCGGATGAGGTACGTCGACCGGACGTCGTTCTCGAGAGGAGACGTCTGCACGCCGGACCCGCACGAGAACCACTGGCGCCGAGACCGGTCGTTCTGCCAGACAGCACTTCCGATCGTGACCGAGTGCTCACCCAGGACGACGGGGCCGCCGTCGAGGCGGCGCACGGAGATGTCGGCGCGAACCTCGACCGGTCGCGGATCGACGAAGACGACGCCGGCCGGCCACATGAGGCCCTGCAGACCGTTTCCGTCGTAGACACTGATGTTTCCGTCTCGGTCGGTGAGAGTGAGAACGAGCGAGTAGGCCGTGCGGGCATCCACCAGTCCGAGATCGATGACATGCCGCTGCGCGAACGACGTCTCGCGAATGACGGGGACGTCGACGTCGATGACGCTCGGGTCGCCCGAGAAGGAGTAGTCGACCGAGAACGTGCCGACCATGGTGACCTCGCGGTCGGCGACGATGGTCGCGGTCGCGGGGAAGGTGATGCCGTCGGCCTGCGGTGGCCCGATCTCGATCCCTGAACTGCGGTCGAGCACGGGTCGATCGACCTCGGCCAAGGGCATGTCGTCGCGCACCCAGTCGGTGAACCACGAGTCGCGACCATCGACCCAGTCGATCCGCAGTCGGACCCAGCTGCGGTCGTAGGGCGCGCATCCGTTGCCGAGGCACTCCCGCTGCGCGGGCAGGGGGACATCGACGAACGTCGACGGGAGGGATTCGCATCCGATGCCGCACTGCCGCGCGTCGATGATGTGGGCGTACGGGCGCGCCGCTGAACGAGGCGCACCGTCCTGCAGGGTCGAGACGATGAGGGTGTTGTTCCACCTCCAGTCCGGTGCATCAGCGAACCGCGTCGCGTCGCACAGGACGTAGTCGGTCGCGCGAACGGGCCCCCAGAAGTCGGTGCCCCACCCGCCGCAGTAGGACTCGCCGAACAGTGCAGACTCGGAGAACGACCCGCCCAGGCGGGCCTCGAGCCGCACGGGGTTGGCGAGAATCCACTCGTCCAGGTCCGCATCGTCGACGGAAATCACGGGGTAGGCGAGGTCAGGGCTGTGAAGCACCTCGCCGAAGACCTGATCAGGAATGTTCCCCGACCACGTGTGCGACTCGACCCAGCCCGCGCAGACCGTGATCGTCGACGCCTCCGGAACGGCGAAGGCCGCCGCATGCCGTTCGATGAAGAGGTCGTTGTACCCGGCCTCCCGCAGCTGCTCTCGCGACGAGCTCTGCATGACCTGGTCGATGGGCTCGATCGCGTTCTCGATGTTGTCGAAGTCGCAGGCGAGGGCCGGTTCGCCGAAGGGAACCGCGAAAGCGAGAAACCGCACCGTCGCGACATCGCCCGTCGCGACCGAGATCATGACCGCGGTCGGCGTGATCGGCTCGACCCACGAGGGCGGGATCGGGTTCGCGTCGTACCACTGCAAGCGCTTCTCGAGGCGAGCGGTGCCGCCCGTCTGATCGGTGGCGTCGATGACCGCCGTGCCCTGCCACGCGGGCGAGAGATTCGTCAGCGCGACGCAGTGCGCGATGAAGTCGACCGCGCCGGCCGCGAGCCACGCCGATTCGGCCTCGTCGGAGGTCGTGACGGTGAGCGCGCGTGGCGCCCCGTCAACCACGTACGTGATGTCGAGCACGACGGGCCGGGTCGAGAAGACCTGGAACTCCCATCGATCGCGAGCGTTGGCCTCCGGCGCGCAATCCGATCGGTCGCTCGCCCGCAGCTCGAGTGGCGGGCCGAAGGGCAGATCGAGAACGGTCGCTCGGCCGCCGTCAGGGCACTCGCCCTCGACGGGAGGCAGTGCGGCGCAGGGGTCGGCCGAGATCGCCGCGCGTCCCGCACTCGGCAGCAGGTCGCGCGCGAGCAGGAGCGCTTCCGGGTCGGCGCGGTCGAGCGCCCCCACCTCCTCGGTCATCTCCAGCATCGCCGACCGTGCCGCCACGGCTGACGCCGGGTCGGCCGTCGACACCTGGGTCGGCACCAGCAGCTCGTCGATCGGGGGTTCGTCCCCGTCCCGGTCGAGCGCGAGCGGCGTGATTCCCGAGCTCGTGGGCAGCACCCACGCGTCGAGCAATTCAGGTTCGACGATGCGCGGAGCAGCAAACGGAGCAGCGATGGCGAAAGCGCCCACCCCCACCGCGATGGACGTGACGCCGGCAATGACGGGCATCCAGATTCGGCGAGATATCACGGAGGCTCTCTCGTTAGATGAGGCAGTCGACGGGAACGGTCAACCCAGCGGGCGCACTCACGTTGCCCGCAGCATCGACCGCCGTGATCGCGAATTGAACGGGTCCCTGCGTGCCGGGGCCGGTCGCGTCGAAGGTGAAGACCCACACCGCGCCCGACCGGGTCGCGGTCGCCTGGCCGGAGTAGGCGCCGCTCCACGTCGCCCGAACAGCAGTGACGCCGACATTGTCAGTGGCGGCGATCGTGATCACCGATGCCGTGGGGTAGGTGTACCCGGCGTCGCACGCGACGATCGGATGCTGCGAGGTGACACTGGAGATCCTGGGGGCCGCGGTGTCGCGTGCCGGGGCCGGCGGCGCGGGAGGTGCCGCCCCGCCGGAGCCGTCGACCGGTGGCTCGACAGCGCCCGGATCGGCAGCGCCCGGATCGGCGGCGGCTGGCGTCGGGTCCGCCACGATCGTCACCGAGGCGCATTGCCCGCCGACGGGTGCGACACTCACGGCGGCGGCCTCGCCGTCATCGAGCACGATCACGCTGATCGGCACCCAGAGCAGCTCGCCGAGACGCTGCGGGTTGCGCACGGCCACCCAGTCAGCGTCGTCGCTCTGGGCGACCACGAGCACCCGGTCGCCCGCGAACAGCTCGCTGACCACGGGGCCATCGACGCACGCATGAGCGGCCGTCGACTGGATCACCCCGCCGATTCCCGGGTCGAGCGGTTGGGGCGGTGCAAGAACGCCCGAGAGTGCGATGCTCGCTCCGGCCACGCCCGACAGCGCCACGGCACCCGCCGAGATCATCCACCCGCTGAGCGCACTGATCGCCATCGCACCATCCTGTCGGCCGCATGGGTGGAGCGGTAGGGGCGAATCGTCTTCTTCGTGACCGCTGCTACAGGTTCTTGACGGCCGTCAGCACCTTCGTGAGCGAGTCCTTCGCGTCGCCGAACAGCAGCGTCGTCTGGGGCTCGTAGAGCAGGTCGTTCTCGATGCCCGCGAAGCCGGGGCGCATCGAGCGCTTGAGGAAGACCACCTGGCGCGCCGAGGCCACGTCGAGGATGGGCATGCCGTAGATGGGCGAGCCGGGGCTCGTCTTCGCGGCCGGGTTCACCACGTCGTTCGCCCCCACGACCAGGGCGACGTCGCAGTTCTTGAACTGCGGGTTCACCTCGTCCATCTCGGCGAGCACCTCGTAGGGCACGTTCGCCTCGGCGAGGAGCACGTTCATGTGCCCGGGCATGCGGCCGGCGACGGGGTGGATGCCGAAGACGACCTCGATGCCCTTCGCCTCGAGCGTCGTCGCGAGCTCCGCCATGGTGTGCTGCGCTTGCGCGACGGCGAGCCCGTAGCCCGGCACGACGATGACGCGCTGGGCGTAGCCGAGCAGGATGGCGACGTCCTCCGCGCTCGAGCTGCGCACGGGGCGGTCGCTCTGCGCGGTCGAACCCGCGGTCGAGCCGCCGCGGAACGCCCCGAAGAGCGTGCCGGTCACGCTACGGCCCATGGCCGAGGCCATGGCCCGCGTGAGAATGGTGCCGGATGCTCCCACCAGGGTGCCCGCGACGAGCAGCAGCGTGTTGCCGAGCACGAGGCCCGATGCGGCCACCGTCAGGCCCGTGAAGGCGTTGAGCAGCGAGATGACGATCGGCACGTCGGCGCCGCCGACCGGCAGCACGACGAGCACGCCGAGCGCGGTGCCGAGGGCGAGCAGCACGTAGGCCGCGGTCGGGTCGGCCGTCAGCACGAGCCAGACGGCGCTCGCGAGCGAGCCGAGCGCGACGAGCGAGATGACGATCGGGGCGCCCGGGAAGACGATCGGTCGAGTCGGCATGAGCTCTTGCAGCTTGGCGAAGGTGATCGCCGATCCCGAGAACGAGACCGCTCCGACGAGCACCGTGAAGGCGACGGCGATGACCGCGCCGAGCTCGTCCGCGACGAGGGGCAGTTCGAGCAGTGCGACGAGCGCCGCGGCACCGCCTCCGACGCCGTTGAAGAGGGCGACGAGCTGCGGCATCTGGGTCATCTTGACCATGCGCGAGGCGGGCACCGCGATGACGGTGCCCAGGGCGATGACGCCGAGGATCAGCAGCATGTTGTCGAGCTCGGTCGAGAGGAACACGACGACCATGGCCAGCAGCGCACCGAACGCGCCGATCAGGTTGCCGCGGCGGGCCGACTTCGGCGAGCTGAGGCCCTTGAGGGCGAGGATGAAGCAGACGGCCGCGACCAGGTACAGCACGGCGGTCCACTCGGGGCTGAGCACGATCACTTCGACTCCTCGCGAACCTTCGCGGCGGGCGTGCGGCCGCCGAACATCTCGAGCATGCGGTCGGTGACGACGAAGCCGCCGACCAGGTTGACGGTCGCGAGCAGCACCGCGATGAGGGCCACGACGAGCACCGGGATGCTCTCCGCCTGCCCAGCGACGATGACGGCGCCGACGAGGATGATGCCGTGGATGGCATTGGCCCCCGACATCAGGGGCGTGTGCAGCGTGCTCGACACCTTCGAGACGACCTCGAAGCCGACGAACACGGAGAGCACGAAGAAGGTCAGCAGGGTGATGGCGTCCATTACTTGTCGCCCTTCCGGTCGGCGATGGCGGCGGCAGTGGGCTCGTGCCGCACCGCCCCCTCGTGCGTGAGGCACGCGCCCGCGACGACCTCGTCGTCGAAGTCGGGCGCGAGGACGCCGCCCTCGCGCGTCATGAGCGCGACGAGATTGGCGATGTTCTGGCCGAGCAGGCGTGAGGCGTCGAAGGGCATCGTCGACGCGGCATCCTTCATGCCGACGATCGTGACGGCGCCACCGGTGACGGGCACGAGAACGTCCTCCCCCGGCTTCGCGCCCTCGACGTTGCCGCCCGTCTCGGCGGCGAGATCGACGATGATCGACCCGGGGGCCATGCCCTGCACCATGCTCGCGGTGATGAGGCGCGGTGCCGGGCGGCCGGGGATGGCGGCGGTCGTCACGATGAGGTCGGCCTCGGCGACGTGGGGCGCGAGCAGTTCGCGCTGCCGGTCGGCACGATCGGCGGCGAGCTCTTTCGCGTAGCCACCGGCGGCATCGGCCGCGGCGTCGAGGTCGAGGTGGATGAACGTGCCGCCCATCGACTGCACCTCATCGGCCGAGGCCGAGCGCACGTCGTAGGCCGACACCTTGGCGCCGAGTCGCTTGGCCGTCGCGATGGCCTGCAGACCGGCGACGCCCGCCCCGAGCACGAGCACGCGCGCGGGCGGGATGGTGCCGGCCGCGGTCATGAACAAGGGGAGGAATCGCGGAAACCGCATGGCGCCCTCGAGCACGCAGCGGTAGCCGGCGACGAGGGCCTGCGACGTGAGGGCGTCCATCGACTGGGCGCGCGAGATGCGCGGGATGAGCTCGAGCGAGAACGCCGTGACGCCGCGCGCGGCGAGCGCCGCGACACCGTCGAGCTCGCTCGCGGGCGAGGCGAACCCGATCGTGATGGCGCCCTTCGGCAGCTTCCCGATCGTCTCGGCATCGAGCGGGCGAACGTGCACCACGACGTCGACCTTCGACAGCGGGATGCTCGCCGCAAGCGCGGCCCCCGCCTCGACGTAAGCGGCATCGGCGTAGCCAGCAGCGACCCCCGCGCCCTTCTGCACGGTCACCGCGTACCCCGCGGCGACGTACTGAGCGACGGCCGCCGGCGTTGCGGCGACGCGCCGCTCCCCCTCGATCGGCTCACGCCGGATGGCGATCTTCATTGATTCTCCCGTTCGGCTGGCACAGCAAACACTGGAACAGTATCGGTTTCGGGGTGCTGAGAGAGAGGTATCCGGCGCGCATCGGGTGAAAGAAACTGCGTTCTTTGCAGGATCGCAGGCGCGATCAGGCGAGGATCGAGACCGGGTTCTCGATGCGGGCGACGAAGGCGGCGAGCCAGCGCGCGGCGAGCGCGCCATCCAGCACCCGATGATCGGCGGAGAGCGTCACGGTCATGATCGTGCCCACGGCGAGCGCGCCGTCGACCACCACCGGAGCCTGCCGTGCGGCACCGACCGCGAGGATGCCGGCCTGCGGCGGGTTGATGATCGCGCTGAAGGCGGGCGTGCCGAACATGCCGAGATTCGAGACGGCGAAGCTGCCGCCCTCGATCTCGTGCTGCTTGAGACCGCCGCTGCGGGCGCGCGTCGCGAGGTCGCCGATCGCGGCCGAGAGGGCCGTGACGCTGAGCGACTCGACGCCGCGCACGACGGGGGTCACGAGGCCGTCGTCGAGCGAGACCGCGATCGCGATGTCGGCCGTGCGGTGGCGCAGCATGCCCTCGTCGGTCCACGTCGTGTTGGCCTCAGGAACGTCGACGAACGCCGCGGCGACCGCCTTGACGACGAGGTCGTTGACCGAGATCTTGACGCCGTCGATCGCGTTGATCTCGCGCCGCAGCTCGAGCAGGCGATCGACGCGGCAGTCGGCCGTGAGGTAGAAGTGCGGAACCGTGCTCTTGCTCTCGGTCAGGCGGCGGGCGATCGTCTTGCGCATGCGCGAGGTCGGGATGAGCTCGGGCTCGAGGCCCGCGGGGGCCGTGGCGGACGCGGCGGCGGGGGCCGCGGCTGCCGGAGCGCTGGCCGCCGGGGTGCTGGCCGCGGGGGTGCTGGCCGAGCTGGTCGCGAGCAGCGCCTGCACGTCGCGCCGCACGATGCGGCCGCCCGGTCCCGAGCCGACGACGCCGTCGAGGCTCAGGCCCTTCTCGCGCGCCAGTCGGCGCACGAGCGGGCTCACGAACCGGCGAGCGCCGGAGTCGGCAGGCGGGGCGGCGGGCGCCGGAACAGGCGCAGCGGCCGGAGCGGCCGCGGCGGCAGGACCCGCCGCCGCATCCGACGGGGGCACCACCACAGAACCCCCGTCGGATGCGGCAGACGGTGCTGCCGCGGGAGAGGCAGGGGCCACCTCCCCTGCCTCTCCCACGATGGCGATGGGCGCGCCGACGTCGACGGCGTCGCCCTCATTGATGAGCAGCTGCAGCACGGTACCGGCCGTCTCGGCCATGTACTCGACAACAGCTTTCTCGGTCTCGATCTCGGCGAAGGGCTGGCCGACGGCGACGGCATCGCCGGGGGCGACGAGCCACTTCTGCACAGCCGCCTCAGTGACGTTGGCGAGCACCTCGGGCATGCGGATCGTCGTCGCCATCAGGCACCTGCCCCGTTCGCGACGATCGCCTGCAGTGCGGTGACGACCTCTTCCGTGCGCGCGATGGCCGCCCGCTCGAGCACGCGCGAGATCGAGGGCGACGATTCCTGCCCCGTCACGCGCTGCACCGGCTGGTCGAGCCAGTCGAAGTACCGGCGCTGGATCTCGTCGGCCAGCCACGCGCCATAACTCGTGCCCTGGGCTCCCTGCTCGACGATCAGCACGGCGTTCGTCTTCTTGACGCTCGCCTCGATGGTCGCCCAGTCGATCGACGCGCGGTCGAGCCAGCGCAGGTCGATGAGCTCGGCGTCGACACCGGTCTGGTCGATCGCCTCGAGGCTGTGCTTCACCATCGACAGGTAGCTGATGACGGTGACAGCCGAGCCCTCGCGGCGCACGGCCGCGGTTCCGGGCGGGATGATGTAGTCGAGGTCGCCCGCGATGATCTCGTCCTTCTCGGCGTACAGGTCGACGTGCTCGATCACGAGCACCGGGTCCTGCAGGGCGAGCGCGGCGTTCATGAGCCCGACGTAGTCGGCCGCCGAGGAGGGGGCGACGATGCGCCAGCCGGGGCTCGTGGCGAAGATGCCCGCCGGGTCCATGAGGTGCTGCGAACCGTAGCCCGAGCCCATCGCGACCTTCGTGCGCAGCACGAGCGGCACGGGGTTGTCGCCGCCGAACATGTGCCGCGCCTTGCCCACCTGGTTGAACACCTGGTCGGCGGCGACCCACATGAAGTCGGGGTACATGAACTCGACGACGGGGCGGTAGCGGCCGTCGAGCGCCAGCCCACCCCCGAGGCCCATGAACGCGTTCTCGCTGATGGGCGTGCCGAGCACGCGCTCGGGGTACGCCGCGCTGAGACCCTTGGTCGCGCCGTTCGTGCCGCCCTTGAGGCGGTGGATGTCCTCGCCCATGATCACGATGCGCTCGTCCTCGCTCATCCGGCGCTCCATCACCGCGGCGACGGCGTCGACGAACTTGATCTCCTCGCGAGCGGCGTCGGATCGACTCGGGTCGAGCACGCGCAGGGCGTCCAGCTCGCTCGCGTCCCCGCGCACGCCCACGTTGACGAACGCGGTGTCGGGCCAGAGCTCGGGGCGGATCCGCCGGCGACCCTGCTTCTCGGGGTCGGCCTCGAGCAGTTCGGCGGTGGCCGCATCCATCGCCGCGATCGCCTGGGCGCGCACGCTGTCGACGACGGCCTGGTCGATGAGGCCGAGCTTGATCATCTCGGCGGCGACCCGGTCGAGCGGGTCGCGCTTCTTCCACTCCTGCTCCTCCTCCTTCGTGCGGTAGCCGAAGGCGCTGCCGGGGTAGGGGCCGTTCTGGTGGAAGAAGCGGTAGACCTCGGCCTCGATGACGACGGGGCCCGCGCCCGAGCGCATGACCTCGGCCGCCTCCTGCATCGCGAGGTGCACGGCGAGCGGGTCCATGCCGTCGACGCGCCACGAGGGGATGCCGAAGCCCTGGCCCCGCACCGAGAGGCGCGTGTCGGCCACGGCCTCGTCGATGTGGGTCGAGACGGCGTAGAGGTTGTTCTCGATGAAGAAGGCCACGGGCAGCTTCCAGGCCGCCGCGAGGTTCATCGACTCGAGCACCGAGCCGATCTGCGCGGCGCCGTCGCCGAAGTAGTTGATCGTGAGGTCGGTCGTGCCGGCGTGCTTCTGAGCCCAGGCATTGCCCGTGGCCATGGGGGCGCCACCGCCGACGATGGCGTTGGTGCCGAGCGCGCCCGCCTCGAACCACTGCAAGTGCATCGAGCCGCCGCGACCGCGGCAGTAGCCCTGGGCGAGGCCGAGGATCTCGGCGAGGGTGCGCTGCAGCACGGTCTGGATGTCGGCGGTGACGAGAGCGTCGAGCGTGAGGCCGTCGGTCGCGACGTGCGTGAGCGCCTTCGCGAGGAACTGGTGGTGGCCGCGGTGCGAGCCGTTGACGGCGTCGCTCGAGCGCAGGGCCACGATCGATCCGACCGCGCCGCCCTCCTGACCGATCGACGAGTGGGCGGGGCCGTGCACGAGGCCCTCGGCCGCGAGGTCGAGCACGCGCTCTTCGAAGGCGCGGATGAGGTGCAGTTGCCCGAGCATCGTGGCGAGCAGGCCGGGGTCGGCCGCCTTCCAGTCGGCGGGCGTGGTCGTGATCTCGACCCACGGAACCTCGGTCTGCAAACGTCGCTGTTTCGCCATGAGAGTGAGAATAGACACGATTGCATCCAATCGCAACACTCTCATGAGGAATCTCTCGTGCATTTCCCTCAGATCGGGGTATATTGCATCCACTGACCGCCCTCTCCCCCGTCTGGAGGCTCCGATGGCACTGCCAGGGCTACGCGGCACCGAGCACATCGGCTTCACGGTGCCCGACCTCGACGAGGCGCACCGCTTCTTTGTCGACGTCATCGGCTGCGAGTACGTCTACTCGCTCGGTCCCTTCGAACGCGACGACGACTGGATGCAGGAGCACCTCAACGTGCACCCCCGCTCGGTCATGCGTGAACTGCGCTTCTACCGCTGCGGGCACGGGCCGAACTTCGAGGTCTTCCAGTGGGAGCCCGCCGACGGGCACGCGCCGCAACCGCGCAACAGCGACATCGGCGGCCACCACCTGGCGTTCTACGTCGACGACCTCGATGCGGGCGTCGCGCACCTGCTCGAGCACGGCATCCGCGTGCTCGGCGAGCCGACCGCCAGCCGCAATGCGAGCGAGGGCCAGCGCTGGGTCTACTTCCTCAGCCCCTGGGGCATGCAGTTCGAGCTCGTGAGCTTCCCCGCGGGCAAGGCCTACGAGCGCGACGCCGACGTGGTGCTCTGGCACCCCGCGCGTCCGGCAGAGTAAAGAGGTGACCCCGCCCCGCGAGCACGGCGCCGCCGCCGCCCACGTCGCCGACCGCATTCGCGAGGCGATCATCCGCGGCGAGTACCCGCCCGGCGCGCGCATCCGGCAGGAGGAGCTCGCCCTCGAGTCGGGCGCCAGCCGCGTTCCCGTGCGTGAGGCCCTGCGCATGCTCGAGGCCGAAGGGCTCGTGACCCTCGTGGCCAACACGGGCGCGTGGGTGTCGTCGCTGAGCCTCGGCGAGTGCCAGGAGATCTACCGCGTGCGCGAGCGCGTCGAGCCCCTGCTGCTGCGCATGAGCGGCCCGAGCCTCGACGAGCCGACGCTGCAGCGGCTCGACGAGCTCGCCGCGCAGATGGCCGACTCCGACGACTCCGAGACCTTCCTCGAACTCGACCGCTCGTTCCACCTGCTCACCTACACGGGCACGCAGACCGTCGTGCTGACCGAGCTCGTGCACCGGCTCTGGAACCGCACGCAGGCCTATCGGCGCGTGTACACGGGGCTCATGGATGCTCGCGCACGCCGCACCGTGCACGACGAGCACCGGCTCATCGTCGGGGCCTTGCGCGACCACGACATCGACGCGGCCGAGTCGCTGCTCGCCGGCCACATTCGACGCACGCGGCGCCAGCTCGCGAGTCACCCCGAGGTGTTCGCCGCGCGGGAGGAGTCGAGCTGAGGCCAGGCCTCAGCGGCGCTTCTCGGGCCGCATCGCCTTCATGGCCTGCAGCACGTCGACCGCGGACGAGATGGGACGCACCTCGGCCTCGTCGTCGTGGCCCAGGTCGCTGAGCGACTGGTACGCCATCTCGCGGCGACCGATGACGAACCAGATGCCGCGGGCGGGAACGTCGCCGGCGTTGATGTACAGGTGCGGGCGGGATGCGTCGAAGCAGAACGAATCGCCCGGCTCGAGGTCGTAGGTCTCGAAGTCGATCCGAAGGGTGAGCCGCCCCTCCAGCAGCACGCCGTACTCGAGCGCGGCATGCCGCATCATCTTGCCCTCGAGCGAGGAGGAGGCCGAGGGCTCGTAGGTGACGATGAGGGGGTCGGCGATGCCCGTGTCGCCCACGGCCAGGCGCTCCCATGTCACGCCGTTCTCCATCTCGATGACCGGGTTGTCCTCCCGGCGCTGCACCACCGAGTCGCTCCGGCGATTGCCGTCGGGGTCGGGGGCGCTCCCCGCCGAACCCACCGGGCTCAAGCCGAGCGGGGTGGCGGCGACGCGGTTCGTGCCCATGAGCCCGTCGAGCGAGATGCCGAGGTGGTTGACGAGGGCGTAGAGGGTGCTCACCGAGGGCTGGGTCTTGCCCGTCTCGACCTGCGAGAGCAGGCTCGCCGACACGCCCACGGCGGAGGCGACGGCGCGCAGGCTCAGCTTGCGGGCCTCGCGCACACGACGCAGTTCAGATCCGACATCGAACTGCATCATCACACCTTTCTGCAGCGGCGACGATCATCGTCGATCGACAGCCTCGCTGAACACGAGAACGTTGGTTCAGCATAGCCGACCACCCCGTCTACCCCCACCGATGCGCAGGGAGTTCTGGGCCGCGCCCGGCGGCCCCGGCTTGTTCACGTGATTGTGAAGCATTACTGTACGAAAGCGGTCGGGGATGCCCGCCCGCCCGGACGAAGGAGATCACCGTGGATCGCGACCGCACCGCCGAGCAGCCCGCCATCGCCTTCCTCGGGCTCGGCGCCATGGGTGTCGGCATGACCTCGCGACTGCTCGACGAAGGATTCGCGGTCACCGTGTGGAACCGCAGCGCCGGCCCCGCGCAGCAGCTGGCCGAGCGCGACGGCGTCGACGTGGCCGGCTCGGTGGCCGACGCCTTCGCGGCCCGGACCATCGTGCACTCGATGCTCACCGACGACCGCGTCGTACTCGAGGTGTTCAGCGACGAGCTGCTCTCGACCGTGCCCCCCGGCCGCGTGCACGTCAACCACTCGACCATCAGCCCCGGAGCGGCGGCCGAGCTCGCCGAGCGCCACGCGCGACACGGCGTCGGCTACGTGACCGCCCCCGTGCTCGGCCGCTCGACGGTCGCGGCCACGGGCGCATTGCTCGTCGTCGCCTCGGGCGACACCGCGGCGCTCGAGGCCGCCCTGCCGTCGTTGCAGAGCCTGGGCTCGCGGGTCTGGAACCTCGGCACGGATCCCCGGCTCGGGAGCGTCGTCAAGATCGCCGTCAACTACTCCATCCTCAACGCCCTGCAGTCGATCACCGAGTCCGTCGTGCTCGTCGAGTCGGCGGGCATCGACCCGAGCACCTTCGTCGAGATCCTCACCCACACGGCCTTCAGCGGCTCGGCCCACAAGGGATACGGCCCGATCATCGCGGAGAAGCGCTACCTGCCGGTCGGCTTCGCGATGTCGCTCGGCCTCAAGGACCTGACGCTGGCCGAGAACGCGGCGGCCGAGCTCGGCGTGCGCCTCCCCGTCGCTCCCGTGCTGCACGAGCTCTTCGACGCGGCCCTCGCCGACCCCGAACTCGCCGAGCTCGACTGGTCGGCCGTGGCCGAGGTCACGCGGCGGCGCAGCGCGCGCTGAGCATCCCGCCCCGATCGCCGACCGGGGCACGATCGGCCGTCAGTCGGCGAGCAGCAGCGCGAGGTTCTCGGGCCGGGCGTCGAGCGTGCCGGCCTCGATGCGCAGCGCGAGCTCGACGACGCGCTCGTTGAGGGGCGCCGAGCCGCCGAGCCGGAGCTGCTCGCGCACGACGAGCCCGTTGATCTCGTTGACCTCGCTTCGGCGACCCTTCATCCAGTCCTGCAGCACGGTCGTGCGGGTCGACGGCAGCGTGTAATCGGTGAGCACGCGGTCGAGCAGCGTCACAGCGTAATCGTCGGGTTCAGCGATGTCGGCCTCGGTCATGCCGAAGATCGGCATGAGCCGGCTGCCGGTGGCGAGGCACGTGCGCACGGCCTCCCGACCCGTCGCGATCATGAACTCGCGCATGCCCGGCAGTCGCACGGCGTCGCCGAGGGGCAGGTCGAGGATCGCCGAGGGCACGAGCTCGGCCGCGTTGGCGACGAGCTTCATCCACTTGGACGAGCGGATATCGGCCGAGATCTCCACCGTGCCGGCGGCGCGCAGCACCGAGGCCGCCTCCTCCTCTCGCCCGATGGTCGAGGGATGCATGCTGCCGATCGCGAACCACGACGTCGAGGGCGGGCTCTGGCGCTCGACCACGCCCGGCTCGAACATGTTCGACGAGACTTCGATCACGGCGCCGAGCGTGCGCTCGGCACCGATGATGTCGGCCATGTGGTCGAGCTCCATGCCGTTCTGCAGACCGACCACGAGGCCGTCGTCGGCCACGAGCGGGCGGATCAGCTCGCTCGCCCAGCGCGTGTCGTACGCCTTCACGAGCACGAAGACGAGATCGAAGGGCTCTCGCAGCTCGGCCACCTCGCAGAGGTGGTGCACCGTGACCGGCGTCGTCACGGTCTCTTCGGGCATCTCGACACGGATGCCGCGCTGCCGCATGGCCTCGACATGCGCGGGCCACTGCTCGATGAAGGTCACGTCGTGGCCCGCGCGCACGAGGTCGGCGCCGATGCCGGCACCGTTCGCACCCGCGCCGAGCACCGCGACGCGCGCCGCGCTCACGCGCGGCATCCCGTCTCGATCGCCCGCCCGGTCACGCGCGGGGCGCAGTGCGGCGGCGGCGCTTCGAGCGCGCGATCGCGTACAGGATGGCCGCCGCGAGGATCAGAACGCCCTGGAGGATGTACTGCCACATCTGGTCGAGCCGCAGGAACACGGTCGCGTTGAGCACCTGGATGAGGAGCATCGAGCCGAGGAGCGTGCCGACGAACGTGCCGCGCCCGCCGAGCAGGCTCGTGCCGCCGAGCACGACGGCCGTGATACTCGAGAGCGTGTACGCCACGCCCTGCGCAGGGTCGCCGACGCCGATCTGCGTCATGAGCATGATCGCTCCGAGGAAGGTGAGCGCCGACGTGGCGACGTAGCCGAGCACGACCGTGCGGTTGATCTCAACACCGACGCGCCGCGCCGACTCCTCGTCGGAGCCCGCCGCCCGGAGGCGCCAGCCCCACGGGGTCTTGCGCAGCGCGTACTCGAGACCGATGACGACGAGCACGAGCACGATGAACGCGACCGGCACGGGGCCGAGCTTCGTCGTGATGATGCTCGAGATCTCGCGGTTGATGAAGCCCTCGGCCGTCGGCCGGAGGATGAAGCTCATGCCCTGGAGTGCGATGTAGACGGTCAGGGTCGCCGCGATCGCCGTGAACTTCGCATATCGGATCAAGGACCCGTTGAGGAGCCCGACGATGAGCGAGGCACCCAGCATGGCCGCGAAGCCGAGCACGATCGAGGTGACGGGCGCTTCGTCGAGGATGAAGAACGAGCCCACGACCACGAGGAACCCGACGAGGGGCCCGACGGAGAGGTCGATGCCGCCCGTGAGCAAGGCGATCGTCTGGCCCATCGCGATGAAGCCGAGCGCCGACACGAGGAGCAGCATCGATGAGATGTTGAAGTCGCCGAGGTACCGGTCGTTCTGCGCGAAGATGAACGCCCCGAGGCCGAGCATGACGGCGACGAGCAGCACCGTGGGCGCGTAGTCGCCCTGCAGGAACCGGCGCAGCTTCGCGGCGCGGACGGCCGTGCGCTCGTCGCTCTCGGCCTCGGCGATCTCGTCGACGCTGACCGTCTGCGTCGTCGAGCTGACGGCCGCGTGGATCATGCGCTCTTCGGTCAGGTCGTCACCGCGGAGGGTGTCGACGACGTGGCCGCGCGACATGACGATGACCGTGTCGCAGAGCCCCTCGAGCTCCTTCGCGTCGGAGGAGGCGATGACGACGGGGATGCCCGATGCCGAGACATCCCGCAGGATCTGGTAGATCTCGGCGCGCGCGCCGACGTCGACGCCCTGCGTGGGTTCGTCGGCGAGCACGAGCACGGGCTCGGAGAGCAGCGCCCGCGCGACCATGACCTTCTGCTGGTTGCCGCCCGAGAGCGAGGAGACCGTGGCATCGAGCGAGGCGGCCTTGACCGAGAGCGACCCGAGGGTCTCCCCCACCATGCCCAGTTCGCGCTTGCGGCTCATGAGCGCACGGCCGCGGAAGCGGCGCAGGGCGGAGACGGCGGCGTTCTCGCGCACCGAGAGGCGCATCATGAGGCCCTCGGTGATGCGGTCGGCGGGCAGGTAGGCGGCCTTGCTGAGCAGCTCGCGGGCCGACATGGCCGTGCCGTTGATGACGACAGCGCCGTCGAGGGGCACGAGGCCGGCGAGCGCGCGGAGCAGCTCGCTCTGGCCGTTGCCGACGACGCCCGCGACGCCGATGATCTCGCCGCGGCGCGCGCTGACCGAGACGTCATTGAAGCCCGGGCCCGTGACGGCGTCGATGACGAAGTTGGGCTCCTCGTCCGACCCTTCGTGCTTGGGCGGGAAGGTCGAGTCGAGCTGGCGACCCACGATGAGCGAGAGCAGCTCCTTGTCGGAGATCTCGTCGACGACGGCCGTCGCGCGCAGCTTGCCGTCGCGCAGCACCGTGACGCGGTCGGCGAGCTCGCGCACCTCGGCGAGGCGGTGGGTGATGTACACGACCGAGGTGCCCTGGGCGACGAAGTCGCGCACGAGGGCGAAGAGCATGTCGACCGATTCCTGGCCGAGGGGGGCGGTGGGCTCGTCGAGCACGAGCAGCGCGGGCTTGACCGCGAGGGCCTTGGCGATCTCCAGCAAGTACTTCTGCGCCACGGAGAGGTTCTCGACGCGGTCGCTCAGGTGCACGCGCAGGCCGGCGGTCTCGAGCAGGCCGCGGGCGATGTCGTCGACGCGCCCGCCGGAGAAGACCGACTTCGGGAGGGCGACGAGCAGGTTCTCGAGCACGGTCATGTCGGGCATGACGGCCGGGTGCTGGTGCACGAAGGCGATGCCGCGGCGGGCGGCGGCGCGCGGGTCGAGGTCGTCGAGCGCCTCGCCGCGGAAGGTCAGGGTGCCCGTGTCGGGGCGGATGGTGCCCGTGGCCACGTTCATGAGGGTCGACTTGCCGGCGCCGTTCTCGCCGAGCAGCGCGTGCACCTCGCCGGGGAGCACCTCGAGCGAGACGTCGGTGAGCGCGGCGACGCCTCCGAAGCTCTTGGAGATGCCGGTCATGGTGAGCGTCGCGACGGTCGTCGGCGCGGCGGTGGCCTGGTTGTTCACGGTTGAACCCTCAATCGGTGCGTGCGAGCGGGTGTGGAGCGGCCGGTCCCCCGGCCCGCAGAATCGAGTTCTACGAGCCGGGGGCCGGGATCGCGGGTACTGCTGTTACTGCAGGAGCGCAGCCTGGTCGTCCGGCGACATCTGGGCCGACAGGTAGATGTCACCCGGCAGGTCGTCGCGGCAGGTCACGGGGTTCGGCGAACCGCTCACCGAGTCCTCGAACACCGGAGCGGCGAACGCGGTCTCGCTGGGGATGACACCGCCCGTGGCGCGAGCCACGGCGTGCTGCACGGCGAGACGCACGTTGTCGTTGCCCGTGGCGACGGTGAAGAGCTTGAAGTCGGGGTTCGACGCGTTCTTCTCCTCCCAGAAGCAGCTGAGCACGTTGCCGTCGGAGGTGACGAGCGCGGGGATCGAGCGACCGCTCTTCTCGAACTCGGGCAGAGCGCCGACGAGCGACGGGCCGAAGTCAGACACGATCACGTCGATCTGGTCGTACTTCGCGATGGCCGCGGTGAGCACCTGCTGCGTGAGCGCCGGGTCCCAGTTCGTGACCTCGTAGGGCTGCTCGCCGATGTACTGGTACTTCGGGTCGGTCAGGACCGACTCGAAGCCCGTGCGCTCGTCGATGCCCTGGCTGTTGCCGGCCGGGCCCGAGAGGAACAGGATGTTGGCGCCGTCCGGGAAGTTCTCCAGGATCCAGTTGCCCCACGCGACACCGTCAGCGACGAAGTCAGCGCCGACCCAGAGGTCGTAGTCCTCGCCGTCGACACCGTTCGGGTTGACGCGGTAGGGGACCGTCACGACGCCCGCCTCGTAGGCGCTGCGGAGCGCGGGGAGCATGGCCTCGCCGGCGTCCGGGAACACGACGATGGCGTCGGCACCCGACGCGACCATGCCCTGGATGTCGGAGATCGACTTCTGCGTGTCGCCCTGGCCGTCGGCGTAGAGGTACTCCACGACGCTCGGGCACTTGGCGACCTCGTCGGCACCGGCGGCGGTCGTGACCAGGCGCCAGCTGTTGCCGCCGAAGCCGTCGAGCAGACCGACGACGGCCTCCTCGGGGCCGCACCAGTCGGGTGCGCCCTCGACCGGCGCGCCCGGCTCAGCCGGCTCTTCGGACGGAGCGGCACAGCCCGCGAGGACGAGCGCCGTCAGTCCCGCTGCGGCGATGGCCGCGGAGATTCTGCGGTGAATCATGGTTTCCTCCATTGTTGAGCGCGACGGCCTTGTCGCACATCTCTTGGTGCACTCGCTCCGGTGGAGCGGGTGGTTCGGGGGGTGGTGCAGGCGGGTCAGGGTGTTGCGGCGACAGCGGGCTCGCCCCGGGGGGCGAACCGTTGCCGTAGTGCCGTCCAGTTGACCGTGTAGATCGCGACGCCGATCGCAAGAGCGGCGGCCTGGACGAGGGTGCGCACCGCGAAGGGCACGCCCAGAGCGAGCACGAACTGGTCGAGCTGGCTGAGGAACAGGGCGGCCACCACCGTGGCCGCGGGGAAGCCTCGACCGCCAAGCAGCGAGGTGCCTCCCAGCACCACGACGGCGACCGAGGTGAGCAGGTAGCTGTTGCCCTGGAAGGCGGTGGGCTGGTTGGTGATGCCGGCGAGCAGGATGCCCGCGCTCGCGAAGAGCAGCTGGGCCCAGACGTACGCGGCGCCCTGGTGCGTGCGGTACCGCAGGCCCGTCGCGCGCGCCGCGGCCGGGCTCGCGCCGACGGCCTCGAACCGGCGGCCGACGACCGTCTTCTTCACCATGATCGTGACGAGCACGAGGAACCCGATCGCGAACAGCACCGCGTTCGGGATGCCCACGGTACGACCGCCGGCGATCTCGCTGAGGAGGTTCGTGGTCGTGCGGGGGATGCCTCCGGAGATGCCGAGAACGGCGCCGAAGAGGAGGGCGTTGGTGCCGAGCGTGGCGATGATGGGGTTGAGCCCGAGGCGCCCCACCATGAAGCCGTTGAGCAGGCCGGCCCCGATCGCCCACGCGAAGGCGACGAGCATGGCGGGCAGCAGCATGGCGTCGTTCTCGTTGGGCATGTGCGTGACGATGACGACCGCGAGCGAGACCGAGCCGGGCACCGAGAGGTCGATGCCGCCCTGCTGCACGACGAGCATCTGGCCGAGGCCGACGATCGCGAGCACCGCGGCGAAGGGCAGCATGCCGAGCACGGCTCCCTGCGAGACGGAGCTCGGCGCGAGCAGCGCACTGAGCACGATGAGCGCGACGGTCGAGATGAGCACCGTCAGCAGGCCCTTCGAGATGCCGAACCGGGCGCTCGTGAGCAGTCGCGGCGGTGACGTGGCGTCGGCCATGCTTTCCCCTTTGAAAGAGTCGGTGCTCCCGGCTGTTCACGCTGGACGGGGTGTTGAGTCACACTTTATGGAAAAGCGCTGGTGTTCACAAGCGTTGTTCATAACGATTCCGCCGCGGGGGCCCCGGATGTTCGTTTTCCGCGCCTCCGATTGGGCCCGGCCGCCGCTGATCGGAGTGCTCGACCGTCGCCGCGCGAGTGCCCGCAGCGGCCGCTCCGGCTCGCATCCTGCTCCTCTCGCGCCCCGTTCGGAAGGGACCAACGTCCCGCATTCCGCGGGATTTCCATGATTTTGCATACTCTTGCCGGGTGCGGGTCATGCGGGGCGCCGGGGATGCCCGCCGCGGGCCCGACCGCGCGCGATCTTCCGGCGACCGAGGGGCGCGGCCGCGCAGCCCACTCGGCATCGACGCGGCGCGTGCCGTGCGCTACCGTTTATCACAACTGAACATCGTCGTTCGAAAGGCGGCTCTTTGATGAACACTGCACACACCCGGCGCGCGCTCGTCGTGGGCGCGACCGGCATCGCCGGCCAGACGGTCAGCCGTCAGCTCTTCGAGGCGGGGTGGGAGGTGCACGGCCTCGCGCGTCGCGGCAACTCGATGGTCGAGGGCGTCATCCCGATCCAGGCCGATCTGCTCGACGCGGAGGCGACCGCCGCAGCCCTCGCGGCCCTGCGGCCCGAGATCGTGATCATCACGGCGTGGATCCGCAAGGACACCGAAGCCGAGAACATCGCGGTCAACAGCGCGACCCTGCGCAACCTCTTCGCGGCGCTCGAGCCCGACGGCGGCGTGCGGCACGTCGCACTGCTCACCGGGCTCAAGCACTACCTCGGCCCCTTCGAGGACTACGCGACCGGCGTGAAGGCCGAGACCCCGTTCAAGGAGTCGGAGCCCCGCCTGCCGAGCCCCAACTTCTACTACGCGCAGGAGGACGAGCTCTTCGCGGCCGCCGAGCGCATGGGCTTCACCTGGAGCGTGCACCGCTCGCACACCGTCTTCGGCTTCGCCGTCGACAACGCCATGAACATGGTGCTGACGCTCTCGGTCTACGCGACCATCTGCAAGGAGCTGGGCCAGACGTTCATCTACCCCGGCTCGGTCGAGCAGTGGAACTTCGTGACCGACGTCACCGACGCCGAGCTGCTCGGCGAGCAGCTCGTGTGGGCATCGACGCACGAGGAGGGCGCGAACGAGGCCTTCAACATCGCCAACGGCGACGTCTTCCGCTGGCGGTGGCTGTGGCCGCAGATCGCCGAGCACTTCGGGGTCGAGTGGGAGGGCCCGACGGGCACGCCGCGCACCCTCGTCGCCTCCATGACCGAGGTCGCCCCCGAGGTCTGGGCGCGCATCGCCGAGCGCGAGGGCCTCGTCGAGAGCGACGTGAGCAAGCTCGCGTCGTGGTGGCACAGCGATAGCGACCTCGGCCGCGAGGTCGAGTGCATCACCGACATGACGAAGAGCCGCGAGGCCGGGTTCCTCGACTTCCGGTCGACGCGCACGAGCTTCTTCGACACGGTCGCGCGCTACCGCGAGGCGAAGCTGCTGCCGTAGAGCGGGTCGACATGACGAAGGGGGCGGATGCGCACAGCATCCGCCCCCTTCCGGTTCGCGCGCGGCCGACCCGAACGGCCCCGCGCGACCGCACTACAGCGACGCGTCGAACTCGATGTGCGCCTTGATCGTCTGCGCCGGGTTGCGCGCCGCCGCGACGGCCTCGGTCGCCGAGTCGACGTCGAAGCGCTGCGTCACGAGCGAGGTGAGGTCGATGCCCGCCTGCGCCATGAAGCGCAGCGTGTCGGGCCAGACGCCAGGCGAGCCGATCGAGCCCGTGATCGTGAGCTCCTTCGACTGGATCAGCCCCAGCTTCGCGGGCGCCTCGCGGCCCACGTCGATGCCGATGTAGCCGACGCGGCCCTTGAAGGCGGCGATCTCGAGCGCCTGCGCCATGACCTCGGGGCGACCCGTCGCCTCGATCACGACGCTCGCGCCGCGGCCTCCCGACTCGCGGTCGAGCACCGCGGCCAGCTCATCGGGCGAGACCGCGAAGTGGGCCCCCAGCGACAGGGCCTTCTCGCGGCGGTGCTCGCTCGGCTCGACGACGATCGTCTTGGCACCGAGCTTGGCCGAGGCGGCCGTGACGCACAGGCCGATCGGGCCGGCACCGAGCACGACGAGGGTGTCGCTCGCGTTGACATTGCCCACGCGCATGAGCGCGTAGTAGGCGACGCTGAACGGCTCGACGAGCGCGGCGTTCGTCCACGAGACGCCCTCGGGCAGCTTGTGCAGCCACGACTGCTTCGCCACGAAGAACTCGGCGGCCGCGCCGCTGATCGAGAAGCCGAAGTGGTCGTCGCCGATGACGCACTCGCCGACGACGCCGTCACCCTTCGTCAGGCCGGTGACCTTCGAGCCGACGGCCATGACCTCGCCCGACCACTCGTGGCCGGGGATGATCGGGTACTGGAAAGGGATGATGTAACGCCCCTCGAGCAGCTCGATGTCGCTGTGGCAGACCCCGACCGAGCGCGCGGCCACGAGCACCTCGTCGTCGGCGATCTCGGGGATGGGCAGCTCGTCGACCTGCGGGGTGTCGACCGAGACGTACTGCAGTGCCTTCATGAGAGTGGTGCTCCTTGAACTCGTAGGGGTGATCAGAAGGCGCGAACGAGGACCTTGACCTGGTCGCCGGTCGGCGACAGCAGGGTCTCGAAGCCCTTCTCGACGATGTCGGCCATGTCGATCTTCGCGCTCACGACCTTCTCGACATCCATGCGGCCACGGCCGATGAGGTCGATGATGCGCGGCCAGTCGGTCACGGGGTAGCACCACGTGCCGCGCAGCGTGATGTCGCGCTCCGAGAGCACCATGGGATCGATGGCGGCAGGCTTCGTGTGCAGGCCCGTCTGCGAGATGTTGCCCGAAGCCCGCACCGAGGCCAGGGCGGTCTGCAGCGCGATCTCGTTGCCCGAGCACTCGATGACCGCATCGACGCCGATGCCGCCCGTGCGGTCGCGCAGCTCGGCGGCCACGTCGGTGGAGCGCGGGTCGAGCAGCACGCCCACGTCGAGCGACCGCGCGAGCTCCTGGCGCTTCGGGTTGACCTCCGACATGTACACGGTGGCGCCGAGGGATGCGGCGTACAGCGAGGCGAGGGCGCCGATCGGGCCGAGCCCGGTCACGAGCACGGTGTCGCCGGGGCGCACCTGCGCCTTGTCGACGCCGTAGGCGGCGACAGCGGTGGGCTCGACGAGGGCTCCCTGGATGTCGGACATCGAGTCGGGCAGCTTGGCCACCTTCGACTCGTGCACGATCGCCTGCTCGGCGATGCCGCCCCACTCGTCGCTCAGGCCGACGCAGGCCATCGAGGTGCAGAGGTGGTTGAGGCCGCGCTGGCAGAAGTAGCAGGCGCCGCAGAACAGCAGAGGCATGACCGAGACCCGGTCGCCCGCGCGCACGCTGCGAACCTCCTTCCCGACCTCAAGCACCTCGGCCGAGAACTCGTGGCCCAGGATCTGCGGGGCGGTCGATCCGTTGAGCTTGTGGGGCTGGGTCGGGATCACGATGGGGCCGACGGCGTACTCGTGCAGGTCGGTGCCGCAGATGCCACACCAGAACGGCTTGAGCCGCACGTCGCGGGGCCCGAGGGCTCCCGGCTCGGCGACCTCTTCGACCCGGATGTCTTTGGCGTCGTGGAAGACGGCTGCTCTCATGGCTCTGTCGCCACCTTTCTTGAGTGATCGGGATGCTGCTGCGGTCAGGCGGTGCGCGTCGGGTCGAACAGCACCTTGCCGCGGATCTCTCCCGCCGCGAGGCGGGCGAGCTGGGTCGGGACCTCGTCGAGCCCGAACACGGCCTCGACGAGCTCGTCACCGAGATCGGTGCGGGCGAGGATCTCGAGCGAGGGCACGAGGTCGTCTCCGCACACGTGCGCGACGGTCGTCGCGATCGTCACCTCGCTCAGCACGAGCTTGTGGACGTCGAGCTCTTGGGGCTTCGAGGGCAGACCCACCTCGAGGATGGTCCCGCCTTGGCGCACGAGGCGCAGGGCGACGTCGAGCTGCCCCGGGGCCCCCGTGGCCTCGATGACCACGTCGGCACCGGTCGGTCCGACGATCGCGCGCAGGGCATCCTGCAGCTGGTCGTCGACCGGCACGACGCGGGTGGCGCCGAGGCGTAGGGCGCGATCGAGGCGCTCGCCCGCGAAGTCGACGACGGTGATGTCGGCATCGGCGAGCGAGATGAGCCCGGCGAGGATGAACGTGCCGATGGCCCCCGCCCCGAAAAGCACCACGCGGTCGCCGTCGACGACCTGCGCGCGGCGGGCAGCGTGCAGCCCGACGGCGAGCGGCTGGGCGACGCCTGCGGCGTCGAGCGCGCAGTCGTCGGGGATGCGCACGAGCGTCGAGGTGGCGACCGCGACGTACTCGGCGAGGCCGCCGTCGATGTTGAGGCCGTGTGTCACGTAGCGCTCGCACAGGTTCGTGCGGCCTTGACGGCAGCGCTGGCACTCGCCGCACGCTACCCCCGCGCCCGACGCGACGTGGTCGCCCACCGCGAGGCCCTCGACCGGCCCTCCCGGCAGGTCGACGATCTCGCCGACGAACTCGTGCCCGATGATGAGCGGGCCTTGGTGGCCGCTCTTCGGGTGCGGGGCGTCGATCGGGAACATGATCGGCCCGGCCTTGTACTCGGTGGCGTCGGTGCCGCAGATGCCGCTGCGCAGCACCTTGACGAGCGCCTGGCCCTCGACGGCGATCGGCACGGGCAGGGTCTCGATGCGCACGTCGCCGCGGCCGTGGTAGACGGCGGCG